>NZ_JAWOQP010000047.1:0-7925 GCF_033337375.1 Vibrio sp. YT-17
TATGCGTTGATTTTAGTGTTTAAGGTGGTATGCGGCGGCTCCGGTATTGTGTTGCTCACACCTTAACAGGGCGTTATACCGCAATCAATCATCTAACCTTTTCATGGCTTTACGGTAAACATCGCTACGTTCGCGTTTTCCAACTGCTAAGACGGTTACAATGATGACATCGTCTTCAACTTTGTAGACGAGACGGTAGCCCGATTGACGCAACTTAATTTTATACATGTTGTCAGCTCCAGAAAGCTTTGAAGCCGGAACATGTGGGTTATCTAAGCGCTCGATTAGCTTTTTCTTAAATTGTTGTTGCAGAGTAGAGCCAAGCTTTTTCCACTCTTTGAGTGCACTCTTTTTAAAGTCGAGTTTATAGGTCATCAATATTTACCGAAATGCTCTCTTCAGATTCACGCTCTTTAGCGATAGCTAGTAGTTCAAGATCTTCGAGTCTGTCCATCATCATTTCGTACGCTTCGGCAGGCACGCAATAAAATGCTGGTTCATTTCGGTTTAATACAGCAACAGGTTCGCCGTAAGCACTAGTTGCAACTTTCATAGGGTTAGCTTTCAACTCAGTAATGCTTGCAGCAACATCGGCTAAAATTCTAGTGGTCATATAATCGGTCTCTTAAGTGGTTTTTATGTTGGTCATTTTAGCCTCAACCAAGCGGTATAACAAGTTGCTTAAGAGTGATTCGCAACCCGTGGCATTTTTACTATGTGTCGGTTTATGTGTTTAAGGTATTATGCGGAGGCTAAGGTATTGCGTTGCTCACACCTTAGCAAGGCGTTAGAAAACATCGAATATTGGATTCGTATAATAAGTAGGATTAAAAATGAATAAAAAAGTACTCTTCTCTATTCGGGAATTGATAGTTGTATTGCTATCTGGCGGCTTACCTTTGCTTCTAGCATATGACTTGGGCGGTTTAGACGAGCTTGACGCTACAATTAGCGGACTGATCGCTCCGGACCTGTTTTTATATTATTGTTGTGGGTTACCTGTTATTTTTGGTGCTGTATATATTGCAGATAAATTTGTCTACATTAATCCTTTGAGCAAAAAGAAAGCTTTTGTTAATTTTGTTATTTCTACTCTTTTTGAATTGAGTACTAATATTGTGGGTATATTCAGACTTGCGTGTGGAGTATTAATGACCTTTCCATTTTTGGTGTTATTCGTAGAATCTCAACTGTTTACAAAAGTTTTTTTAAATTTTTTTCCATACGGTTTGATGGGAGGTTTGGAAGTTACATTTTTATACTGGTTTTTATCAAAAATAGAGTTGAAGCAAAGTTTCTAACAATCTGTTTAAGAGTGATTCGCAACGCGTGGCATTTTTACCATGCGTTGGTATTAGTGTTTAAGGTGTTATGCGGTGGCTTCGGTATTGCGTTACTCACACCTTAACAGGGCGTTATGTTCTTTATCTCTTGATTGCACTGAAATTGCCCCCATGTAAGAAGCTATATCCATCTGAATATTGGGGTTTATAATGTGGGACAAACGCTTCAAACCAGCCACAGATAGTGGCTTTAAACGCAATGAATTTTCGCGAGATCGTGCAAGAATTATTCATTCGGCTTCATTTCGCCGTTTGCAGGGAAAGACGCAAGTTCTCGGGTTAGGGGAAAGTGATTTTTACCGTACCCGTCTAACTCATTCATTAGAAGTGGCTCAACTTGGCAGCGGTATTGCTGAGTTTCTAAAAACTAAATACCCTGAAAGTGAAAATCCAGAAATCTTTGAGTTAATTCCAGAACAAAACTTAATTGAGTCTATTGGTTTAGCACATGATATCGGTCATCCACCTTTCGGTCATGGTGGTGAAGTTGCATTGAATTATTCCATGCGCAACGATGCTGGCTTTGAAGGGAATGCTCAAACGCTTCGTATTTGTACTAAGCTCGGTGAGTATTCCGAAGAAGAAGGGTTGAACTTAACTCGACGTACATTGCTAGGTCTAATCAAGTATCCTGCTTACCATAACGATGTCGTTAATCGTGATCTTTATACTGAAAATGGTGGTATCAATTTAGATGGCTTTAAGCCACCTAAATGTATTTACGACTGTGATAAAGACCAAGTTGATTGGATCTTACAGCCTTTCACAAATGATCGTGCCAAATTTATGTCATCAGAGTCTAAAGTAGGCAAGCACGCTAAACCTAAATATAAGTCGTTCGATTCGAGTATCATGGAGTTAGCTGATGATATCGCCTATGGTGTCCATGATTTGGAAGATGCAATAGCACTTCGATTGGTTGATCAATCAATGTGGCGTCGAGAGGTTGTTGATAAGCTGACAGATCCGTTAAACACATACCCATTAGCTAGCAAGATCGAAGAGCTTACTCAATTGCTGTTTTCTGGCGAAAACAAGACAAGAAAGCGTGCGGTTGGACAATTGGTAAACTATTTCATTAACAAGACAGAAGTGGTTGTATTAGGCGAGTTCACACATAAATTATTCGATTATCAAGGTGAGCTTGATAAGAAGGCACGGGAAGAGCTTGATATTTTTCAAGAGTTTGTTGTGAACAATGTGATTTTTACGCCTGAAGTACAAACACTTGAGTACAAAGGGCAACAAATGATTGTTCAGTTGTTTGATGTAATTTCAAATAATCCTAAGAGATTGTTACCTAAGAAATATTATGAAATGTATAAAGCGCAAAACGACAACCTTCGAGTGATTAGTGATTATATTGCGGGTACAACTGATGACTATGCAACTCGGTTATACCACAAGATTTTCACGCCTTCTTCTGGTTCAATTTTTGACCGCCTCTAAACGAACATAACAAACTGTTTAAGAGTGATTCGCAACGCGTGGCATTTTTACTATGCGTTGCGTTTAGTGTTTAAGGGGGTATGCGGCGGCTTTGGTATTGCGTTGCTCACACCTTAACAGGGCGTTAGGCGGCGGGCAGGAAAGTTCTTTGTTCTCACCTTCTTAGTTCTCTTTGATCATTCATTTTTCTAAGTCGGCAATTCAACATTGTCGACTCAAATTCTTTAATCTCTTCTGCCGTAAAACATGCCAAAGTTCGCGGATTGCCTCATTGGTTTTCACAGTCTGTTGGTTGTGAATTTCACTGGCTCAAAGTGTGGAAAGGGCAAGTTAATCGAGGCTTTCGTTCTCGTTTTAAATTTGCAGCTTTAGTTCACTACTTAACGCGGCGTTAGGCGACGGGCAGGAAAGTTCTTTGTTCTCATCTTCTTAGTTCTCTTTGGCTATTCGCTTTTCTAAGTCGGCAATTTCGTATTGTCGGCTCAAATTCTTGAATTCCTTCAAGCGTAAAACATGCCAAAATTCGTGGGTTGCCTCATTGTTTTATGGGGCTGGTTGACGGTGAATTTCACTGGTTCAAAGTGTGGCAAGGGCAAGTCAATTGAGGTTTTTGAATTTGCTGTGAGTTTGCACCTTTGGGCTTTACGGGTTCAAACCTGCTTTGTTGCTGAAGGTCAGCATTTCGTGGTTGTTGAAACCTTGGCTGAAACATAGTGGCTTTTATGGTTCTTGAATCACAAAAAGTCAGTGGGTGTTTGGTTGCTTATTTGGTTTCGGGTAATCTGCTTTCAAACCAACTTAAAGACTGGTGGGAAACTTCGCCTAACAAGGCGTTTAAGACGGATTCACAACGCTTAGCGATTTCAGTTCAAGTTAGGTTAAGTGAGTAAGGTACAATGGTTTAGGTTTGGTGGTTTGCGTTGTTCACCACTTAACGCGGCGTTAGTCGCCAGAAAAAGCTTGCAGTCAAATCATGTTTCTAAGCTTAAAATTTGGCTGATGATTGTTTGCTATACAGGCTCTTCATCGATGGTCAAAACTCAGTTTCAGGCTGTTTCAAATTCAAAGTTTGCAAGTGTCCAAGCGTTTTTTTGTTCTTTGGCGCTGACAGAACAGGGCAATCGAGCGTCTGTTCTTGGTTGCAATTCTGTCCGGTGAGTTTGTTGGTTCAAAAGCAGATCTACTCGCTGAAAAGTCGTCTTCTCTAGTGTTGTAAGTTCCACGTGGTTTCAGTTACTTTGTTGAAAGTCCGCACTGTGAGATTGGTTTTCCAAAAAGTGCTTTTTGGTGTTGTCAGTCCGTTTTCTACGGCGTTTTATGTTCCAAGTGGTTTCATTGAGTAGCCGCTTTGAGACCACGCCTAACTTAAATGCATCAAAGCACATAAGATTTGTTGTTTGCAAAGTTTAGTTCGGCTTAAAATTGTCTCTCGGTGCCTCGCGACTAACAAACTGCTCAAGAGGGATTCGCAACGCGTGGCATTTTTACTATGCGTTGAATTTAGTGATTAAGGTGGTATGCGGCGGCTTCGGTATTGCGTTGCTCACCCCTTAGCAGGGCGTTAGGTTAATGGAGATAATAATTGAATAAATGGTATGAAGATGATGATAAAGTTAAATCATTGTTTGACGGAATTCGAAACTACATATATTGCGGAGTAATTCTCTATGTTGGTGTTTGGACTGTAATCCGTCCTGCTGGAAATTTATTTATAGATACACTCGGAATACTGTTTAGTTGCTTGGCTATTTACTTGTTTTGGGTGAATACAAAAATAATGGAAAGGAAACTTTTTCAACAGCCTAGAGGCTCTTTGAAAGGGACTATAGTAATTAGCCTGATCTCAACGTTGTTTCTTCTTTTAGGTTTTAGTCTTTTAGTTCAACAACTCACGGTATTAAACTACAGCGACTTCTTTCCTCCGGTTAACGAAAACAGTTAAGGTTAGAAATGAGCGTGCGTTGAGAAATTAACCTAACAAACTGTTCAAGAGGGATTCGCAACGCGTGGTATTTTCACTATGCGTTGGTTTAAGTGATTAAGGTGGTATGCGGCTACTTCGGTATTGCGTTGCTCACCCCTTAACAGGGCGTTAGTTCCCCAGAGGAAGCAATCAATCCGTAGGGAATTTTTGTTTCTGGTGTAGTACACGCATAACTCGGATGATATCGCCCTCAACCCAGTAAGATACAATCATTGAAATCTCAAGAATAATGAGCAATCGTCCGCGGATGCCATCTCGTTGTACACCCATTAAAGGTTGTTCAAGCAAGTTTTCTACTTTTGCTTCAATGAGGTTGTCAGTTTTTTCTGCCGCATCAGGGTTGAAGTCATAGAGAAACTCGAAGATCTTTTCACGATCATTAAGTGACTCTTCTTCCCATAAAATCATTGCTTACCTCGATTACGAATTCTGGCTTTGCGCTCTTCCATTCGAGACTTAGCAGTTTGGTGCTCAACGAAAACAGATTTTCCTGAGTCAAACTTCTCAAATGCTAGGTTTACTTGTTCAGTTAGCCATGCATCGTGAGATAATGTTTTTCTTTGTTGTTCAGCGAGTTGCTCAGTAAGTTCACGGCAAGCATCACTTAGAGTTCGACCTTGGCTCTCAGCCATTTGTTGAGCTAGGCGTTTTGTTTCTTCATCAACACGAAATTGAATTCTAGTGTCCATGATATATTCCTTTGTTGGTGTGTGTACAAATGTTAGCACTAGGCTTTGAGATGGGCAACTAACAAACAATTTAAGAGTGATTCGGCACGCGTGGCATTTTTACTATGCGTTGGTTTTAGTGATTAAGGTGGTATGCGGGAGCATCGTTTTGTGTGCCTCACACCTTAATTGGGCGTTAGCTGCTAGGAGGAAAATTGAAAACAGCATTTGTCGAATATAGTAGTTCTAGTTTTTCAGATCTTCATGATAAGAAGTGGATAGAGAACCTATTTCAATTAGTTCAAGGTACGGAGTTTGACGATACTTTAGATGATTTCCTTGCACAGTGGTGGGGAACTGCCCGCATGTTTTCTTTACCTTGGCTAATGTCGTCTTCACTATCGAATATGTCAGGTGATGAATCGATTGAAATGCAAGACTCAATGTGGGAGCTTCTCATCCAGAGACCCGAAATGCAGGTTGCACTATGGAAAACTGCAGAAAGTGCCTATTGTTCTTTTTACTATGCCTATGAGTGTTTTGTTGTTTCTAGTGTTAGTTTACTAGCGAAGAAAAAGGTTCGTGTTACAGATCGAGATTTCTCGAAGTTAGTTCAGGAGACTCTAGGTTCTAAAGCCTTATCGGTATTTTGGTCATCAAAGGATATTCATTTAGCCAGAGAACTCAGAAATTCAATTGTTCATAATGGTGGTAAGGTAACGAATAAGCTAAATCAAATAGGATACGATGCGCCGTTAGAAAACAATAATATCAAGGTGTCAGCGACTGATGTTCGTAACCTGTATACTTTACTACAAATGAAAGTAACAGAATTAGTCCATATTATGCTTGAAAAACGCAGCTAACAATCTGTTTAAGAGTGATTCGCAACGCGTGGTATTTTTACTATGCGTTGCGTTTAGTGTTTAAGGTGGTATGCGGCGGCATCGGTATTGCGTTGCTCACACCTTAACAGGGCGTTAGTACGGGTTTAGCATCAAAGGTCATCAGTTTTGGTGTTTATCTGTTTTAGCGTTCGTCTTTACACCTTTCAGTTTGTACCTTTCACGTTCTTTCCGGTGGCACTATATGCGGAGTGTTTGCTTTTATTTCACCGTTTACGGTTTCTAACTCTTAGCCTATTTGTTTGGCGCTTCTTCTCTTTCGTGGTTTTTACTAAGTCAGAATTGCCTTTCTTTGGCGTTGCCGTCGAAGTGCGAGGATCGAATCCTTTTCTAATTTGAAGCCAGTAAAAGTGGGGGAGTTCAGTGCGTTTTTCTTCTAGCCAACTTTCGTCTCTCAATGACGGTAAAGTTTTGTAGCTGCCCGTCTCACTTCAGTGTTCAAAGCCTTTCATATCATGCCACTTTTCAATATCTTGGAGTCCATAAATAGAAGTAGCGCATGTACTAACAAATTGCTTAAGAGTGATTCGTAACGCGTGGCATTTTTACTTTGCGGTGGCTTATGTGATTAAGGCGTCGTGCGGTAGCTTTTGTATTGCGTTACTCACACCTTAGCAAGGCGTTAGGCATATAGAGGAAGTAATGAAGATATATCATGATTCAAATAGCTTTATGGAACATTGTTTTCATATACTCGAAACGTCGTTGCCTAGCCCCGAACCAATGATGATAGGTGATGGTTATGTCCTTCGCTATCGCAAAGAACACCACTGCCTTGAAGTTGCTATTTTACAAAAATTGGCGCGCTACATAAGCGGATTAAAAGCTTCCCTATTACTTCTTGAGTCTGGATATACACAGGAAATTGGTGCGCTTTTCCGAACTCTTGACGAATTTGGCGAAGACATCATGTTTCTATCATTACCCGGAATTGGAAAGGGCAAGTGGACATCTACCCATGAAAAATATCTAGATAGCTTTTTTCAAGAAGAGTTTGATAATCCAAATAATGCTATTCTGTCTACTCAAAAACGCCCGACAATACCACGTAAGAAAATACGAGGAGCTATTGCTGAAGCAGGTATGGGTGGTTTAAATCAAAACGATGCCGTCGAGGTATCTCGCACGCTTAGTCAAGCATATAGTGGCTACGTTCACGGAGCCTCAGAACACATACTTGAAATGGTTGGAGGGAATCCATTGCGTTATCACTTATCTGGTATGGCGGGAACTATGCGACAAGATGAGTTCGCTTCGGATTATTGGAACTATTCATATCGAGGTTTAATTTCTGTTGTAATGGCAGCCAAAGTTTTGGGCTCAGCTACGTTAGTAGATGAATGTTACAACTTTCTCGCCTATTTCGAAGAGCGTACTGGCGAGTCAGGTAAAGGTGACGCTGAGCAATTAATGGCGCAAGCTAAACGAAAAAATGCCTAACAAAGCATTTAAGAGTGATTCGCAACGCTTGGCAGTTTCGCTTCGCTCAAGTATAGCCAAGCGTCGCTCACACCTTAATGCGGCGTTATGTTTTATGGAGAACAAGGTGGAACGTTTTAAAGTACGTATTGATGGA
>NZ_JAWOQP010000048.1:0-6383 GCF_033337375.1 Vibrio sp. YT-17
CGGCCTGTCACGCCGGGGGTCGCGGGTTCGAGTCCCGTCCACTCCGCCACTTATATTAAGCCTCAGTCGAAAGACTGGGGCTTTTTTCGTTTCTACTGCGGCGTTTCCCTGAAGTGTGTTTACACCTAACTAGACTACTCCCCATAATCCCTACTAAGCGAACTCTGCGTGATTACACACTAGGCTTTAATTAATTATAGGCCGGTGATGCTGTGGAAAGACAATATGACCTACGAACAAGCCTAAGTAATCTATGGTATTCAAAGGCGTTCAACGGCTTGAATCTTGATGAGAAAGAAAAAACGAGCTGTGCGCATAATCCAGAAAAGCGTCATATATACCCCAATCTCTCCTGGCTCAAAAATCAAACGACTTGAAAAGAATTGGAAGGTGAAAGATTGAAGGAGCTCTTCATTAGCGAGGTGATGATTTTCGACGCTGAACATTTGATGAGTCTCAGAAAAAATATATCGCCAAGGGGTAAGAAGCGCCAAAACAGAGAGGGGTAGCTTAGCTCGAGGCTGTAAGCTATGCGGAATACTCACAAACGTCAAAGCTCAAATCCATTAAGAGAATCGCTCTAGATCTAAGTGGTTATGTGCTCACTAGCGGTACTAGAAAATAGTTAAGTATTCCAAATGGATTATATGAAAAAGCCAACTGCTAAAGCGGTTGGCTTAGTATAAAAATCTCGACGTACTTTAGAGCGAGAAATGATGTCTAAAGAATACGTTTTAAAACACCATCTGCCTTTAGGCGGGTGATTTTTCTGACCAGTCGCTGTACCCCTATAGGATAGTCTTCTACTTTCTCTAATTGCTTATAAGTACAGATAAGGTGAGTATGCTCAAGAATACGCGAAACTTCGTCTTCAAACTTCCCAGTGAGCTTCGCATAATTGTCTTGTATGAGTAGCCCATTTTCTAGGTCGAGTGACCAAGCACGTGGATTTAGGTTATTCCCAGTAAGTAGCATATAGCGTTTATCAACCCAAATACCCTTAAGGTGGAAGCTGTTATTGTCATGCTTCCATAGGTGAATTGACAATTTACGTGCGGCGATATTCGCTTCATTGGCTTTCGCAAAGCGACGCAAATTCACTTCGTAAAGATATGGAAGTCCGCCAATGGTTTTAAAGTCTTCCTCAGGTGCAATGTAAAAGTCGTTGGCGGTTTTATCACCCACAACAATAGTTACTTTCACACCACGCTTCATGGCTCGTTTCACTTCACGATGAAGTGCTTTAGGGAAGTTAAAGTAAGGCGTACAAATGAAAATTTCGTCTTGGGCTGCTGCCAATAACTTTACAATCTGTTGATTGAGCAGATTACGGCGTTTGCCTAGCCCAACTAACGGAGTGACTTTTACACTTTCTTCTGTTGCAGCTTGGTCTTCAAACTTATAGTTGGCTTGAGCAAGAGAAGCCCTCAGTTGGCGAATCGCCGACTTTATTTCTTTGGTTTCTGGCTTATCTTTTCCTGCAAGATCATTAACGGCAGGGTGAGCAATCATTTCTTCCTGAATGAATTGCACCATTGAATTCGCTAAAGATTCATGTCGAATCATATGGTAACGATCAAATCGATAACGTTCATGATAATGGAGATAAACGTTATTTAAGCTCGCTCCACTGTAGATAACAGTATCATCGACAATGAAGCCTTTTAAATGCAGTACCCCAAAAACTTCTCTGCCACGCACTGGTATGCCATAGACAGGGATTGGGTGCTGGTACTTACTGGCATATGCTTTGTAAAGCGCTGAATTACCCTCAGATGTCTCCGCACCAATCAGGCCACGCTGCGCTCGATGCCAGTCGACACAGATATTGATGTCCAACCCAGGATTGCGCTGTTTCGCTTCATAAAGCGCAGTGAGAATTTCACGTCCAGCTTCATCATCTTCCAGATATAGAGCGACTAGGTAAATTCGCGACGTTGCTTTGCTGATAGCATCTAAAAGACGGGTTCTGAATGATTCTGCTGAATACAGAACATCAAAGTCTTCCGGATTGACAGCGAGACTTGGCAACTGTTCGAATGGATTCCTACTTACTATCATATCGGTATGAGTACCTTAGTTTAGTGCAATATTGCGAACCTGCCATTTTATCAAAGATATGATTTACCTGGCTACAAAAGCACGCGTTTTGATGTCGTTGAAGAGATGAATTGCATTGGAATGAGATCTTTACCGCTATCTACGTAACGTTGAAATGCCATTTTTAGCGGGTGTGGTAGCTCAGAGCAATCAATTGTTGTGAATCCATGCTTGGAATAATAGGATTCGAGATGTGTAAACGCGAAGCAATAATCGCCATCAGTGAAAACATTGTTTTTACAATGGGTTAGTAGTTTTTTTCCAATCCCTGTTCCCCTAACTTTCGGAATGACCAACATTCCTGTCAACAGACGAACTTTATCTACACCTTTTAAACGTAGTAACGCAATGATTTCACCCTTATGGCTTGCTGTAATGATCAATTCATCCTTTTTGGCTCGACCCGCAGGGTAATACGCTTTGTATAGTTTCTTAATGAGGGGGAGCTTGATGGGATTTAACACTTCTATGATTAATGAGTCTGGTATTGTCACTGCGGTTAAAAGATAACTAATGTAGAATGTCGACAGTTTAAGAGAATCTTATCTGGTGTTGCAAACCTACTATGCAAATTAAAACAAATGCGAGCCTAAAGGCTTACCATACTTTTGGAATTGAACAATCGTGTTCCTATTTAGCTATCGTTGAGTCGCTCGAAGATGTTATTGAGCTATTTCAAAACCCAAGATTCACCCATTTACCGAAACTTTTTTTAGGTAAAGGAAGTAATGTTCTTTTTACAGAACATTTTGAGGGATTAGTGATTGTTAATCGAATCATGGGTAAAGAAGTCACGGAAACGGATGAGCACTACCTATTACATATTGCCGGTGGTGAAGATTGGCCTGAATTGGTTTCCTGGTGTGTGAATCAGGGGATCGGTGGGATCGAGAACTTAGCTTTGATTCCAGGTTGTGCTGGCTCGGCTCCTATTCAGAACATTGGTGCGTATGGCCTAGAGCTAAAAGACATCTGTGATTATGTAGATGTTCTTGACCTAACTACGTTTGAAAACAAAAGAATGCACGCCCAAGACTGTGAGTTTGCCTATAGGGATTCCATATTTAAACATGCGTTGCACGGAAAGTGCTTTATCACCGCATTAGGGCTTAAGTTGGCGAAGCAATGGCAGCCGATTAACCAGTACGGCCCTTTACAAAGTATCCCAGAAGAACAACTCAGCCCTGCTTCTATCTTCGAACGAGTATGCCAAGTGCGAAAGGCAAAACTACCAGATCCAACCAAGATAGGTAACGCAGGTAGTTTCTTTAAAAACCCAGTGATCACGCAAGATCACTATGATCGACTCACAAAAAAATACCCTAACGTAGTGGCCTACCCAGCTTCTGGAGGAATGAAAATTGCTGCTGGTTGGCTTATCGATCAGTGTGGATTAAAAGGGAAGTCTGTACACGGTGCGCAGGTCAACCCTATGCAAGCTTTGGTTTTGACCAACATGGATAATTGTAGTGCAGATGACATTGTCGCGCTTGCTTCTTTAGTGAAGCAGACAGTATGGGACAAATACCAAATCATACTTGAGCATGAAGTACGCTTTCTCAATCGTACTGGGGAGACCAATTTGGCTCAGATCGAGGCATCTAGATGAGAAAAGATCACTCTACGAAACTTCATATTCTAAAGTTATTAAGTGATGGCGAGTTTCATTCAGGAGAAGCGTTGGGCGACGATCTTAATGTTTCTAGAGCGGCAATCGCTAAGCACATTAAAGGTCTTAGTGAATGGGGTATTGATATTTATCGAGTGCAAGGGCGCGGTTACCAATTAGCCTCACCATTGCAGTTGTTAGACGAGACTCTCCTTACCACTAGCTCGGAGTCACTTGTTGAACTCGTCCCTGTGATTGACTCAACGAATCAATATTTGCTCGACAGAGTCGCGGATTCGGAAAAGGGCCGTGTTTGTATTGCTGAATATCAAGCACAAGGGCGTGGTCGCCGCGGTAGACAATGGGTCTCACCGTTTGGCTCTAACTTATATCTCTCTATGTATTGGCGACTGGATGCAGGAATGGCTGCGGCAATGGGCTTGAGCTTGGTGATTGGGATTGCCGCAGTGGAAGCTTTGGAAGAAGTAGGCATGCAAGGTGTTAAACTCAAGTGGCCGAATGACTTGTATTATCAAGATAAAAAACTGGCCGGAATCTTGGTTGAAATGTCGGGTCAGGCCGGTGGGGCTGCTCATCTAGTGATTGGGATGGGCCTGAATATTGGAATGCCTGACGACCAGCCTGAGATTGACCAGCCATGGACCACGTTGAACCAAGTAAATCAGAGTCTCAAGATCGATAGAAATGTTCTAGCAATGACACTTATCAAGCATTGGAATTCCGCACTTGTCGAATATGAAATGAAAGGACTTACTGGCTTTATCGAACGTTGGAATCGGTTAGACAATTTCCTTAATCGTCAGGTCAAACTGCTTATTGGTCCTAGAGAGGTATATGGCGTCGTTCGAGGCATCGATCATCAAGGTGGAATATTAATCGAAACCTCCCAAGGACTAGAGACTTATATTGGTGGTGAAATCTCGTTGCGTAAAAGTGACTAATCTTCGATTACTTTCGCAACGAGACTTTATCAACTAAGTGGTTAACGCCTTTGTGTAGAATCAAGTGGGCTCTCTCACGAGTTGGAAGAATATTCAATTCTAAATTGAGCCCATTAATATCATGCCAAATTTGCTTCGCTTTTTTCTTTGCGTCATCGACAGAGAGTTGTGTGTAGTGGCTAAAATAAGAGCCTGGTTTCGTAAAGGCCCCTTGGCGAAACTTTAAAAAGCGTTCTACATACCAATGTTCAATGGTCTCTGTTTCTGCATCGACATAAATTGAAAAATCTAAAAAGTCAGAGACGAAGACACGATGCGGGTCATGTGGATAGTCCATTCCACTTTGCAGAACGTTTAAACCTTCAATAATAAGAACATCCGGTCTATCCACTTTTCTTAGTTCATCAGTAATGTCATACGTGATGTGAGAGTAGATGGGTACTTCAAGATCGGGCTTTCCTGCCTTTACGTCAGACATGAACTCGACTAAGCGCTTGATATCATAGGATTCTGGGAAGCCTTTACGATGCATGATACCGCGTTCTTCTAGTACTTTTTTCGGATATAGGAAGCCATCTGTTGTAACCAAGGACACTTTGGGATGATTCTCCCAACGAGAAAGCAATGCCGTTAGAATACGAGCAGTCGTACTTTTGCCTACAGCAACACTGCCAGCGATACCAATTACGAAAGGGGGAGCATGTTCCTCTGTATTTAAGAATTGTTGTAATACGGAATTGCGGCTTTGACGAGCCTGGACATACAGATTCAAAAGACGAGACAAAGGAAGGTAGATCTCTACCGCTTCCTCCATGGTTAGGTTTTCATTAATGCCCTGAAGCGCAGTCAAGTCGTCTTCAGAAAGTGTCATCGGTACAGAGTTTCTTAACTCGGCCCAATTTGCACGGTCAAATGACAAAAATGGACTCATGGGTCTCTTTTATCCTTGGTTTAATAGAAGCAAGAACATACATCAAGCGAACTTCAAAGCAAACGACAAAGGTCGAAGTTTACTTTAAAAAAGCTAAGTTTGTACGAATTTGCAGCAAACGAATCTAAAAAATCGAAATTTATGATTTTTTTTCAAATTACTATTGCAACCTAGAAAATCATTCAATAGAATGCGCACCACTTATGCCGACTTAGCTCAGTAGGTAGAGCAACTGACTTGTAATCAGTAGGTCACCAGTTCGATTCCGGTAGTCGGCACCATTCTTTCCTTTAGTAGTCTGAATGGCTTGAAAATTTGGAGGGGTTCCCGAGTGGCCAAAGGGAGCAGACTGTAAATCTGCCGGCACTGCCTTCGATGGTTCGAATCCGTCCCCCTCCACCATATTCTTTAGGAAATAGCTCTCAGAGTTACGTGTTGCGGGCATCGTATAATGGCTATTACCTCAGCCTTCCAAGCTGATGATGCGGGTTCGATTCCCGCTGCCCGCTCCACTCTAATTTGAGTGCTGATATAGCTCAGGTGGTAGAGCGCATCCTTGGTAAGGATGAGGTCGGCAGTTCGAGTCTGCCTATCAGCACCAGCTCTCAAGTTTATTTCCTTTTGATATTAGATTTACCAATTATCTTTTTTTGGTTGCGTGGTCAATTTGGGCCACCTAAATCCGTACCTAGAGGGACCACTCATGTCTAAAGAAAAATTTGAACGTACGAAACCGCACGTTAACGTTGGTACTATCGGCCACGTTGACCACGGTAAAACA
>NZ_JAWOQP010000049.1:0-5344 GCF_033337375.1 Vibrio sp. YT-17
TATGCGTTGCGTTTAGTGTTTAAGGTGGTATGCGGCGGCATCGGTATTGCGTTGCTCACACCTTAACAGGGCGTTAGAAGACATACAGGGAAATCAGACTATGCAAATAAAAGAGTATAAATCTGAATACAAAAGGGAAGTGATCGATTTAATACTAAATATTCAGGTTAACGAGTTCGGTATATCAATTACAGAGCGAGAGCAGCCAGATTTGCAAGACATTTCCAATTACTACCAACACGGAAATGGTAATTTTTGGGTATGTCTTCATGAAGACCATGTTGTAGGTACAATCTCTTTGCTCGATATTGGTGGCGATATGTCTGCACTGAGAAAGATGTTTGTCCATCCAGATTTCAGAGGGAAAGAGCGTGGTGTTTCTTCGTTACTTTTAAGGCATGCGCTTGATTGGGCTAAGTCAAACCTGACACAATCTATTTATTTGGGTACAACTGCAGAGTTTTTAGCTGCACACAAATTTTATGAAAAAAATGGTTTTTTGGAGGTATCGAAAAATACTCTCCCTGAATCGTTTCCAGTCATGTCTGTAGATACAAAATTTTACGTACGAGTCTTCTAACAAGGCGTTCAAGAGGGACAGTCAACGCGTGGCGATTTTGGCTCAAGTCTTGGTATTTGTGTTTACGGTGGTAAATTGAGGTTTGACGGCAGTGCGTTGCTGCCCCTTAACGCGGCGTTATGCGATTCAATAGTATGGAAGCAAGATGTTAGAAATAGAGAAGGTAAACGAATCAAATTTTGAGGCAGTTAAGCTTGTACGTTTAGCTGATGAGCAAGTTAAGTTTGCTGGTACGGCTGATGAATTTCTATCAAGTGGTAACAAGACAACCCATCTGCATATTATAAAAAATGACGATATAGTAATTGGTTTCTTCAAACTAGATATCGCCTATTCTTCTAATTATGAGTTTTGTCCACCCGATGGATTAGGCCTAAGATCTTTTGCAATCGACATTGATAGTCAAGGTAAAGGTTTGGGTACAAAATCAGTTAAAGTACTCTTATCCTACATAAAAGCATACTACTCAGAGTTCAACTGGGTTTACCTGACAGTTAATTGTAAAAATCCAAGTGCTAAAGCGTGTTACGAAAATGGTGGCTTTGAAAACACTCCTGAGCAGTATTTGGGTGGTTTAGCGGGCCCTCAGCACATAATGCGCGTAAAAATCGCATAACAAATTGTTCAAGAGTGATTCGGCACGCGTGGCATTTTTACTATGCGTTGGTTTTAGTGATTAAGGTGGTATGCGGCAGCTTCGGTATTGCGTGCCTCACACCTTAACAAGGCGTTAGCAACTTCCCTAAAAATTAGACTAGAGGTGTTTAATGGATACAACTATAGATTGGTTCACGATGATTTCTTTTATTTCTAGCATTGCATCTTTCGTTTTGGCGATTGTTGCTATATTTCTTACGATACATATTAAAAATGAAACTGATCGTGTAAATGAAAAAACAGCATCTTTGTTGTTGGAAATTAAATCGGATGCGAAGTCTATATCACAAGTGGCGATGCCAGAGCTAAAGGCATATGGCGATTCCATGCGACATTTCATTTTGAAAGGTGGGCAGCTAAGTGAAAGAGGGGAGTACTCTACAAGCAGTGATGTTTTGGAGAAACTTGAATTACTAGATGCTAAGGTAAACTCTTTGGCAAATGAAGAAGATCTTAATGCTTTAAAGCAAGGGCTTTCATCATTATCAGCCGACATTAGAAAGTCTGAAGTCTCTGTAGCTAAGAATTTGTCTTCATCCAGTAAGCAGAGAGTTGGTATTCGAATTAATTTACCGGGTAAGTCGTCAATAGAATCATCTTCCCCAGAAGATACTTGGTCGCGGTTGCTGAGTTTGGCGATGAGTATGTCAATGTCTGATTTGACTAGAGAAAATTATGGAGAAAACTGGCTCTTAATTGATCCGTTGGGAAGAAAGCCTATAGAAAAACAGTTTATAGAGAATGTGGAATCAACGTACTCTGAGGTAGGTTTAAAAGTCGGCGACGACCTAGACTTGGTTGTCCTACCTACTTAAAAGTTGCTAACAAAGCATTTAAGAGTGATTCCCAACGCTTGACATTTTCAGTTCAAGGTTGGGTTTCGTGTTTACGGCGCAATGGGTTAGGTTTGGTGGCAGCGTTGCTCACACCTTAATGCGGCGTTAGGCTTCAAATCAAGAGGAGGTGAAAATGTCTAAAAAATTGAAAGATCATGTTGTCGATGGAAGCAATATAGAGCTCAAGAAAAATATCGACAAAATAGTTAAAAAATCAAAGTTTATAATTAGGTGGATTGATAAGAATGTAGAAAGAACGGAAAAGTCAGTTCTGTTAGTTAATATTCTTAATTCAGTGTGTGATTACCTAGAAGTTACAAAGGTATCGATAAATCAACATATTTCCATATTAGCCACCTCAACTCGAAGTATTTATGAATTGAATGTTAGGTTAAGAACTCTCTCAGATGAAAATGAACAAAAAAAATGGGCGTCAGAAGCACTAACAGATAAAGTTCAAACCCTTGAGGGAATCCTTTCGTTAGGGAATGGAAATGAAAGAACTCAAGAGAGAGCAATTTTGGAGTATGAAATTACACGGTTAAAAAACTTAGCACAAAAATATAACTTACCAGTTATTAAACAACCTGCAAGTACGGGCAATTTAGCAAAAACTGTAGAAATGGAATCAGAGCACAAAGGATTGTTTAAGCTATATTCTAAATTGGTTCATCCAAGCTCTTACTTAGTTAATGATTATGGCAATGCTGCATCAGTTGAAAATCAAAAAGTACTTCAAATACATGCTCAATTGTACGCACATGATACGCTATCCCGAATTTGTGAAGAGTTATCCATTCCTTATGAGATAAGCAGACCATACGGCGTCGAAGCCTAACAAACTGTTTAAGAGTGATTCGCAACGCGTGGCATTCTTACTATGCGTTGGATATAGTGTTTAAGGTGGTCTGCGGCGGCATCGGTATTGCATTGCTCACACCTTAACAGGGCGTTATACGAATAGAGGGAAATTATGTACAAAAGTAATGATTTTAACTTGGATTCAAAAGAGTTCAGGTTTAAGAAAGACTCATATCCTTTGTCTAAGATAAACAATGTTAGGGTTAAAAAGTTAAGTTTTCTTGATAATTTAGGTCAAGTTTTATTCTGGGTATGTGTTTTTTCAGGGGCAGTTTGGTTAGTTATTCCAAGGTTGGAAGAGGTGCCACAATGGCTACTAGTTTTAGTTCTTAGTCTGACGGTTGTAGGTTTGGTTTTTGCTCTTTTTCGTTGTTCTAAATATGCACTTCAAGTCGAGTTTCGTCACATAGATGAAACGGGCGTTCAATGGGTTAATGTCGCTAAGTCATACTCAAAGTCAGATTGTGAGTTATTTGAACAGCAAGTGTTGGCACTGAAGAAATTCGTATAACAAATTGTTCAAGAGTGATTCGGCACGCGTGGCATTTTTACTATGCGTTGGTTTTAGTGGTTAAGGTGTTATGCGGAACCTTCGGTATTGCATGCCTCACACCTTAACAAGGCGTTAGCTGTTTGAGAAACAAATGAAAATAATCGATAAGCCGTTATTTTGGCTATATGTTAAAACGCGAGACTCAGTCTTTTCATCATTTAAAGGTTTTTCCTCTCTACTCTTAGTCATCATTATTGCGGCTATAGTTTCAGGTAACAAATCTCCCGAAAACACCTTCATGTCTTGCATGTTGTATCTGTTGATGCTTAGTGTACCTACCTCAATGGGTCTTATGCTTTTGAAGCTAAAGTTTCGAAAAGTTGCAGGCTCCATTCCTAGGGCAGAGTTAGCGTACTTTTTACAGAACAATAAAGGTATCGAGCTGGAAAATGCTGTACAAGGGATATTTTCGCTCTACCTATCATTGATGATTTATCTCTGGTTTTTGATGATGGTTGTCGCAGCTTTGGGACCTTTGGTTTTAATGCTAGTGTTGTAGTACACAGCTAACAATCTGTTCAAGAGGGATTCGCAACGCGTGGCATTTTCACTATGCGTTGGTTTTAGTGTTTAAGGTGGTATGCGGCGGCTTTTGTATTGCGTTGCTCACCCCTTAACAGGGCGTTAGCAGTTTCTTGATATCTGGGGTATGTCCATGAAAGCGGTGTGTGAAACAGAAAGATTGATTATTAGGCAGTTTGATTTGAGTGATACCGAGTTTATTCTTCGGTTACTTAATGACGAGTCGTTTATTCGGCACATAGCCGATAAGAATGTTCGTACTCAGGAAGACGCTGTCAATTATCTAGCCAATGGCCCTATATCAAGCTATGGAACATATGGTTTTGGACTCTACTTAGTATTGCTAAAAAGTGAAAAAACACCAATTGGTATGTGCGGGTTGGTAAAAAGAGGAGAATTAGATCTTCCAGATTTAGGCTATGCATTTTTACCGGAGTTTTGCGGTAAAGGTTACGCGAGTGAAGCAGCTGAAATAATACTAAAAGAAGAGATGAGTGCACATTCTTTACATACCGTTTTAGCCATCACGTTTCCGGATAACTTAAGGTCAAATAACCTACTGAAAAATATAGGTTTCAGCTTGAAGGGGACCATGGAACTACATGGTTTACAAAACAATCTGTATGAGTACCGAGGCTAAACTGCTAACAAGGCGTTCAAGAGGGACAGTCAACGCGTGGCAACTTTAGCTCAAGTATTGGCAATTGTGTTTACGGTGGTAAATTAAAGTTTGGTGGTAGCGCGTCGCTGCCCCTTAACGCGGCGTTAGCTGCTTAGAGGAAAAATGATGCTCCAAGATAAAGCTACATCAAGTTCCAATTACATAAGATTTATCGACAGAGTAATCGAAAATCGAACTGTTTGGGGACTTCAGCATCCTGATGGTGGTTGGGCAGTTTGTAATTCGAATCTGTATCCAGACGCATCAGTTTATGTTTTTTGGTCAGATAGAGCATACGCAAGTCGGGTCGCAATTGGTGATTGGGGGTTGTATGTCCCAAGTCCAATTAACCTAGATTCATTCGTTGATAATTGGCTAAAAGGTATTCATAGCGATGGACATCTTGTGGGTCTCAATTGGAATCCAAACCTCTGTGGTACAGAAGTTGTCGCAATTGATGTGGCAAAAATGTTGGTACGCAGCTAACAAACTGTTTAAGAGGGATTCACAACGCGTGGCATTTTTACTATGCGTTGGTTTTAGTGATTAAGGTGGTATGCGGTGGCATCGGTATTGCGTTGCTCACCCCTTAACAGAGCGTTATACGCTTTTGAGGAAATAATCCAATATGAACAAGGTAGTGTTCAGAAATTGCGATGAAAAGAGTGAGTATT
>NZ_JAWOQP010000004.1:0-290075 GCF_033337375.1 Vibrio sp. YT-17
TTATCTCAGCTCTCAGGCAACGGCAGAGTGAAGAAAAGCTAATACACCACTCAGATAGAGGCTCACAATACTGTTCGAAGGAATATCAAGATATCCATAAGAAACATAGAGTGACTTGCTCAATGACAGACGGGAATGACTGTTATCAGAATGCTTTAGCTGAGCGTGTAAATGGGATACTCAAAATGGAGCTCTTGCTGAAGAAACCGAAAGATCTGAAAGAAGCAAGGACGATGGTAGCAGAGTCCGTAGATATCTATAATCAAATGAGGCCTCATACGGCTTTAAAATACAAAACGCCCGATGAAGTACATCGAGCGTTTTAGTTAAAAAGTGTCAACCCATATCAGGACGGGTCATTTGGATGTCGATTTTTTCTTCTTCGGATAAACACGAACGAGCTTGATTCGGTTCTCTTCAATCTCAACAAGTTCCATTGGGTGACCCGCTACTCTCACGCTTAAATGGCTCTCTGGAATATCTTCCAGGTGCTCCAAAATAAGACCGTTTAACGTTCTTGGGCCATCCGTTGGTAAATCCCATTTCAGGCCTTTGTTAATATCTCGAATATTGGTGCTGCCTTCAATAAGAAAGCTTCCGTCACCTTGAGGACTGATTTCATCAGAGAGGCTTGGAGAAATTGACGTCGTGAACTCACCAATGATCTCTTCCAGAATATCTTCAAGAGTGATTAGACCGATGATATCACCGTACTCATCCACGATCAGACCGATACGTTGCTTGTTGCGTTGGAATTTCAACATTTGCACGTTCAGTGGTGTGCCTTCTGGGATGTAATAGACCTCATCAGCAGCACGTAATAGCGTTTCTTTGTTGAATTCGTTCTTTTCCAACATCAGACGATAAGCTTCACGCAAGCGCAGCATGCCAACCACTTCATCAATTTGGTCACGATAGAAAACTATGCGTCCATGTGGTGAGTGTGTTAGCTGGCGAACAATGGATTTCCAGTCGTCGTTAATATCAATACCGGTAATTTCATTGCGTGGGACCATAATGTCGTTCACGGTGACGTGCTCAAGATCTAAAATAGACACTAGCATGTCTTGGTGTCGGCGAGGGATCAAACCGCCAGCTTCATTTACCACCGTACGCAGCTCATCGGAGCTAAGATGATCTTCTGCTGAGTGATCCGCTCTTACACCAAGTAAGCGGATAAAGCCATTCGTAATAAAGTTAACAAGCATCACTAAAGGCGACAGTAACTTCATCAGTATGGTCAATAATATACTGCTCGCGTAGGACACACGTTCAGGGTAAAGCGCTGCAATTGTTTTAGGGGTAACCTCGGCAAAAACCAATACAACCATAGTTAGTGCACCGGTTGCGATAGCGACACCTAAATCACCATACAAACGCATACCAATAATGGTCGCGATCGCGGACGCGAGAATATTAACGAGGTTGTTGCCGATAAGAATAAGACCAATCAAACGATCTGGACGGTCTAATAGTCTTTCGACTCGCTTAGCACCCTTATGCCCGTTTTTGGCTAAGTGTTTTAAGCGATAACGATTCAGAGACATCATCCCTGTTTCTGAACCGGAAAAGTAACCTGATATGACGATAAGACACGCGAGTAGCGCAAACAAGATACCCGTAGAGATGTCGTCCAAAACGTTGCTGTTCCTTGTAAGTATTGGGTTATATAACGGTTGAGTAAGTCCGTTAAGTCAAAGAGTTAAGGCGTACTGTATTTTATCTAGCCTAAAATATAAAGGATAGGAGCCCTAGAGCTCCTTAATTCAAGATGATTTCTTTTACAAAGCGACTGCCAAAATATGCCAGAGTTAACAGTGTTGCTCCTGCAACAGCGAACCATGTGACTTTTCTACCACGCCAGCCTTTTTGATAGTGACCCCAAAGCAGTATTGAGTACACCACCCAAGCGATGAAAGAAAGAATGCCCTTATGTGCCTTACCTTGGGCAAACATATCCTGCACAAAGACAAAGCCAGTAATGAGCGTGGCAGTTAACAATAAGTTACCGATCAAAATAATTTTGAAGAGTTGACGCTCCACCATTAATAGAGGCGGCAGGTTTGGGTTAATCGCCAAAGATTTTTTTGCTTTCAGTTTGTGATCCAGCCAAGCCAACTGAAGCGCATAGAGTGCCCCGATAGTTAAAGTCGCGTATGAGAAGAGCGCAAATGAAATATGAATGAGTAGCTTAGGGTCATTCTCTAGGTGCTTTATAAACGTGCTTGGCAAAAATGTGGCAGCAGATAAATTGATGGCAGCAAAGCTATAAACGACAGGCAATAAAAACCACAGTCGGTTTTTCAACATAGCAAGGCTCATGACCAGAGAAATAATAAAACTGATCAAAGAAGCCACGTTGAGAATACTCAGGTTTTGACCTGAACCATCAAAGATCAGATCACTCAAAATCCACGCATGAAAAACAAGCGCACAGGCAGCACTAGCAAACACTGTTTTTGCTTTGATTCCTGACTGTTGTGAGAGTCCGGGTATGATGGTCGCAATCGCCAAGACATAAAGTATGGCGGCCGCGATGGCTATTAAGCTATCCATGAATCCTAAATATTATTGTGCACGATGGAGAAATTATACCTTGCATTACACTTTGGGGCTACGTTATATCCGACATCAATCGTGAGAGATGAGATATTGAAATTAATAAGTTACCGCACCATATATAAATAGAGACAAGAATAGGACAGCGGTACGGGTATGACTCAGACCTTGGCTAATGTATACTCACACTAATTAATCGCCATTTTAGCGAAGAGACAAAGATGTTTGAGAATTTAACGGATCGATTATCCAAAACGCTGAAAAATATCAGTGGTAAAGGTCGTCTGACCGAAGACAACATTAAAGAAACCCTACGTGAAGTCCGAATGGCTCTACTTGAAGCTGACGTTGCGCTTCCGGTCGTTCGTGAATTTGTGAACCGCGTTAAAGAAAAAGCGGTGGGCGTAGAAGTTTCTAAATCTCTGACTCCAGGTCAGGAATTTATCAAGATCGTTCAAACAGAACTTGAAGCCGTAATGGGTGAGTCGAATGAGGCGCTAAACCTTGCTGCTCAACCACCTGCTGTGCTTCTTATGGCTGGTCTACAAGGTGCGGGTAAAACCACATCGGTAGGTAAGTTATCTAAGCTTCTAAAAGAACGTGACAAGAAGAAAGTCTTGGTTGTGTCTGCCGACGTTTACCGTCCTGCGGCAATCAAGCAGCTTGAAACACTGGCATCAGACATCGGTGTTGACTTCTTCCCATCATCACCAGACCAAAAGCCTATTGATATCGCCAATGCAGCGATTGACCATGCGAAGAAAAAATTCTACGACGTATTGATTGTCGATACCGCAGGTCGTTTGGCAATTGATGAAGAGATGATGGGGGAGATCAAAGATCTTCACGCAGCTATCAACCCAGTAGAAACGCTATTTGTTGTTGACGCCATGACGGGTCAAGACGCAGCAAATACAGCAAAAGCCTTTGGCGATGCGCTACCTCTTACCGGTGTAGTTCTAACTAAGGTTGATGGTGATGCTCGTGGTGGTGCGGCACTTTCAGTACGCCATGTCACGGGCAAACCAATCAAATTCTTGGGTGTCGGTGAAAAAACTGACGCGCTAGAACCGTTCCACCCAGATCGTGTTGCTTCACGTATTCTTGGCATGGGTGACGTTCTGTCTTTGATTGAAGACCTACAACGCAACGTTGACCAAGAAAAGGCAGAAAAGTTAGCGAAGAAGTTCAAAGAGAAGAAAGGTTTCGACCTTGAAGATTTCCGTGAACAGCTAGGCCAGATGCAAAACATGGGCGGCATGATGGGGATGATGGATAAGCTTCCAGGAATGTCCCAGCTACCAGACAATGTGAAAGACAAAGTCGATGACAAGATGTTCAAACAGATGGAAGCGATCATCAGCTCCATGACAATGAAAGAACGTCAACGCCCAGAAATTATCAAGGGCTCGCGCAAGAAGCGTATCGCGGCTGGTTCTGGTGTGCAGGTTCAAGATGTAAACCGCTTACTAAAACAGTTCACCCAAATGCAGAAAATGATGAAAAAGATGCAAAAAGGTGGCATGAAAGGCATGATGCGCAACATGCAAGGCATGATGGGCGGCATGGGTGGCGGCGGTGGCTTCAACCCATTTGGTCGTTAATTAATCGATCACGCATAGATTCAGGGTGTTAGGTTCGTCACAAACTTTAAATTCAATTTATGTTGGTGAAAAAGTAACTAAACTCCTTGCATTGCTCCGGGAGAAGAGTAAAATTCCGGAGCTTTATTTTGGCACGAGACCCCAAACTGTTTAATTTCTTGAATGGTTTTTGGGGTTAATTTTATTTTTGAGAAAGCAAAGAGGACGACATGGTAACCATTCGTTTGGCACGTCACGGCGCTAAAAAGCGTCCATTTTATCAAATCGTAGTAGCGGACAGCCGCAACGCTGCAACTGGCCGTTTCATCGAGAAAGTTGGTTTCTTCAACCCAACTGCTAAAGGTCAAGAAGAAGGTCTACGTCTAGACCTAGACCGCGTTAACCACTGGGTTGGTCAAGGCGCGTCAGTATCTGACCGTGTTGCTAAGCTAGTTAAAGACGCTCAAAAAGCGGCTTAATTTTTTACTTGAAAAGTAGAAACTAGTTTATGTCGATGAAAGGTAAAGAAACAATGAGCAACGAAAAGATTGTTGTAGGCAAGTTTGGTGCTACTTACGGCATTCGTGGTTGGCTTAAGGTTTTTTCCTACACAGACAATGCTGAAAGCATTTTCGATTACAGCCCTTGGTACATTAACCAAAAGGGCAAGTGGGTTGAGTACAAAGTAGAAAGCTGGAAGCGCCATAACAAAGGTATGGTGGCTAAGCTGGAAGGCATGGATGTTCGTGAAGACGCGCATCTAATGACGAACTTTGAAATTGCTATTGACCCTGCGGTACTTCCTGAATTGTCAGAAGATGAGTTCTACTGGCGCGAATTGTTTGGGATGCAAGTTGTAACTACTAAAAGTTACGATCTAGGTGTTGTTACTGACATGCTAGAAACTGGCTCAAACGATGTTCTGGTTGTTAAAGCAAATCTTAAAGATGCTTTCGGGCAGAAGGAACGATTAATCCCGTTCCTTGAAGAGCAAGTGATCATTAATGTTGATCGCGAAGCTCAACGGATCGAAGTTGACTGGGATCCTGGATTCTAATCTCCAAAATTACAGAGCGAGATAAACATGTGGGTTGGCGTTATTAGCCTTTTTCCAGAAATGTTCCGTTCTGTTACTGATTTTGGAGTAACAGGTCAAGCGGTTAAAAAAGGTCTTTTGTCGATTGAAACTTGGAATCCTAGAGATTTCACTCACGACAAACATCGCACAGTCGATGACCGACCTTACGGTGGTGGCCCTGGTATGTTAATGATGGTTCAGCCTTTGCGCGATGCCATTCATACCGCGAAAGCAGCCTCACCGGGCAAGACGAAAGTCATCTACCTTTCTCCTCAAGGTCGCAAGCTCGACCAGAAAGGAGTGGAAGAACTGGCAACGAATGAGAACTTGCTTCTGATTTGTGGTCGTTATGAAGGGGTAGATGAGCGCATCATTCAATCTGAAGTCGACGAAGAATGGTCGATTGGTGATTTTGTGATGACGGGTGGTGAGATACCAGCCATGACGTTAATCGACGCTGTCTCTCGGTTTGTTCCGGGTGTACTAGGGGATTTCGCGTCAGCAGAAGAAGACTCTTTTGCAAATGGCTTGTTAGATTGCCCTCACTATACGCGTCCAGAAGTATTGGATGACAAAGAGGTACCAGCGGTACTGATGTCAGGCAATCACAAGGATATTCGTCAATGGCGACTCAAGCAGTCGTTGGGCCGTACTTGGCTAAGAAGACCAGAGCTCCTGGAAAACCTAGCTCTGACTGACGAACAGGAACAATTACTTGCTGAGTTTGTTAATGAGCATAAAGCCATTAAAGAACATAACGCAAAGTAACCTAATTTATTTAGTATCAGTTTATTCTAGGAATTTAAAAAATGAGTAACATCATCAAAGCTCTTGAAGAAGAGCAAATGAAATCAGACCTACCTAAATTTGCACCAGGTGACACTGTTGTAGTTCAAGTTAAGGTAAAAGAAGGTGACCGTGAGCGTCTACAGGCTTTCGAAGGCGTTGTAATCGCAATCCGTAACCGTGGTCTACACTCTGCTTTCACTGTACGTAAGATCTCTAACGGTGAAGGTGTTGAGCGTACGTTCCAAACACACTCTCCAATCGTTGATAGCATCGAAGTTAAACGCCGTGGTGCAGTACGTCGTGCCAAGTTGTACTACCTACGTGAGCGTTCTGGTAAGTCTGCTCGTATCAAAGAGAAACTTGCTAAGAAGTAATGCTATAACTAGCGTTCTCATCTTAAACGGAGTCCTTTTAGGGCTCCGTTTTTTTATTTGTGTAATTAGCTTGCTCGTTTCTTTTCTCCCGACCTGCACTGTCGATGCTCATGCACTGACGTACACTCCACGCCTCTACCTTGCTGTGAATAGATTCCTGATGCCGCTATGGCTCCTCGGAATGACAGGAAATGATGGTCAAAGATTATATAGCACTGAGGTTAAAATTCGTCATTCTGGACAGCGACGAAGGAGCGTGATTCAGATTCCCCAAGAAGGAACCTAGGGTATTCCTTTACCCTAGGTCTTAATTTAATACTGGTCTTCAGACCAGCCATCACTGTCGGACATATCGGGTGCGCCTGGGATGGTGTTTTCTTCATCTGCCCATTCACCAAAATCAATCATTTGGCATTGTTTACTGCAGAAAGGGCGATGAGGACTTTGTTCTCCCCATTCTACGTCGGCGCCACATTGTGGGCATTGAACGATGGTAACTTTAGACATAGTTGAGCGTCCCATTACTAATTGGTGTTAAAGGGTAGTATACCTAAACGAATTAAAGATGGCTTATTCAACGCGCTATTGCTGCTACGAAATTTTATCAAATATAAGCGCAATAAAGCGTTGAATTTTAGATTATGGAGGCGAGGCGTAGTGTCGTCTTAGCTGCAAACAGCAAGTTCAAATTCAATATCTTGTGTGCATGCTTGACCGTTTTCAAACGACATGAACTTGATCGCAAAGCGGTTTTTATGGCCTGAAATCATAGGATACACGCCATATTCCATTGGGATGTGAAGTCTTAGAATGTTGGCTTCATCAGCGTCACTTTGGAAGAAACCTGCACGACCGATTTGAGCTTTGAAATGTCCGGTCTCTCTAGTGAGCTTTAACCATAACGAAAGCGCATCAGATAAGGGCTTTAAGCTTGCTTGCCACTGTTGTGCATCACGCTTTTTACGTTCAATAGGTAGATGAAGCCAGTAGTGTAATGCTGGCAGATCAAAACAGCATGAACCACCCGGTAGATTAAAGCGTTGACGGATAGAGCTTAGGAAGCGATCTTCTTTTAATGCTTGGCCAAAACGTTCAGCACCCATTAGTTGGCTATGAACGACATCTATCTCTTGTAGCAAGGTATTTAATGCGTCTTGATCGACACCATCAACATTGAGCCAATGGCGGTACGACAGCCGTTGCTTCTCAAGATCTTTAGCCAGTTCACTTTTCAGTTGGATCTGTTCGAAGATTTCAACCATATCGAATAACGCACGAAAAAACAGTTGGTACTGGTGATTTTCGCTAAACCCAGAGGCCAAGTGAGCCTGACGCAGCAGAGACTCCACTCTTAGATAAATACGAGTTTTCTCATTTAACGGATGTTCAAATTTGTGCGTGGTCATCGACATAAGCCTTTGTGAGTTTCGTTCCTATTTTCGCAGATTTTTCTTACACATGGCTAGGTACTTTTCGTGCAAATCTGTGATTTGAAGCAAAAGATCTGGGTCACTTGGATTATTCTTAACCACATCGTCTGCAAGCGTGAGTCTTTGCTCTCTTGATGCTTGAGAGGCAAGGATAGCGCGAGCTTGTTCTTCATTCACATTGTCTCGTTTCATCGTGCGAGATATCTGTGTATTCGGTTCTACATCGACGACAAGAACTCGATCACACAAACTGTCTAGCTTGTTTTCTACGAGCAACGGCACCACAAGTAACGCATACTCTGAGGTGACTTGCTGCAAATCTTCGATCATCTTTTCACGAATTATCGGGTGCAACAGTGCGTTGAGCCATGCTTTTTCATCTGAGTTTGAAAAGATTTTCTCTCTCAGCTTTGCGCGATCTAAAGTTTGGTCTTCACGAACGATATCGTAACCAAAATGTTCAATAATCGCGTTTAGGCCGGGAGTGCCTGGCTCGACAACTTCTCTTGCTACAATGTCGGCATCGACGATATCGATTTTAAATTGTTGTTTGAACAGATTCGCGACGGTTGTTTTACCGCTAGCGATACCACCTGTTAAACCAATAACCAAAGCCATTTACACTCCTAGAACTGAAGTAAAGTACCAGTTTAAAATCTGGTCGCCCCAAATTAAGCTTATCCAACCAGCAATTGCTAAGTAAGGACCGAAAGGAAAAGCTTTTTCAATTCCCTGTTTTTGCAAGCGTAGTTGAATGATGCCAAATACGATGCCAACCACAGAAGAAAGTAGAATGATCATCGGCAGTGACTGCCAGCCCAGCCAAGCCCCTAGTGCTGCGAGTAGTTTAAAATCACCATATCCCATTCCCTCTTTACCAGTAAGTAGCTTAAAGCCCCAGTAAACGGACCAGAGACATAGGTAACCAGCAATAGCACCAATGACAGAATCTTGTAGAGTAACAGGACTTATTTCGACTAATGCTAAGGCAATGCCAGCCCAAGTTAATGGTAATGTTAATTGGTCAGGTAACAACATCGTATCGAGATCGATAAATGTTGCGGCGATTAAGATAAAAGTGAAAAAGAGTAGGGCAACGGTAAAGTAACTAAAACCAAAGTGGTAAGCGACAAAGCCTGAGCAGAACGCAGTGAGCAGTTCAATCAGTGGATAGCGTGCGCTAATGGCTGTCTGACAGTTGTGGCATTTGCCTTTTAAAAGTAGCCAGCTAATCACAGGGATGTTGTCTCGAATACGTATCGGCGTTGCGCACTTCTGACAGGAGGAGCGTGGGACGCTCAAGGTCAGCACTTCTTTAGGAGGTTCTATTTTGTATTCAGGAAATGACTCGGCACATTCGCGTCGCCATTCTAGTTCCATGATTTTAGGTAGTCGATAAATAACCACATTGAGGAAGCTACCCACGATCAGACCGAAGATGGTGGCAAACAGAACGAATAGCCAAGGGTAGTACTGGAATACTTCCATATTTGTCTCTTGAGCGATGAGTGAAATCAGCAAGATGCTGTTTTAAAGGAGTTAACAGCTCATTCTAGCCCAATACACTCATTAAGTTAAAGATTGGCAAGTACATTGCTGTCACTAATCCGCCAACAACGATACCTAAAAATACGATAATTAGTGGCTCTAGAATTTTACTAAGGTTGTCGACGGTGTTGTCGACTTCAAACTCGTAGATCGTTGCAACTTTATTGAGCATATCGTCAAGTCGACCAGACTCTTCACCGATCATGACCATTTGTAACACTAATTCAGGGAACACATTACAGTTACGCATGGCAACATACATTGGCATACCTGCGGCGGTATCACGGTAAACTTCTTCTATGGCGAGTTGATAGTGTAAGTTTCCTGAGGTTTTTGATGTGGTTTTTAAACTGGTTAGAATTGGAATACCCGCTGTAAAGCTTGTGGCGAGTGTTCGACTAAATTTGGCGATAGCGGCTTTTGATAATACAGGCCCAAGGACCGGAAATTTAAGCACAGAGCGGTTGAGCATTAAGCGAAAAGAATCTGAACGCTTAGAGAGGATTCTCGCCGAAATGAATAAACTAATGGAGCCTAGTGCGATAAACGGACTCCAGTTTTGTGTCCAGGCGGAAAGATCTAATACTTGCTTGGTAAACCACGGTAAGTCAGCACCAAAACCAACAAACATTTTTTCAAACTCGGGAATGACTTTGGTGAGCATGATAAACGACACGCCTAACGCTACTAGCACTACCATCGCTGGGTAAATCAGTGCTTTGATCACTTTCGCACGGAGTTGTTCATTTTTTTCTCGGTAGGTGGCTAAGCGCTCGAACACTTCCGCTAAGTTACCGGATTGCTCACCTGTGGCGATAAGATCAGTATAGAGTGGGTCAAAGTGTTCACTTGCAGTGCGCATGGCTTTTGACATGGGCGCCCCCGCTTCAACGGCGCGTGTCACGCTCATCAAAATGGATTTCATCTCTGCTTTTTTATGATTTTCTGAGACTAATTTTAAAGCCTGAACTAAGGGTACACCGGTTATCAACATCGTCGAAATCTGACGGGTAAACACCGTGATGTCTCTGCCTTTCACGCGATGGTTGAGTTTAGTGAGAAACGAGATACTGCTTTTCTTTAACTTCTTGATCTTGATGTGCTGTGCGTCTAGACGCTCGCGTACTTCAATTTCTGTCATCGCGAGGGTTTGCCCAGATGTCTTTTTGCCTGAACTGTTGATGCCTTTCCAGCGGAAGTTTTTAAGTTGTGGTGTAGTGCTTTTCATAGAGGTGACTGCTGATTAAAGGATTAAAAATAAAGTACGCGCTGTAGTTCACTAAAACTTGTGATCCCTTGTTTGAGTTTTTCTATGCCCGACATTTGTAACGTGCTCATCCCGTTTGCGATGGCGAGTTTTTCTAGTTCATGCACCGAGGCGCCTTTAATAAGCGCTTCGGAAAGAAATTCATCAAAGCGCATCACTTCATAAATCCCCGTTCGGCCGGAATAACCATGGGTACACTCATTACATCCATCGGGATTGGCTTTAAAAATGTTGTCGCTTGCTTGAATTCCAAGATGTTGTAGCTGAACGGTAAGCTCTTGTGATTTTTTACAGTGCGAGCACAGTTTACGGGCCAAGCGCTGGGCAATGATCAAACTAAGAGAGGAGGCCAAGTTAAAGCTTTCTACGCCCATGTTTGATAAACGAATAACCGTTTCAGCCGCAGAATTGGTATGTAAGGTTGAAAGTACTAAGTGACCGGTTTGCGATGCTTTTATAGCGATTTCGGCGGTATCTAAGTCACGAATCTCACCGACCATTACCACATCCGGGTCTTGACGTAAGAAAGAGCGCAGGGCTTCGGCAAAACCAAAACCAATCTTAGGCTGAACTTGAACTTGGTTAATGCCCGATAAGTTAATTTCTACTGGGTCTTCTGCCGTGGAAATGTTGATTTCTGGCTTATTGAGGATACTTAGCCCAGTGTATAGAGAAACGGTTTTACCGCTCCCTGTTGGGCCTGTCATCAGAATCATGCCTTGTGGGCGACGCAGCGCATCCAAGTACAATTGTTTTTGTTGTTCGCTATAACCAAGCTTGTCGATATCCAGTGACGCAGAGCTGCTGTCGAGCAGTCGTAGTACAATTTTCTCTCCGAATAGAGTCGGTAGCGTGGATACACGCATATCAATTGCGGTGTCTTGATTCAACTTGAGCTTAATACGCCCATCTTGTGGTAAACGTCGCTCTGCAATATCAAGTTTAGAGAGGATTTTGATACGAGCGGATAAGCGGCGACTTAAGTGGCTTGGTGGCTGCTGTGTTTCAATTAAGATGCCATCACAGCGTAGGCGCACGCGGTACATCTTTTCATAAGGCTCAAAGTGGATATCGGATGCGCCTTTGCGCACAGCGTCCAACAGAATTTGGTTGATGTAACGGCTAACAGGAGACTCATCTTGGCTCAAGTCTTCAATGTTGTCGATTTCATCTGCGCCCACATCAACCAGGTTGGCTAACTCTTCTTGGTTGATCTCTTTTAACCCAGACTTCTCATGATTCAATGAACGACCATACAAGCGTCGAATTGCCGCGCTGAGTTGACGAAAATCCGCCAAGACTAGTTCAACCTGTAACCCAGTGGCAAAGCGGAAGTCATCTTCGGCTTGTTGGTTGGTGGGGTCGGCAACGGCGAGTAATAACGTTGAAGACGTACGCTGGAGTGGGAGTGCGTTATGCCGTGTGATTAATTCCCTAAGACCAAGTTGCTGACAAAGCGAAGCGTACTCATACTGAGATAACTCAGACTGATTTAAACCAAAGAGAGAACTTAAGTGATCAGCGAGCTCACTTGACGTGAAGAATCCAGAACTGAGTAAAGCTTCCGGCATCGAAATGCCAGAAGCTTTGACTTGCTCTATTAACGATTCTTCTTGGGAAAATGTTAGTAACCCTTTTTGGCGAAGAACCGTTGAGAGTTTGGTTAGCATTATGGACAGCTATCAACAACCGGCAGGCACAACAGAAGTATCTTGGATTGTATGAGTACAACTCCATCCTGTTGCATTATCTTTGGTATATATAATTGTTGCTGCATTATTGCTAGCGCCGCCTGTTTTTAACGAACCGTCTGTAAATGTGAAAGTAGCAGTACCGCCACTAGTTGTTGATGCCAACGCTATCGAACCAAAAGCATTCATTGTTTGTGTGCCGCCTACTTTATTAATGTCAGTAGGGAAACTACCAACTTCTTGCTGATACATATCAATATTTGTCAACAGTCCTCTAACAGTTGCAGCAGCAGTGGCTGCTTCAGATTTAGCTACGTAACTTTTGTAGGCAGGTATAGCAACTGCAGACAACACACCAATAATCGCCACCACAATCATTAATTCAATCAGAGTAAAACCCTGTTGTTTTTTCTGTTTACTGTTTTTCATTTTTAACCCTTTCCTAAAAATTAATAATGCTCTTGCATTGGCGAAAGATTATGGAGAGTTAAGGTGGGTTGAAAATGGGGAAGAGATGGGCTCTCGAGTGAGATAAAACTCTTTGGTGAAAAGTTGCATATCGCATGCAGGGTTTTGCGAGTAGTACTATTTTTTTAGTGGATAAAAAGAAAGGGCCAATTGGCCCTTTTAAATGATGAGTTACTCACAACTCACTGAGTTAGTTGAAGTAATTGAGATTTGTTGCTTTTATTATTTGAAGCGCATCGAAAGATCCATCGCTTTTAAATGCTTAGTCAACGCGCCTACCGAAATGTAATCGACACCGGTTTCTGCGTATTCTGCGATGGTCTCTAGCGTAATGTTGCCGGAGTTCTCTAAAGCGGCACGACCTGCGTTAATCGCTACGGCTTCACGCATCATTTCTTTTGTGAAGTTATCGAGCATGATGATGTCGGCACCAGCCTCTATCGCTTGTTTCAACTCTTCTAAGCTTTCCGTTTCTACTTCTACCGGTTTGCCTGGGTTAAGCTCTTTCGCTTTTTGGATGGCTTGAGTGATGCCACCACAAGCAATAATGTGATTTTCTTTAACAAGGTAAGCGTCGAACACACCGATGCGATGGTTAAAGCCACCACCGCAGGTCACGGCGTATTTTAGTGCGCTACGCAGACCAGGAATGGTTTTGCGTGTGTCTAGTAGACGGCACTCAGTATGCGCGATTTTTTCAGCGTACTCTGCGGTAACTGTTGCGCAGCCAGACAACGTTTGGATGAAGTTCATTGCGTTACGCTCACCAGTCAACAAGTCACGAGCAGGGCCTGTCAGCGTGCAAAGGGTTTGGTTAGGTTCGACTTTATCGCCGTCCTTTACGTGCCATTCAATACTGACCTTGCCACCGAGCTGCTTAAAAACTTCATCTGCCCATGCTTGACCACAGAACACACCATACTCACGAGTAATAATCGTTGCGGTATTAACCGCATCGGCAGGGATCAAAGATGCAGTAATGTCATTATCTGCGTCGACACTGCCACCTAGATCTTCTTTTAAGGTATCAGCGACAGAGCGAGTGATCTCTAAAGGGAGTTGTTGTTTAAGGTATTCTAGGCGTTCTTGAATGTTGTGTGTGTTCTTCATCGCAAATCTTGTCTTGAAAGGGAGATGGCAACGAATGATACTCTCCGGTGTCAATAATTTCAGCAGTTAATTTGCAAAGTAGAGAGGTTGATATGCGCCCAATTATCGAGAATGGCTGGCTGACACAAGCAAAGCATGTTCCGTCACCATTTTTTGATGCCCGCTCTGATATAAACGACATCTCTCTGCTGGTGGTACACAATATCAGTTTGCCTCCTGGGCAGTTTGGTGGACCATATATAGAGGACTTCTTCACTGGCAAGCTAGACCCAAATGAACATCCATTTTTTGAAGTCATTCACAAAATGGGCGTTTCTGCACATTGCTTGATTAAAAGAAACGGCGAGGTTGTTCAATTTGTTTCTTTTCTCGATAGAGCATGGCATGCCGGTCAATCCAGTTTCGCAGGCAGGGAGCGTTGTAATGACTATTCCATTGGTATCGAGCTTGAAGGGACAGAATTTACTGCCTACACAGAAGCGCAATATCAATCACTTGCAGAGATCACTGAGGTGATTATGCAGTCTTATCCTCAAATCACCCCGCCACGAATTACCGGTCATCAATATATTGCGCCCTTGAGAAAAAGCGATCCTGGTCTAAGCTTTGATTGGGTGAAATATAGACTGCTTATACAGCGTTGATTTGTAGCGAAAGTGTAAATTCAAAAAAGCGAAATAAATAAGGCATACGATCAGGTATGCCTTTTTTTGATACCAGAAATATTAATGATTGTTAAAAGTTAACTACATTTTTACGCTCGCATATGCCGTTTTGGTGAATAAATAGACTGATAATTTTGTCATTTTCTGTATTTCTTTTCCAAAACTGCTAGCACGTCGACTTCCCATTTGTATGCTTTATGTAATTGGTCATACCAATTCTATTGCTGTTTTAACAGTCGATTGTTATCAGAGTGTTGGAAGTAAGCTCGTTCTATGATTTAGGTCAATTTTCGGCTGGACAGTGGCGTTTTAATTATGTTAATTTCTGCACCAACTTAAAATTGGTATTACCAATTACCTGCAAGAGTAGAAGAACAATAAATTATGGCTTATCAAAGGATTCGTCAGCCAAAACTCTCTGATGTTATAGAACAAGAGTTAGAAAGGTTGATAGTGGAAGGAACATTGTCTCCGGGGCAACAACTGCCTCCAGAGCGTGAACTGGCAAAACAGTTCGATGTGTCTCGTCCTTCAGTCCGAGAAGCCATTCAACGCTTGGAAGCGAAGCGTTTGTTGACTCGTCGCCAAGGTGGCGGAACATTCGTAAGTGAGAATATCTGGAAGAGCTTTTCAGATCCCTTGTTGAATTTGTTGTCTAGTCATTCTGAAACCCAGCTTGATGTGCTTGAGTCTCGTCATGCAATGGAAGGAATTTCAGCTTACTTTGCAGCTTTACGTGGTACCGAAGAAGATTTTGCGCGTATTCAAGGTTGCCTTGAACGCATTAGCCAAGAGCAAGCAAACAACGATATCGAAGCTGAATCTGCGGAAGTGATGCAATTTTTGATCGCTTTGACAGAAGCCGCGCACAACGTGGTTTTGTTGCACATTGTTCGAAGCTTAGCACCTTTGCTTGAGCAAAATATTCTACAAAATTTTAAATTACTACGTCGCCGCCCAGAAGCGGTCGAGAAAGTCAGTAAACACCGAGCCAATATCGTGGATGCGATTGTTTCTGGTCAGCCTGAAAAGGCGCGAGAAATGTCCCACTCGCACTTGGCTTACATCGAAGAAACATTGTTGGATTTGACTCGAGAAGAGTCTCGACGAGAGCGTTCTCTACGTCGAATTCAGCAGGGTAACGACTCGTAAGAGCGTTACTTAAATAAGTAGATCCAACCAACAGAAGGATAGATCGCCATGTCTGATATGAAGCATGACGTAGATGCACTGGAAACTCAAGAATGGCTACAAGCGCTTGAGTCAGTTGTACGTGAAGAAGGTCTAGAGCGTGCTCAATTCCTATTAGAGCAAGTTCTAGATAAAGCACGTCTAGACGGTGTTGATATGCCAACAGGTATCACAACTAACTACATCAACACGATTCCTGCAGACCAAGAACCAGCATACCCAGGTGACACAACACTTGAGCGTCGTATTCGCTCAATTATTCGTTGGAACGCTATCATGATCGTTCTACGTGCATCTAAGAAAGACCTAGAGCTAGGCGGCCACATGGCGTCTTTCCAGTCTTCTGCTGCGTTCTACGAGACATGTTTCAACCACTTCTTCCGTGCACCAAACGAGAAGGATGGTGGCGACCTAGTTTACTACCAAGGTCACATTTCACCAGGTATCTACTCACGTGCATTCGTTGAAGGTCGTCTAACTGAAGAGCAGCTAGACAACTTCCGTCAAGAAGTAGACGGCAAAGGTATTCCTTCATACCCGCACCCTAAACTGATGCCTGAATTCTGGCAGTTCCCGACAGTATCGATGGGCCTAGGTCCAATCGCTTCTATCTACCAAGCTCGTTTCCTTAAGTACCTAGAAGGCCGTGGTCTTAAAGATACTTCAGAGCAGCGCGTTTACGCGTTCCTAGGTGACGGTGAGATGGATGAGCCAGAATCACGTGGTGCTATCTCTTTCGCTGCGCGTGAGAAACTAGACAACCTATGTTTCCTAATCAACTGTAACCTACAGCGTCTAGATGGCCCTGTAATGGGTAACGGTAAGATCATTCAAGAACTTGAAGGTCTGTTCAAAGGTGCTGGTTGGAACGTAGTGAAGGTAATCTGGGGTAACAACTGGGATTCACTACTAGCTAAAGATACGACTGGTAAGCTTCTACAGCTTATGAATGAAACGATCGACGGCGACTACCAAACATTCAAATCAAAAGATGGCGCGTACGTACGTGAGCACTTCTTTGGTAAGTACCCAGAGACAGCTGCACTTGTTGCTGACATGACTGACGACGAAATCTTCGCACTTAAGCGTGGTGGTCACGAGTCTTCTAAGCTATACGCGGCATACAAAAACGCGGCAGAAACTAAAGGTCGTCCAACAGTAATCCTAGCTAAGACTGTTAAAGGTTACGGCATGGGTGAAGCGGCTGAAGGTAAGAACATCGCGCACCAAGTTAAGAAGATGGACATGACTCACGTACTACACCTACGTGATCGTCTAGGTCTTCAAGACATCCTAACTGACGAAGCAGTGAAAGAGCTTCCGTACCTGAAACTTGAAGAAGGTTCAAAAGAGTACGAATACCTACACGCTCGTCGTAAAGCGCTACACGGCTACACGCCACAGCGTCTACCAAAATTCACTCAAGAATTCATCGTTCCTGAGCTAGAAGAATTCAAGCCACTACTAGAAGAACAGAAGCGTGATATCTCTTCTACTATGGCATTCGTACGTGCGCTAAACGTTCTACTTAAGAACAAGAACATTGGTAAGAACATCGTTCCTATCATTGCTGACGAAGCACGTACATTCGGTATGGAAGGTCTGTTCCGTCAAATCGGTATCTACAACCCGCACGGCCAAACTTACACACCAGAAGACCGTGGCGTTGTTTCTTACTACAAAGAAGCGACTTCAGGTCAGGTTCTACAAGAAGGTATCAACGAGCTAGGTGCTATGTCTTCATGGGTTGCTGCTGCGACTTCATACTCGACAAACGACCTACCAATGATCCCGTTCTACATCTACTACTCAATGTTCGGCTTCCAACGTGTTGGCGACATGGCGTGGATGGCTGGTGACCAACAAGCACGTGGTTTCCTACTAGGTGCAACTGCGGGTCGTACAACGTTGAACGGTGAAGGTCTACAGCACGAAGACGGCCACTCGCACATTTTGGCGGGTACGGTTCCTAACTGTATTTCTTACGACCCAACATTCGCGTACGAAGTAGCAGTAATCATGCAAGACGGTATCCGTCGCATGTACGGTCCAGAACAAGAAAACGTGTTCTACTACCTAACGCTAATGAACGAAAACTACGCAATGCCAGCAATGCCAGAAGGCGCTGAAGAAGGCATCCGTAAAGGTATCTACAAGCTAGAAACTTACACGGGCGACAAAGCGAAAGTTCAGCTAATGAGCTCTGGTACTATCATGAATGAAGTACGTAAAGCAGCTCAAATCCTAAGCGAAGATTACGGTGTTGCTTCTGATGTTTACTCTGTAACGTCATTCAACGAACTAACTCGCGATGGCCAAGATGCAGAGCGTTTCAACATGCTTCACCCAGAAGCGGAAGCGAAAGTACCTTACATCCAAACAGTAATGGGTACTGAACCTGCTATCGCAGCAACTGACTACATGAAGAACTACGCAGAGCAGGTTCGTGCATACATTCCTGCTGAGTCTTTCAAAGTTCTTGGTACTGATGGCTTCGGTCGTTCAGACAGCCGTGAAAACCTACGTCGTCACTTCGAAGTGAACGCAGGTTACGTAGTAGTAGCAGCGCTAACTGAACTAGCGAAACGTGGCGAAGTTGAGAAATCTGTAGTTGCAGAAGCAATTAAGAAATTCGACATCGACACAGAGAAAACAAACCCGCTATACGCTTAATTAAGAAGGTAGATAAGAAATGGCAATCGAAATTAATGTACCAGACATCGGTGCGGATGAGGTTGAAGTTACTGAGATTCTTGTAAGCGTTGGCGACAAGGTTGAAGAAGAGCAGTCTCTGATCACAGTTGAAGGCGATAAAGCTTCTATGGAAGTTCCTGCTTCTCAAGCGGGTATCGTTAAAGAAATCAAAGTTGCAGAAGGCGACAAGGTTTCTACTGGTTCTCTAATCATGATTTTCGAAGCCGAGGGTGCAGCTGACGCTGCACCTGCTCCTGCGGCAGAAGCAGCTCCAGCAGCAGCTCCAGCTCCAGCAGCAGCGGCAGAACTAAAAGAAGTTCACGTACCAGACATCGGTGGTGATGAAGTAGAAGTTACCGAAATCATGGTTGCCGTTGGCGACAGCATCGAAGAAGAGCAATCTCTTCTAACTGTTGAAGGCGACAAAGCTTCTATGGAAGTTCCAGCGCCATTCGCAGGTACTCTAAAAGAGATCAAAGTTGCAGCAGGCGATAAAGTATCGACTGGCTCACTTATCATGGTATTCGAAACAGCAGGTTCAGGCGCTCCAGCAGCACCAGCGGCAGCTGAAGCTCCTGCGGCAGCAGCTCCAGCAGCGTCTGCGGCAAAAGAAGTGAACGTTCCAGATATCGGCGGCGACGAAGTTGAAGTTACTGAGATCATGGTTGCGGTTGGCGACACAGTGGAAGAAGAGCAATCTCTAATCACTGTTGAAGGTGACAAAGCTTCTATGGAAGTTCCTGCACCATTCGCTGGCACAGTTAAAGAAATCAAGATTGCAGCTGGCGACAAAGTGTCTACTGGCTCACTAATCATGGTATTCGAAGTGGCGGGCGCAGCACCTGCTCCTGCAGCAGCTCCAGCTCAAGCGGCAGCACCTGCAGCTCCAGCTCCTAAAGCAGAAGCTCCAGCGGCAGCAGCTCCAGCAGCGACTGGCGATTTCAAAGAAAACGATGAGTACGCTCACGCGTCTCCAGTTGTTCGTCGTCTAGCGCGTGAATTTGGCGTTAATCTTTCTAAGGTTAAAGGTTCTGGTCGTAAGAGCCGTATCCTAAAAGAAGACGTTCAAGCTTACGTGAAAGATGCACTTAAGCGTCTTGAGTCTGGCGCAGGTGCAGCAGCATCTGGCAAAGGCGACGGCGCGGCTCTTGGTCTACTACCATGGCCAAAAGTGGACTTCAGCAAGTTTGGTGAGACAGAAGTTCAACCGCTATCTCGCATTAAGAAGATCTCTGGCGCAAACCTACACCGTAACTGGGTAATGATCCCGCACGTTACACAGTGGGATAACGCAGACATCACGGCTCTTGAAGCATTCCGTAAAGAGCAAAACGCGATTGAAGCGAAGAAAGACACTGGCATGAAGATCACACCACTTGTGTTCATCATGAAAGCGGTAGCTAAAGCGCTTGAAGCGTTCCCAGCGTTCAACTCTTCTCTATCAGAAGACGGTGAGAGCCTAATTCTGAAGAAATACGTGAATGTTGGTATCGCGGTAGATACACCAAACGGTCTAGTTGTTCCTGTATTTAAAGACGTGAACAAGAAAGGCATCTACGAGCTATCTGAAGAGCTAATGGCGGTTTCTAAGAAAGCACGTGCTGGTAAGCTAACTGCGGCTGACATGCAAGGTGGCTGTTTCACTATCTCTAGCCTAGGCGGTATCGGCGGTACAGCGTTTACTCCAATCGTAAACGCACCCGAAGTTGGTATCCTAGGTGTGTCTAAGTCAGAAATGAAACCGGTATGGAACGGTAAAGAGTTCGAACCGCGTCTACAACTTCCACTGTCTCTATCATACGACCACCGTGTGATCGATGGTGCTGAAGGTGCGCGCTTCATCACTTACCTAAACTCATGTCTATCTGACATTCGTCGTCTAGTTCTGTAATAGAAATTAGATGAATGAGAGGCGGCAACTTAGCCGCCTCTGCTAATCATAATTACCGACAATTTGGTTATCAGCCTTGCTTCGTTCAGGGTTTTCACAATCGAATTGTTGTCTAGCTCACAGGCTAAATTGATTTACTTTTCACACCATTAACATCTCTGTAAACTGTTAGCGGTCTGAAAATAACTGTTTAAAACAAATCTCTCTTAAACATAAAAAATCGATACCCACTCAGCCTGTTAGGGATAATGACTACAAGAGGTCAAAATGAGCAAAGAAATTAAAGCCCAAGTTGTTGTACTTGGTTCTGGTCCTGCTGGTTACTCCGCTGCATTCCGTTGTGCGGACTTAGGTCTTGAAACTGTACTAGTTGAACGTTACAGCACGCTTGGCGGTGTATGTCTGAACGTGGGTTGTATCCCATCTAAAGCACTGCTTCACGTTTCTAAAGTAATTGAAGAAGCGAAAGCGATGGCTGACCACGGCGTTGTGTTCGGTGAGCCTCAAACAGACATCAGCAAAATCCGCATCTGGAAAGAAAAAGTTGTTAACCAACTAACTGGCGGCCTAAGCGGTATGGCTAAGATGCGTAACGTAACAGTAGTTAACGGTTACGGTAAGTTCACTGGCCCTAACTCTATCCTTGTAGAAGGCGAAGGTGAGCCAACAGTTGTTAACTTTGACAACGCAATCGTTGCGGCTGGTTCTCGTCCAATCAAACTGCCATTTATCCCGCATGAAGACCCACGTATTTGGGACTCTACTGACGCTCTTGAACTAAAAGAAGTGCCAGAAAAACTGCTTATCATGGGCGGTGGTATCATCGGTCTAGAAATGGGTACGGTTTACCACTCTCTAGGTTCTAAAGTTGAAGTTGTTGAAATGTTTGACCAGGTAATTCCTGCAGCAGACAAAGATATCGTGAAAGTATTTACTAAGCGTATCAAAGACAAGTTCAAGCTAATGCTAGAAACGAAAGTAACAGCAGTTGAAGCAAAAGAAGACGGTATCTACGTTTCAATGGAAGGCAAGAAAGCGCCAGCTGAAGCTGAGCGTTACGATGCGGTTCTAGTTGCTATCGGTCGTGTACCAAATGGTAAGCTAATCGACGGTGAAAAAGCGGGTCTAGAAATTGACGAGCGCGGCTTCATCAACGTTGATAAGCAAATGCGTACTAACGTTCCTCACATCTTCGCGATCGGTGATATCGTTGGTCAACCAATGCTTGCTCACAAAGGTGTGCATGAAGGTCACGTGGCTGCTGAAGTTATCTCTGGTAAGAAGCACTACTTCGACCCTAAAGTTATCCCTTCAATTGCGTACACTGAGCCAGAAGTGGCTTGGGTTGGTAAGACTGAAAAAGAAGCGAAAGAAGAAGGCATCAAGTACGAAGTAGCAACATTCCCATGGGCAGCATCAGGTCGTGCAATCGCATCTGACTGTGCAGACGGTATGACTAAGCTAATCTTCGACAAAGAAACTCACCGCGTAATCGGTGGTGCTATCGTTGGTACTAACGGTGGTGAACTACTTGGTGAAATCGGCCTTGCAATTGAGATGGGCTGTGATGCAGAAGATATCGCTCTGACTATCCACGCTCACCCAACTCTACACGAGTCTGTAGGTCTAGCTGCTGAAGTATTTGAAGGTTCAATCACTGACCTGCCAAACAAAAAAGCAGTTAAGAAGAAGTAAGCTTTTTCTGACTGAATGATAGAAGCCGCTGCATTGCAGCGGTTTTTTTATGCTTGTTATATAGGAATATAAATGTGTGCTTAGCAGACAATAAAAAGCCCACCAAACGGTGGGCTGACATATATTACGAGCTAAGCTTTAGTGTTCACGGTTGTAAATGCAAAGCATATCTAAGTATGAATTCACTAGATGTTTCAGCTCCGCTTCACCTTTAGCGCGGTTCGCTTGGACAAACAGTGAGTAACAAATACCGTGGAACAGGTTTGCCAAGTGTTCTGAATCGTGCTGGTCACACACTTCGCCACGTTCAATTGCTTTAATGAACATGTTTTGTACCAGCAACTGGTTAGTACGGTTAGTTGAAACAAACAATGGCCATACTTCGTCACGTGTTGAAGCACTCCACTCGAACCATACTTTTAGCCAGTGACAATCTTGGCTGACAAGCTCGATCATCGCATTAGTAATATTGGCGATGTTTTCACGTGCATGTAAGTCTAGGTCTATGTTATCCGATAGGAAGTTTGAGAACTGACGTACGACGTGATTGAGAACTTCATCCACCAAGTCTTCGCGTGTAGGGAAGTAGTTAAAAACAGTCGCTACAGAAACTTGAGCAATTTCTGCGATATCTGCGTGACCACCACGACCGATGCCGCGGCGCGCAAATACTTCCAATGCGATTTCCATTAACTGTTGCTTACGCTTAATTGGAGAAAGCCTAGTTCTAGGTCTCTTTGCAATTGAGTCCATATCCATTTTCCTTGCCATTTGAGTTGATATTGGGGGTAACCCCCTAATTGATTATTTTAATAGTTGCTTAAAGCAGTGATGAGTGTAATGGTGCATATGCACAAGGTCAACATCTGTAGAACAATTTATATACAGTAATGTCATTATTATTGATAAATTTAGCTATGAACTTTATAAAACTAAGACCTTCTTCCAAGATTTTTTGGCAACAGGATGCGACTTTCAACCCAATGAACGTGGTGATACACTACACGCCGTAAGATTAGGTGATCGTTTGCGTGCGACTTACCTCAACCCACAAATTTAGATTGAGCACAGTATGAAACATACAATAGAAGTCATGATTTCTGAGCAAGAAGTTCAGGAGCGAGTTCGTGAATTAGGCAAACAAATTACAGAGCGTTATCAAGGTAGTGAAGATCTTGTGTTGGTAGGCTTATTGCGTGGCTCATTTGTATTTATGGCAGACTTGGCACGTGCTATCGAACTGACTCACCAAGTTGATTTTATGACTGCGTCAAGCTACGGCAATACGATGGAAAGCTCACGTGACGTTCGTATCTTGAAAGATTTGGATGATGACATCAAAGGTAAAGACATTCTGCTTGTTGAAGACATCATTGACACTGGTAACACACTAAATAAAATCCGTGAGATTCTTTCGCTACGTGAGCCGAAGTCTATCGCTATTTGTACGCTCCTAGATAAGCCATCTCGTCGTGAAGTGAATGTTCCTGTGGATTGGATTGGTTTCGAAATTCCAGATGAATTTGTCGTTGGGGTGGGTATTGATTACGCGCAGAAATACCGCCACTTACCATACATCGGTAAAGTTGTACCTCAAGAATAATCATTGAGTTCAGCATTAAAAATATAAAAAACGCCCATCTAAGATGGGCGTTTTTCGTTCAACTTTTAGATATGACTTAGCGACAAAGGAGCTTGTTGTCTGTATTTAGAATCGTCGAAAGAGCTTTCTGGTAAGACGCTTCTACGGTTTCCTTAGAGTTAGAACGAATGCCTAAGTACTCTAAGCGACCATCTTCAATTCCGTATACCACACCATGAATTTCAACATCTTGCCCACGCTCCCAAGCGTTTTGCAGGATGGTTGAGTTACCCAAGTTGTACACTTGCTCTGCAACATTAAGCTCGCCTAGTTTATCCGCTCGATCTTGTTGCGGCATTTGATCTAGGTATGTGCGGTGTTTGAAATAGATATCTCTGATATGTAACAGCCAATTATTAATAAGACCTAGCTTAGGGTTATCAATGGCTGCATTTACGCCACCACATCCATAGTGTCCACAGACAATGATGTGTTTAACCTTAAGAACGTCTACGGCGTACTGGACGACAGATAGACAGTTGAGATCAGTATGGATAACTTGGTTTGCAACATTCCGATGAACAAAGAGTTCACCTGAGTATAGCCCGGTTAGTCGCTCGGCAGGAACGCGGCTATCAGAGCAGCCAATCCAAAGAAAATCAGGCTTTTGCCCCTCAGCGAGTTTTGCGAAGTATTCAGGTCGATCAGATTTGATCTCTTGAGACCATTTCGAATTGTTTTCAAATAACTGTTTTATTTCCGGCATTTTGCAAACTACTTCCCTTAAAAGACAAAATCGCTGCTGCTGTTTGTGTGCACATGCAAGCGATCAGTGTTGTAACTATACACAATGTTACAATTTCGATCTCGTTAAATATTCGTCAGATAGGACTCATCTGACTAGTTTTCATTAAGAAAAAAGTAAAATCTGGTGAAACTATTTGTGGTGTGAATTTAGCCTTAATCTATTTATGGTTTAAATTTTCGCCTAGCTCGTTAAAGTAGTGATATTTTACTTTTTAAAATTGAATGCAGGGAAAATCAGCAGTGTTCGGTAGTCGTTTTGAAGATATCAATTTCAAAGGGGATGTATTTGGCGGGGTAACCACGGCGATTATCTCTCTCCCTCTGGCGTTAGCGTTTGGTGTTGCATCCGGAGCCGGGGCTGAGGCCGGCCTTTGGGGGGCAATAATGGTCGGTTTGTTTGCCTCGTTATTTGGTGGTTCTAATACGTTAATATCAGAACCGACAGGGCCAATGACGGTAATCATGACCGCAGTATTAACCAGTATGATGGCGAAATACCCAGAAACGGGCATGGCTATGACTTTCACGGTTGTCATGATGGCTGGCGCGTTCCAAATCCTATTGGGGACATTAAAACTGGGTAAATACGTTACCTTGATGCCTTACAGCGTTATTTCCGGTTTTATGTCTGGCATAGGTGTGATTCTTATCATTCTGCAGTTATCGCCTTTGATGGGGCATGCTGCGCCTTCAGGGGGAGTACTCGGAACGTTATCTGCTTTGCCGGAGACCATTTCTAACCTTAAGTTCAGTGAGTTGTTTTTGGGACTACTGACTTTGGGGATTCTTTTTTTCTTCCCTAAGCAATATCGTAAATACGTTCCTGCACAGCTCGTGGCATTGGTCGCGGTGACTTTATTGTCTGTGATTCTCTTTGATACAGAAGATATTCGTCGTATCGGTGAAATTCCTGCTGGGTTACCTTCTCTCGTCGCCCCTTATATTGACACAGATATGTTTGTCGAGATGGTCATTGATGCATTAGTGCTAGGCACATTAGGTTGTATTGATACTTTGTTAACGGCGGTTATCGGTGACTCATTAACTCGTAAAGAACACGACTCAGATAAAGAGCTGCGAGGTCAAGGGTTAGCTAACATGATCTCAGGCTTGTTTGGTGCGCTGCCGGGGGCGGGGGCTACCATGGGGACGGTAACGAATATCCAAGTTGGGGCTCGTTCGCCATTATCTGGTGTGATTCGTGCACTAATGTTGGCGTTGGTTGTACTGGTTGCTGGCGGATTAACAGAGCCAATCCCGATGGCTGTGTTAGCAGGCATTGCGGTGTATGTTGGCTTTAACATCCTAGACTGGAGCTTTATTCAGAGGGCACATAAGGTAAGCTTTTCCGGAATGGCGGTGATGTATGGCGTTATGTTGCTTACAGTATTCGTTGATCTTATCGTTGCGGTGGGTTTAGGCGTCTTTATCTCGAACATTATCATCATCGAGCGTTTGAGCCGAGAGCAGGCGCGACAAGTAAAAGCGATCAGCGACGCGGATGAAGATGATGTGCCGCTGACTGACAGCGAGCGTGGTTTGTTGGATCGTGCTAATGGTAAAGTGCTGTTCTTTTATCTTTCCGGTCCGATGATCTTTAGTGTTTCTAAAGCCATTTCACGTCAGCACTCTAGTATTTCGGACTATGACGTGATGATTCTCGATCTTACGGATGTACCAATGATTGATGTAACCGTCGGTTTGGCGTTAGAGAATGCGATTAAGGATGCTCTCGATGCCAATTGTGCCGTGTATTTATTATGCCCGAATGAGCGAACACGAGAACAGCTAGAGAAATTCCATGTGATTGACCTTGTCCCGGATGAAAATATGTACCAATTCCGTTACGAAGCATTGAATGCGGCGGTGGCACATGTTGAGGCAGACCAGTATCAGCGCATAACGGCGTAATCATTCTGACAGTTAAAAACGCAACAGTTTCCTGTTGCGTTTTTTTATGCTCTATTTTGTCTTACTTAGAGATAACCTTTACGAGGTAAGGGTTATATTTCCAATATTATCGAAAGGTTTATTTGTAATCATCGTTATTCAACGATAAACTGATGGACCTCCAGTACGATACCCAAGGCGATTTTGTAGTAAACCGCTGCTAAATATGAGTCGGTATTAGTAATCACAAACAAACGGCAATCAAGACCTTATGTACGCATTAGAAATTGAACAATTGCGCAAGACGTATGCAGGTGGCTTTGAGGCGTTAAAAGGTATAAGTCTCCAAGTGAAAAAGGGTGACTTCTACGCGCTTCTGGGTCCCAATGGTGCAGGAAAATCGACCACGATTGGCATCATTTCCTCCTTAGTGAATAAAACCTCCGGAACGACGAAAGTTTTCGGTTATGACATTGATACCGACCTCGAATTGGCCAAGCAGAATTTAGGCTTGGTGCCACAGGAGTTCAACTTCAACCAGTTTGAAACCGTTGAGCAAATTGTGATGCAGCAAGCTGGCTATTACGGTGTGTCTAAAGTATTAGCCAAAGAAAGAGCAGAAAAATACCTGAAAAAATTGGATTTATGGGAAAAACGCCAAGAGCGTGCTCGTAACCTATCCGGTGGGATGAAGCGTCGTTTAATGATCGCAAGAGCTTTGATGCACGAGCCGCAATTACTCATTTTAGATGAACCAACGGCTGGAGTGGATATTGAACTACGCCGCTCAATGTGGGGGTTTCTGAAAGAGATCAACCAAGAGCAAGGAATTACGATTATTTTAACGACACACTACCTAGAAGAAGCGGAGATGCTGTGTCGAAATATCGGCATTATTAATCGTGGTGAGCTGATTGAAAATACCACCATGAAGGCGTTACTAGGTAAGCTAAGCGTCGAGACATTTATCTTGGATATTGAGTCAGAAGTCGAGGTGCCTGAGCTTGAAGGTGTTAATCGACAAAGTATTGTTGATGGCTCTTTAGAGATAGAACTAGATAAGAGCCAAGGATTGAATTCGGTATTCAGTCAGTTAACAGAGCATGGCATTAAAGTTCTCTCAATGCGTAACAAAGCCAACCGACTTGAAGAGTTGTTTGTCAGCATTGTAAGAGAGGGGAGTAATTAAATGTACGGTTTATATTGGACGGCATTTCGCAGCTTGCTGAGCAAAGAAGTCACTCGTTTTACACGTATTTGGGTGCAAACCTTAGTGCCGCCAGCCATTACGATGACGTTGTACTTCATCATTTTCGGCAATCTTATTGGCTCTCGAATTGGTGAGATGAGCGGCTTTAGTTACATGGAGTACATTGTTCCAGGTTTGATCATGATGTCGGTGATCACTAACTCATACTCGAACGTGGCGTCGTCATTCTTTAGTGCAAAGCTACAGAAGAATATTGAAGAACTGCTGGTGGCACCGGTACCAAACTATGTGATTATTGCTGGCTATGTGATGGGCGGCGTGACTCGAGGTTTGTTGGTCGGTGCAATTGTTACTTGTGTGTCACTTTTGTTCGTTGATTTGCAAGTGGAGCACTGGGGCATTATTGTCGCGACTGTCTTCATGACGTCGGTTGTATTTGCTCTCGGTGGCTTGATCAATGCGGTTTACGCAAAAACGTTTGATGATATTTCGATCATCCCTACGTTTGTATTGACTCCTTTAACTTACTTGGGAGGAGTCTTTTATTCGATCAGTCTGCTGCCTGAATTTTGGCAAGGCGTTTCTAAGATCAACCCAATCGTCTACATGGTGAATGCGTTCCGCTACGGCTTTTTAGGTGTCTCGGATGTGGGCATTGTCACTTCATTTAGTGTACTTGCAGTGTTTGTTGTTGCACTGTATGCCATTGCGCATTATCTAGTAACCAAAGGGATTGGGCTAAGAAGCTAAGCCATTCTCATAAAGCAAAGAGCGGCGATTCACGCTGCTCTTTCGCGTGCATAACAATACATACCCATACAATTTTTCGGTTTTTATCATGGTAGGTTTCAATCATTTGTAATAAATGAGTGATCCTATGAATATTGTCCCGCCGCCGCCTTTCTCCTATCAGTTACTTAAGCCCAAATATTGGTCTGTATGGCTGGCATTTGGATCTTTAGCGATTCTTGTTAATGTACTGCCATACGTAGTATTGCGAATCTTAGGTAGAATCATCGGCTGTATTGCGATGCATGTAATGAAGCGCCGACACAAGATCGCTCTGCGTAATCTCCAGCTGTGTTTCCCTGATTTTACGGATTGGCAATGTAAGGACGTAGTACGAAAAAACTTTCAATATACTGGAATGGCGATCATCGAAACCGGTATCGCTTGGTTTTGGCCAGATTGGCGGATACGTCGGATAACCTCTATTGTTGGAAAAGATCGTTTACTCGCTGAGGAAAAGAATGGACGTGGTGTGTTGGTGGTGTGCAGTCACCATTTAAACTTGGAGATAACCGCTCGTATTTTTAGCCAGTTTGCCCAAGGTTATGGCGTTTATCGCCCAAATTCGAATCCTGCTTATGAGTTTATTCAACATCGAGGTCGAACTCGTTTTGGACATCAAATGATTGATCGAAAAGACGTGAAATCAATGCTCAAAGTTCTGAAGAATGGTCATCGACTTTGGTATTTACCCGACCATGATTATGGCGTTAGCCATTCTGTTTTTGCGCCGTTTTTTGCTGTTGAACAAGCGGCGAGTACCGTCGGGTCTAGTGTTCTCATTGATGTAACAAAGTGCGCGGTTATATCTGGCGTTACAGTGAGTAAAAATCACCATTACACGCTGTACATTGGAAAAGACATTAGCGAGCGTTTCGAGAGACGTAATGCGGTTAAAGCGGCAAGCATCTTGAACCAAGAGCTTGAGAAAATGATAAAACGTGATATTCCAGCGTGGATGTGGCTGCACAAGCGGTTTAAAACTCGCCCTGAAGGGTTAGATTGCGTCTATACGTAGAGTATAAAAAAGGTCGACTAAGAGTCGACCTTTTTACTTTTATGACTCAGAGCTTACTCTGCGCTCTCTGAGTTTGTATTGTTAGATTCAGCTTCTTCCTTCGCTTCGACAACCATATCTACCGTTTGGTTATCGATAAGACGAGCTTTGCCTAGGAACGCAGACATCAGAATGACAGCTTGTGTCGTTTCTGGTGTGATCACTTGTAATGTACGAGCATCACGAATGAAGACCTCATCAGGGTGCAGACCTGCAGCTCGAAGTTGGTCGCTTGCATCTTCGATGATCGATGCGTAGTCATCGCGGCCACCGCGAATGGCACTGCTGATCCAACGCATTGTACGAGCAAGTACAGGTGCACGTTGACGCTCGTCCAGCGTAAGCAAGCCATTGCGTGAACTCATTGCTAAACCGTCCATTTCACGTACGGTTGGTACACCGATGATTTCAATGTCCATTGCTAGGTCATCAACCATCTTGCGGATAACAGCAAGTTGTTGGAAGTCCTTCTCGCCGAAGCACGCGACATCCGGTTGTACGATGTTAAACAGCTTATTCACAATCGTCGTCACGCCACGGAAATGACCTGGTCGAGACGCGCCTTCGAGAATTGTTGATAGGCCAGGGACATCGACGAAGGTTTGCTTATCCAGACCTTCAGGGTAGATAACTTCTGGTGTTGGCGTAAATACCACATCGACCCCTTCAGAGGTTAACTTGCTTAAGTCTTCCTCTAGCGTGCGTGGGTAATTATTTAAATCGTCTGCACGATCAAACTGCATCGGATTAACAAAGATGCTTACGACAACGATATCAGCGTATTCGCGTGCTTTACGCACTAAAGTTAAGTGGCCTTCGTGAAGGTTGCCCATGGTAGGGACAAACGCCACTTTACGACCTTCACGTTTAAAGGTTTTAAGGTGTTCACGAACTGCTGAGATTTCCGCAAAAGTTTGCATGCATTTATCCTCTAGGCAATGGTATGAGCGTCGTCTGGGAATACACCGTTGGCTACATCTTCAATGTATTTAGTAACGGCTTTGCGCATATCACCTGTTTCAGCAAGAAAGTTTTTGGAGAATTTCGGCATGTAGTTGGCAGAAATACCAAACATATCATGCATTACGAGAATTTGACCATCTGTTACGTTACCTGCACCAATACCGATAACAGGAACGTCAAGCACTTGCGTAATACGTTCAGCAAGCTCAGCTGGTACGCATTCTAGTAAGACGATTTGAGCGCCTGCTTCTTGCAGCGCTAATGCGTCTTTTACCATGCGGTCTGCTTTTTCTTGATCGCGACCTTGGATTTTGTAACCACCAAAAATATTAACAGCTTGAGGAGTTAAACCAAGATGAGCACAAACTGGAACTGATCGTTCAGTGAGCATTTTCACCGTGTCGACAAGCCAGTCACCACCTTCAATTTTTACCATATTGGCACCAGCACGCATCAGTTTAGCCGCATTTTCGCAAGCTTGCTCTGGGGTGGTGTAGCTCATGAATGGCATGTCTGCCATCAACAAACAATTTGGGCTACCAGCGCGTACGCAACGAGTATGGTAAGCGATATCATCGACCGTTACTGGCAGAGTATCGTTGTGACCTTGCAAAACCATACCTAGAGAATCACCAACAAGAAGTACTGGCATTTCTTGGCTTTCAAACAGTTGGGCAAAGCTCGCATCATAAGCGGTTGAAGTAGCAAATTTACGACCTTCTTGCTTCCACTTGATTAGGTCGTTGATGGTCATTTTTTTCATGGTTTTATCCTTACTAGGAGTTGGCTATGACTGCCAGATACTGAGGCCGTTTCTATCTACTTGTTCCAGTAGTTCAGAGACCTCGGTCCCATCAGGGAGTTGTAAACTTGGTGCAATTTCCGCAAGAGGGTAGAGTACGAATTCACGCTCTTTCATTCCATAATGAGGAACGATCAGCCTCTCGGAATTAATCACCTCATTGCCATAAAGCACAATGTCGAGGTCCAAGGTTCTTGGTCCCCAGCGTTCGTCTTTACGGACACGCCCTTGTTCTTGCTCTATAGCTTGTGTGCAATTGAGCAATTCAATAGGCGTCAAACTGGTGTTAATAGACACAACCGCATTGATGTAATCCGGTTGGTTTTGTGGCCCCATTGGCGTGCTGCTGTATAGCGAAGAAGCTTGAACAAACTCTGATTTAGGCAGCGTTTTTAATGCTTCAATCGCTTGCTTCGCTTGGCTGACAGGATCAGCCAAGTTACTGCCTACCGCAATGTACGCTGTAATCATGATTTGGGCTTACTCTTTTTCTTGCGATAAGTTTTACGGCGGCGCTGGCCTGTTTTCGGTGATTGACCGTCTAAGTCGGCAGCCATTGCTTGACGCATTTCTCGGCCTGCATTTTGAAAAGTTTCCCACCACTTGGCAAGCTTCTGAGTGTCACCACCTTCAATTTCACCGCGCATTTCAAGAAAATCAAAGCCAGCTCTAAATTTATTGAGCTCCATAAGACGGAATGCACGTTTACCGTTACGTCGTGGAAGACGAAGCTGTAACTGCCAAATCTCGCGAATGGTTGCGGTGTGGCGTCTTGGAATGGCAATTGTGCGAACTTGCTCGTCAAGAATGATGTTGCTCGCTTCCATAATGGCGTCGTAATGGCCTAAGTTGCGCTCTTCCATCAGTTCATCGGCTTTCGCACACAGTGGGTACCACAGCATTGCAGCAAACATAAATGCTGGATTGATGCGTTTCCCATCTTCGATGCGCATGTCGGTAGAATCTAGGACAAGATCCAACATCTGCTCAGTGTGAGAGGAGTAATCTTCTGTAAAGTGCGCTGCAATCGTCGGGAATAGTTGCTGGAATAGGTTGTACTCACGCAGTAGGTGGTAGGTTTCTAAGCCATGACCGGATTGCAATAATTTGAGTGACTCTTCAAAAAGACGCGCTGACGGAATGTCACCGAGCAACGGTGCCATGTGTTCGATTGGCGCTGCGGTGTCTTCTTCAATATCAAAGTCTAGTTTTACCGCGAAACGAACCGCACGCAGCATGCGTACAGGGTCTTCACGGTAGCGTGTTTCTGGATCACCAATAAGTCGAATTAGGCGATCTTCTAAATCTTCAATACCACGTGCGTAGTCGTGAATCGAGTAATTTGCGATGTTGTAGTACATCGAGTTAATCGTGAAATCACGGCGCTCAGCATCTTCATCGATGGTGCCGTAGACGTTGTCACGCAGCAGCATACCCTCTTTTGATTGCTGAGAAATGCTCTTATTCTTTTGCTCTTGGTGGTGACCACGGAATGTCGCAACCTCAATGATGTCTCGGCCAAACATAATATGAGCCAAGCGGAAGCGGCGACCAATCAAACGGCAGTTACGAAATAGCTGTTTGATCTGTTCCGGCGTTGCGTTGGTCGCAATGTCAAAATCTTTTGGTTTTTGTCCAAGCAGTAAGTCTCGAACCCCGCCACCCACAAGAAAAGCATCGAAACCAGCACCATTTAGGCGGTACAGTACCTTCAGCGCATTATCACTGATCTGCTTACGCGAAATGTTGTGCTCTTCACGAGTTATTACATTGAGAGCGAGCTCTGGAATTGTGGCAGGTTCGCTTGGTGTATAGTCGTTTGTATTCATGTGCATCTGGCAATAACTGGGTTTAATCCAATCTTGCTTTGGTTAGTTTTATACGCCTCTAGGGCCTAATTTGCGGCTAATGATAGCCTACACAATGCCATTTGAGAATCACGGTGTGATCTCGATCTCTGCTGGAAGCTGTTCCAACCGCCAGTTTTCGCAGCCCCAACGAAGAATATCTTCTATGTTGGCCGCCCTTACGGTTTCAGGTATCTCGAAACCTAAAAATGTCATGGCGCGCAATAGAGTAGGTTTTGGTGTATCTATATCAATAGCCGTCGCGTGATTTTGTTTCGACAATTTATTGCCGTTGTTGTCCATCGCCAATGGTAAATGCAAGTAGCTAACTTCAGGCTGACCAAGTATTTGGTACAGGCTAATTTGACGCCCTGTCGGCTCGATTAAGTCTGCACCTCGCACGACTTCTGTGACGCCTTGGTCGATGTCGTCCAATACTACCGCAAGATTATAAGCAAATAATCCATCTCGACGTTTAATAATGAAATCTTCATTAACGAGTTGCTCTGGAATCGTAATGGTTCCCTGCTTTTGGTCGAGGAAATGAGCGACAGGCTTGGTCATTTTTAGGCGAATCGCGCCGTCTTTCAAGTTTTTATCGCGGCAAGTGCCAGGATAAAAACCGCCATGCTCTTTAATTTGCTTACGAGTACATTGGCAATAATAGGCTTCTCCATTTTCGAGCCATTTGTTTATTTGAGCTTGGTAAAGGTCGTGACGTTCGCTCTGGTATACCACTTCTCCATCCCAATGCAGCTGATAGGCCTTGAGTGCCTCTAGGATAAGTTGCGCTGCACCTGGCATTTCTCTTGGTGGGTCTAAGTCCTCAATACGTACTAACCAAGCTCCGTTTTGTGCTTTCGCTTGAAAATAACTGCCAAGAGCGGCAATCAGTGAACCAAAATGCAGTGGACCAGAAGGAGATGGGGCGAATCGACCTACATAGCGTGTCATGCGTGTATCTCGAATTTAGTAAACAAATAGGGTGCGAAGATAGCCAAAACAAAAAGGGAGCCTGAGCTCCCTTCAACAATCATAATGCTGGGTGATTAACCTTGCATTTGCTTCTCTTTGATTTCTGCAAGTGTTTTACAGTCAATACAAAGGTCAGCGGTTGGACGTGCTTCAAGACGGCGAACGCCAATCTCTACGCCACAAGACTCACAGAAGCCAAAATCGTCTTCTTTGATTTTATCCAAAGTCTTTTCAATCTTCTTGATCAAACGGCGTTCGCGGTCACGGTTACGCAGTTCTAGGCTGAACTCTTCCTCTTGAGAGGCGCGGTCAACTGGATCTGGGAAGTTTGCTGCTTCGTCCTGCATGTGGTGAACAGTACGATCCACTTCAGCTCTTAGCTGGTCGCGCCAAGCTGTTAAGATTTTCGTAAAGTGTTCAACCTGCTCTGGTGACATGTACTCTTCACCAGGTTTTTCCTGATATGGCTCCACGCCGGCAATGGCTAGGATGCCTATCGTTTTCTTCTTTGATTCTGGCATACAGCATCTCCTACTTACACCTAGTCAACTGCTACGCAGTCAATTTAAGGCGGGTATCTATAGCAAAAAGAGGCGGTGCAAGCAAATACTGAATCGCAAAGTTATCGTCAATGTGAAGACGACATCATTTTTTCTCTTAATTGATAAAATCAATAGCGGAAATCAGCTTCATTCCAGTATCGCTCAGTTCAGCTTTGTAGCAGAGAACTTCCACTCCAGCGTCTTGTGCTTGTTTGAGTAATAGTGAATATTTCGCGTCTATATGGTGCGCCGCGGATACTTTTTCAATACCTGAATGTAAAACAGTGAATAAAAGTATGGCTCTACTTCCATTTTGTGCCATTTCTGTGAGCTCTCTCAGGTGTTTTTGTCCCCGAGTCGTGACCGCATCTGGGAAGTATCCTTGTCCAGTAGAGTCGGTCTCATCAAGAAGAGTGACGCTTTTCACTTCTATATAGCACTTTGGCTTGTCGTCTGCGCTGAGCAAGATATCAATTCGGCTATTTTCATTGCCGTATTTCACCTCAGTTTGAAGTGTGTCATAACCACAAAGCTCTGAAATGACATTATTTTCAATAGCCTCTACGGCTAATTGATTGGCGCGCGCGGTATTGATACAAATACGGTGGCCTTGTTCGGTTTCACTCAACTCCCAACTATTGGGGTATTTTCGTTTCGGGTTGTCGGAAGTAGAAAACCAAACCTTGTTTCCGGGCGTAGCACAACCCGTCATTGCACCTGTATTTGCGCAGTGGATTGTACGGATTTCACCAGTATCGAGCTCGATATCGGCAAGAAAGCGTTTATAACGTTTGAGTAGAGTGGCGGACTCTAAAGCGGGTGTGAAATGCATTTGCTTATTTAGACAAAAAATTTTTTATGTACAATGTTGCCACCATTACACCATAAGGTATTTTCTTTGTCACAATTGCCGATTGAAGCCGTGATGCCTGAGTTGCTGACGGCGGTCAAAAATCAACATCAAGTGATCTTAAAAGCGGCGCCTGGTGCCGGTAAGTCGACTTACTTCCCTTTGCAGTTACTCTTAAATCATTCGGTTGCTGGAAAAATCATCATGCTTGAGCCAAGACGACTCGCGGCGCGTAACATTGCCCGTTATCTTGCTGAGCAATTGGGAGAACAAGTTGGTCAACGCGTGGGTTATCGAGTTCGTGGCGAGGCAAAGGTAAGTTCTGCAACGCAGCTGGAGATCGTGACCGAAGGGATCATGACCAGGATGATCCAAACTGACCCTGAACTGGATGGGGTTGATCTACTGATCTTTGATGAGTTTCATGAACGCAGCATTCATGCCGATACCGCTTTGGCATTCAGTTTAGAAGTTCAAGAGGCATTGCGAGACGATCTCAAGCTGGTGGTAATGTCGGCAACGCTTGACCAACAAGCATTACAATCGTTGTTGCCGGAAGCCAGTTACATTGAATCTGAAGGGCGCAGCTTTGATGTGGCAATGCGCTACCAGCCGTTAGGTGTGAACGAGCATTTACCTACGAGTATGGCAAAAACAATAGAAAGTCTTATGAACAAAGAGTCCGGATCTTTGTTGGCTTTCCTGCCGGGTGTTGGTGCCATAAAACAAGTTGAAGAGCGGTTGTCTCATTTAGCGGATGATATCGACATATGCCCACTTTATGGTCAACTGAGTTTTGCAGATCAACAAAAAGCGATTACGCCAGCAGAACAAGGTAAGCGTAAAGTCGTTCTAGCGACCAACATTGCAGAAACTTCACTAACGATTGAAGGCATTCGCCTCGTGGTTGATTCTGGGTTAGAGCGTATTGCCCGCTTTGATTTGAAAAACGGTTTAACACGCTTAGAGCAAACACGCATTGCACAGTCTTCAGCGATTCAGCGTGCAGGACGAGCGGGACGAATAGAAGAGGGCATTTGTGTTCGTCTTTATTCTGAAAGCCAGTTCAAGCAGCAACCGCTGGTTCCCCTACCCGAAATTTTGCATTCCGATTTGGCTAGTTTAGTTATGGAGCTTGCCTTTTGGGGAACGGGTGATATCCACGATCTAAAGTGGCTTGATGTTCCCGCTAATGCGTCATTGGAACAAGCGAAGCAGCTATTGGTGTCATTGGGACTACTGACGGAAAAAGGGCAATTAACGTCCGAAGGAAAACAGGCGCATGAACTAGGCGTTGAGCCTCGTGCGGCTGCGATGCTAATTAAAGCGCTATCTTACAGTGATAAGATGTTAAATGCTGCTTTGGCGGCGGTCGCACTGATTGAAGAGCCAGAGAGAAATGTTACCAATATCGCTCATAGCTTGCATCGTTGGCTTGTTGGTACTCATCCAAAAAAGTCGATTTTGTTCAAGCGTGCTCAATCTCTGGCGTACAAATTGGATACGGTATTTGACCTGAAAGGCGTGGATGAAGATGCATTACCGCTGGTGTTAAGTTTGGCATTTCCAGATCGCATTGCGCAGCAGCGCACAAATCAATTTGGGCGATTTACTTTGGCTAATGGTCATGGTGCAGAATGTCATCAGGAAGACATGCTAGGTGGCTGTGAGTATTTGGTTGCCGTTGACTTAATGCGTTCTCATTCTAATTCAAGTCAAATTCATTCGGCATGTGAATTGGATGTCAATATATTGCGAACGACCTTTGATACGCTATTTTCGTCTGAAGAAGTAGTGGACTGGGATGAAAAAAGAGGCCGTCTAATAGCTGAGCGACAAACAAAACTCGGTCTGCTGGTCGTTGAACGCGAGCCGTTGCCAAGCCCGGGCAAAGAAAAAATGACACAAGCTTTACTCACGTATGTCCGCCGCCAGGGCTTACAGAGTCTAAACTGGACACCGGCAGCGGAGAGCTTGTTGGCTCGGATTCGTTGTGCGGTGGAATGGTTACCTGAGCAGTCATGGCCAGTGTTTGATGAAGCCAGTTTGCTGGATTCATTAGAGGAGTGGTTAGAACCATACATGACGTCTGTCAGCTCGGTTAAAGACCTGAGCAAGATAAACTTGGTCGAAGCGCTTAATGCTCTATTAGGTTGGCCACTCAATCAACAACTGGATGAATGGTTACCTGAGCATTACCAACTACCCACAGGTTCAAAGAAGCGTATCCGTTACCAATATGGCCACGAGCCGATATTATCGGTGCGTATGCAAGAAGTATTTGGGGAGAGTGGTTCCCCAACGGTAGCTCTTGGCCGCAAGCGTTTGGTGCTTGAACTGCTTTCACCGGCACAACGTCCATTGCAAGTAACGTCGGACTTGGCGGCTTTCTGGAACGGAAGCTACAAAGACGTTCAAAAAGAGATGAAAGGGCGCTACCCAAAACACGTTTGGCCAGATGATCCTGCCAATCATGTAGCAACAACGAAAACAAAAAGACAATTGAATAATGACTGACAGCAAGAAGCCTAGCGCGAAAAAAGCGCCAGCGAAGAAAAGTACAACCAATAAAGGAACCGCAAAACAGACTCGACGTACGCCGAGTAAAAAGCCGACTAACGAGAAACGTTCGTGGTTGAAAGTTCTGTGGTCGTTTAGCTGGAAAGCTGGCGTTGCACTTGCCGCTGTTTTGCTGTTTGTTGGGATTTACTTAGATAGTGTGGTGAAAGAACGCTTTGAAGGTCAGCTGTTTGAGCTGCCAACGGTGGTTTATGCCCGTATCTTGAATCTAAGCCCTGGTGAGAATATCACCATCCAAGAACTGCGCAACGAGCTAGATGTGTTGAATTACCGTAAAGTGAGTCAACCTCGTTACCCAGGCGAATATTCCTCTTCTTCCACTCGGATTGAATTGATTCGTCGTCCATTCGAGTTTGCCGATGGTCCCGAGCCGGATCGTCACATTATGCTGCATTTCTCTGATTCCGGCTTGCAACGTATTCAGTCTTTAGAATCTCGAGGAGACCTTGGTTACTTGCGCCTAGAACCGAAGATGTTGGGCATGCTGGAGAAAGACCGTGATGAACAGCGCCTTTTCTTACGTCGTGATCAGTTCCCTGAAATTTTGGTGGATGCACTGCTTGCGACCGAAGACCGGGATTTTTATCAACATGACGGGGTGTCACCGCTCGCGATTGCACGTGCATTGGTTGCGAACATTAAGGCGGGTCGTACTGTTCAAGGTGGTAGTACGCTGACTCAGCAATTGGCAAAAAACCTGTTTTTGACTCGTGATAAAACACTGTGGCGTAAAGTTCGAGAAGCGTATATCGCGCTAATTTTGGATTACCGTTACAGCAAAGATCGTATCTTAGAAGCCTACCTAAACGAAGTGTACCTAGGTCAAAGTGGAGGTGAAGCGATCCACGGGTTTGGCTTGGCGTCGCGTTATTATTTTGGGCAGCCAATTCAGGAGTTGCGAATCGATCAATTGGCGATGTTAGTTGGGATGGTAAAAGGACCGTCTTACTACAACCCAATTCGTTACCCTGAGAGAACGAAAGAGCGTCGTGATCTCGTTCTGCGCCTGTTAATGCAGCAAAACATGTTGACTTCAGAGCAGTATGAACAAGCTGTAAGTCGTCCACTCGATACGCAAAGCAAGCCACGTATTGCGAGCCGTCAGCCAGCTTATTTCCAACAATTGAGCATTGAATTAAAAGAAAAAGTTGGGGAGCGATTTAAAGCAGAGACCGGACTGCGCGTGTTTACGTCTCTGGACCCAGTATCGCAAAGCAAAATGGAACAAGCTATCGCGAAAAAGATCCCAGAACTAGCTAAACGGGGTGGTAAAGAGTTAGAAGCCGCTGCTGTGGCCGTTGATCGCCATAGTGGTGAAATCCGTGCGATGGTTGGTGGTAAACGTGTCGGTTATGAAGGCTTTAACCGCGCGCTCAATGCCAGTCGTCCAATTGGTTCTTTAGTGAAACCAGCGATTTACTTAACGGCTCTAGAACAACCGGATAAATACAACCTAGGCACGACGCTACACGACACGCCGTTAAGTCTGAAGAGCAGTAAAGGTAACGTGTGGACGCCGCGCAACTACGATAGAAAATATCGTGGTGATGTGCCACTTTACATTGCTTTAGCGAAATCACTTAACGTACCAACCGTGCGCTTAGGTATGGCACTTGGCATTCCTGAAGTCTCCAATACTTTAGAGCGTTTGGGCGTGAACAAAGACGAAATTCGCCCAGTGCCTTCGATGTTTTTGGGTTCGTTTTCTTTGACGCCATTCGAAGTCGCACAGATGTATCAGACTCTGACGAATTCAGGTAAGCGTGCAAAACTGACCGCTCTGCGCTCAGTCATGGATATGGAAGGTAATGTGCTGTATCAATCCTTGCCTCGTTCATCAAGAGCCGTGGATGAACAAGCTGCATGGCTAACGACCTACGCGATGAAACAAGGGGTTGCTCAAGGCACTGGCCGCTTCTTACAAAGCCAGTTTGGTTGGGCTGCATTGGCAGGAAAAACGGGTACCAGTAATGACAACCGCGATAGTTGGTTTGTCGGTGTTGATGGTCGTGAGGTGACGACAATTTGGCTAGGCCGCGACGATAATAAACCCGTGAATCTAACGGGGTCGAGTGGTGCATTACGAGTGTACGCAGAGTACTTGAAGCAGCGTATTCCTGAGCGCTTAGAGCTCCCATGGCCAAGAGAAATCACCACATTAGGGTTCAAGCCTACATCTGATGGAGGTTTAGAAATGAACTGCCGTAGTGATTACAAACTGCCGGTTTGGGATAAAACCGGTCAGATAAAGCAACAGTGTGAGAAGAAATCAAACTGGTTAAATAGCATATTTGATTGGTAGCATCGCCAAATCAACAACATTAGCTTGTTTATCTGATTAATTCTTAGTACATATTAGGGCGTGTTAGTACAGTACTGCTAGCACGCCCTACTTGATCAGATATTCAATAAAGGAAGAAGTGAATGTTCAAAAAGCTGTTATCAAGCCCATCGGTTCGCAACTTTGCGCTTTGGGTTAGTACCTTTTTGATGATCACTCCTTCTGTTTCCCTCGCAAACTCTCTAACAAAAACGGATGACTTGGAACCTCGACCAAAGGTGGCGGTTGTGCTCGCTGGTGGCGGAGCGAAAGGGGCGGCACACATTGGGGTTTTAAAAGCATTGGAAGAAATGCAGATCCCTGTCGATATTGTGACCGGTACCAGTATGGGCGCCTATGTGGGTGGGCTCTATGCCACGGGGATGAGTGCTGATGAAATTGAGAGTTTTATCTACACCGTCGATTGGGGCAGCGGTTATCGAGATCGTGTTGACCGTAGCCAACGTCGAGTTCGTGACAAAGAGTATGAAGACCGCTATCAAATTAATACCGACCTCGGCTTAAGGTTCGGTGAGGTACGAGCACCAACGGGTGTGGTGCAAGGCCAGAACATGTTGCGAGTATTGCGTGAGACTACAGGGAACTTAGGGCGATTCGATTCTTTTGATGAGCTTGCCATTCCTTATCGTTCTGTTGCGACTGATATTCTTGCCCTAGAAGAAGTCGTACTGGGTAATGGTTACCTTGTGGATGCCATGATGGCTAGCATGTCTGTACCAGGAGCACTTCCTCCCTATAAGCTCAATGGTCATATGCTTGTCGATGGCGGCGTCGTCAATAACATGCCTGTCGATGTGGCTCGCGCCATGGGGGCTGATGTCGTTATTGCCGTCGATATTAGCACCGACTACAAAACCGAAGATGAATTTACGGGGCTGTTTACTGTCGCGGACCAACTCTCTAACTATCTCGTTCGTCGTAGTACACAACAGCAAGTGGACGAGCTTGAACCTCAAGATATCTATATTCGTCCCAATGTGGGCACCATGGAAACCGTCGAGTTCGACAAAATGCCTTGGGCTTTTCAAGCTGGGTACGATATTACCAAGCAATTAAAAGACAAGCTGAAAGAGTTACGCTTGTCCAACGCGGACTATCAAAAATACATCGACCGCAAACAAGAAGTTCGTAAAACTTTGATTTATGGCGATCAGCGTGTGGTTGATGACATTGTGATTGTAAATAACACGCACTACAGCGATGTGTTGTTGACGAATCGTATTGAATTAGAAACCGGACGTCGTATTTCAACGGCCGAAATTGAGAAAGCCGTTGAAAACCTCTACGCGTTAGATCGGTTCGAGCTCATCACTTATCACTTTGAAGAGGTTGATGGTGAGACATTGTTGGTTTTTGATGTTAACGAGAAGTCGTGGGGGCCTAATTATCTCAACTTCCGATTTTTTCTTGAAGATGACTTCGATACAGATAGCCAGTACGGCATAGGGATATCAACCAACTTTACCAACTTGAACTCTCATGGCGCGGAGTTGGCGTTCAACGTAGAAATGGGCACGGATAAGCTGATTGAAGCTGAGTTGTATTCCCCTGTTTTATCTAGCCAAGAACTTTTTGTATCGGGGCGTATTTCCTATGGCAGTGAGAGCCGAAACTTACCTTTAACAGAGCCTCAAGCACCAGATTTAGAGTCAGTAAATGACTTTTTTCCGGTCACTTACGATGATTTTACAACAGAGTTAGCGATAGGTATCCAACCCACATTGTGGCAAGAACTTCGATTTGGCGCTCGCTACTCAACCGGAGATATTGAGCTTTCTACTTTGGCTTCTGCTGGTAAATTGGATTTTGAACGTCGTGGCCTGTTTGCCAATTATCGCCTAGATACACTCGATGATTTCGCATTTCCGACTCGTGGGCTTTTAGTCGATCTCGAATATTTAGTGTCTCATGATCAAAGTCCTCAAGGCGTTAGCCTTTTAGAAACTGACAAAATTATTGAAGATACCGTTTATGAAATCTCTGCACGATTTAAAGGTGCAGTGAGTCATCAGCGTCATACTTTAGTCGGACATGCTGAATATAGTTTTGTAGAGAGTAAAAACTCATCTTTACCGCTTGATCCCAGAGAGTTGGGCGGCTTTTTAAGCCTATCTGGAATCCCAAGAAATAGCCTGATCGGACAGAACTTATTTTTCAGCAGTTTGGTGTACCGATATAAGTGGTTTGATAATGATTTCGGATTGTTTGAAGCTCCAGTCTACCTGGGCGCATCGGTCGAATATGGCGGTGTTTGGTCTGATAATGATCTGAAACTAAACGAAGCGCCGCTTTACAATGCTGGCTCCATCTTCTTTGGTGTTGACTCACCAATAGGACCAATAATGTTGGCATACGGTCGTACCGAGCAAGATTTGGATGCTGTGTATTTGATCGTAGGAACATCGTTTAATTAATCGGGTATGAGAAAGCAAAAACTTGGCATATTTGGTCAAAATTAGCAGAACTTTAGTCGTAAGTTGCTATGTTGGTCAAAATGATAAGATTTTAATTTAAGGTTAAATTTGCTATTATTTTGCCCACAGTTTGGCCTCTACGGCGCTGTTTCTCAATCATAATTGAATGAAAACAAGGGCAATGGAGAGCCAAGTTTCCAAGGATGTTCACTCCTTTACTTTAACAATAGTAATAATAGAGGAGGAACCGCAATGAGAGGAAAAAGTCGTGCTTGAAGCCTACCGTAAACACGTCGAAGAGCGTGCTGCTGAAGGAGTTGTTCCTAAACCGCTAGACGCAGAACAAGTTGCTGGACTTGTAGAACTTCTGAAAAATCCCCCACAAGGTGAAGAAGAAGTCATTCTTGACCTACTTGAAAACCGTATCCCTCCAGGTGTTGATGAAGCTGCTTATGTAAAAGCGGGTTTCCTAACAGCAGTAGCAAAAGGTGAAGTTAAATCACCATTAGTGAGTCGTGAAAAAGCGGCTGAACTGCTAGGCACTATGCAAGGTGGTTACAACATCGAACCGCTAGTTGAGCTATTGGATGATGAAGCACTGGCAGAGATCGCAGTAAAAGCGCTGTCTCATACGCTGCTAATGTTTGATGCTTTCTATGACGTAGAAGAGAAAGCAAAAGCAGGCAATGCGCATGCACAGAAAGTACTTCAATCATGGGCTGATGCTGAGTGGTTCCTTTCTAAGCCTAAGCTTGAAGAAAAAGTCACTCTAACCGTATTTAAAGTAACAGGTGAAACGAACACGGATGACCTTTCACCTGCACCTGACGCTTGGTCTCGTCCTGATATCCCAGTACACGCACTGGCGATGCTTAAAAACGAGCGTGAAGGAATAAACCCTGATCAACCGGGTACTATTGGCCCGATCAAGCAAATTGAAGAGTTAAAAGACAAAGGTCATCAATTGGTTTACGTTGGTGATGTTGTTGGTACTGGCTCTTCACGTAAATCTGCAACCAACTCAGTGCTTTGGTTTATGGGTGATGATATCCCTTACGTTCCAAACAAACGAGCTGGTGGGTATGTGCTTGGTGGCAAAATTGCCCCTATCTTCTTTAACACAATGGAAGATGCTGGCGCACTACCAATCGAAGTTGACGTAACTAAGCTCAACATGGGCGATGTTATCGATGTTTACCCATATGAAGGTAAAGTTTGCAACCACGAAACTGGTGAGGTTCTAGCTGAATTCTCGCTAAAAACAGAAGTACTGATTGATGAAGTTCGTGCTGGTGGTCGTATCCCATTGATCATCGGTCGTGGTTTGACAGACAAAGCGCGTCAATCGCTAGGTCTTGAGCCTTCGGACGTATTCCGCAAACCTGGTGAAATCGCAGATTCTGGCAAGGGTTACACGCTTGCACAGAAAATGGTTGGTAAAGCATGTGGCGTAGAAGGCATCCGTCCTGGAACCTACTGTGAGCCGAAGATGACGACAGTAGGCTCGCAAGATACTACAGGCCCTATGACTCGTGATGAACTTAAAGACTTGGCGTGTCTCGGCTTCTCTGCTGATCTTGTCATGCAGTCTTTCTGTCACACATCGGCTTATCCAAAACCAGTAGACGTTAACACTCACCATACACTTCCGGACTTTATTATGAACCGCGGTGGTGTATCTCTTCGTCCTGGTGACGGTATTATCCACTCATGGCTAAACCGTATGCTACTACCGGATACTGTCGGTACGGGTGGTGACTCACATACTCGTTTCCCTCTGGGTATTTCATTCCCAGCAGGCTCGGGCTTGGTTGCCTTTGCAGCTGCGACAGGCGTTATGCCGCTAGACATGCCAGAGTCAATCTTGGTTCGTTTTAAAGGTGAAATGCAACCGGGTATTACACTGCGTGATCTTGTTCATGCCATCCCTTACTACGCGATTCAGCAAGGTCTACTAACGGTAGAGAAAGCGGGCAAGATCAACGAATTTTCTGGCCGTATCCTTGAGATTGAAGGCTTAGAAACGCTAACGGTTGAGCAAGCATTTGAGCTTTCTGATGCATCTGCAGAGCGTTCGGCGGCAGGTTGTACTGTGAAATTGTCTCAAGAGTCGATCGAAGAGTACTTAAACTCTAACATCGTGATGCTGAAGTGGATGATCTCTGAAGGCTACGGTGATCGCCGTACTATCGAGCGCCGCATTACAGCAATGCAAGAGTGGCTAGCAAACCCTGAGCTGATGCAAGCAGATAAAGACGCTGAATACGCACATGTGATTGAAATCGATATGGCTGAAATCAATGAGCCAGTACTATGTGCACCGAATGACCCAGATGACGCTCGTTTGTTGTCTGAAGTACAAGGCACAGCGATTGATGAAGTGTTCATCGGTTCTTGTATGACGAACATCGGTCACTTCCGCGCAGCAGGTAAATTGCTTGATAAGTTCAATGGCCAGTTAGCAACGCGCCTTTGGGTAGCGCCACCAACAAAGATGGATAAAGACCAACTGATTGAAGAAGGCTACTACGGTATCTTCGGACGTGCAGGGGTTCGTATTGAAACGCCAGGGTGTTCACTTTGTATGGGTAACCAAGCGCGTGTTGCAGATAAATCAACAGTAATGTCGACTTCAACGCGTAACTTCCCGAACCGTCTGGGTACTGGTGCGAATGTTTACCTGTCGTCAGCTGAGCTAGCTGCAGTAGGTGCAATTCTAGGTAAGATTCCAACCAAAGAAGAATACCTAGAATACGCGAAGCAAATCGACGCTACGGCAACGGATACGTACCGCTACTTGAACTTCCATAAAATGGATCAATACACCAAGAAAGCGGACGAAGTGATCTTCCAAGAGCCGGCATAATCAGAAATGCACAATTCAAAAGCACCTCACATGAGGTGCTTTTTTTATGGGAGCAATTCGCTATACTCGCACCAAATTGATACGAAATAGGCAATCTCGGTGGAATTTGAATTCATTCGTAACACGTTGATGGGCGAGTACTACGTAAAATGTAGCATGGGACATGAGATTGTAGGGCGCTGGTTGCAAGAAGAAATTGGCAAAGATCCGATGAAGATTGCACAAGTTGAAAAGCTAATTGAGCAGTCATTTTTAGCGCCTTCTCAGGAGCATAACCTAACAGGCACGGAAATTAGCTTGATGATTCAGGGCGACGAAGTTCTTGTACAAGAAAACGCATTAGCCCATGAATATGATGTCGAGATGGAAAGTGAGTTCGACTTCTACAATGCAGAAAGTACAGCAAGTTGTGGGATAGAGGATTTCATGACACTTATCGAACAATGGAAAGACTTTTTGAACATTTAATGCACAGTTTTGGGTAACTTCTCTGCCGTTGCTTTAAATTTGTGAAAAGGGCGCACCGATATGGTGCGCTCTTTTTGTTTATAGATATGTAAATTGAGGTTAGCTTTTATTATTCAATGACTTAAAAACTTGGCACGTAGATTGGATTATAAGAAGTGTTTCAGGATGAAAGCTTCGGAGATAACTCAATGAAAATAATCAATGCCATTATTAAGCCGTTTAAATTAGACGATGTACGAGAAGCATTGGCTGATGTCGGTATCGAAGGGATGACAGTATCAGAAGTTAAAGGGTTCGGTCGTCAAAAAGGTCATACGGAATTGTACCGCGGTGCAGAGTATCAAGTTGATTTCCTACCAAAGGTGAAAATTGAAATCGCGACTCACGCAGACAATGTAGATCGTGTTGTTGAAGCAATTACAAAAGCTGCGCAAACCGGAAAAATCGGCGACGGTAAAATTTTTGTTTACGATCTGAACCAAGCGGTGCGTATCCGAACTGGCGAAATGGACGCAGAAGCACTTTAAGAATTCAAAGGATTGGAGATACTTATTATGGAATTAACAACAACAGTAACCGAGTTACGTTACGCACTTGACACCTTTTTCTTCCTCATTTCCGGTGCGTTGGTAATGTGGATGGCAGCAGGCTTTGCGATGCTAGAGGCTGGCCTTGTGCGCTCTAAAAACACAACAGAAATTCTTACGAAGAACATCTGTTTGTACGCCATCGCATGTACGATGTTTCTGATCGTCGGTTATAACATCATGTATGTCGATAATGGAGAAGGAGGCTGGTTACCTTCATTTGGTACGCTAATTGGTACTCAAGGTGAAGGGGCCGACCACTCTTTAGAGTCTGACTTCTTCTTCCAAGTTGTCTTCGTTGCAACTGCCATGTCCGTCGTTTCTGGTGCGGTAGCTGAGCGCATGAAGCTTTGGTCTTTCTTGATTTTCTCTGCGATTTTAACTGCGTTTATCTATCCAATGGAAGGTTACTGGACATGGGGTGGAGGCTTCCTAGCAGAAGCTGGATTTAGTGACTTTGCGGGTTCTGGTATCGTACATATGGCAGGTGCTTCTGCTGCTCTAGCTGGTGTGTTACTGCTTGGCGCGCGTAAGGGTAAGTACGGTAAAAATGGTGAAATTTATCCGATTCCAGGTTCTAACATGCCTTTGGCAACGTTGGGTACTTTTATCCTTTGGTTTGGCTGGTTTGGATTTAACGGTGGCTCTCAGTTGATGGTTTCAGATTTTGAGAATGCTACAGCGGTTGGTCAGATCTTTCTAAACACTAACGCAGCAGCGGCTGCCGGTGCAATTGCGGCGCTATTCGTTTGTAAAACTACTTGGGGTAAAGCCGATTTAACGATGATTCTCAATGGCGCGCTAGCTGGCTTGGTTGCCATCACTGCAGACCCTCTATCGCCATCACCACTGTACGCGGTTGCGATTGGTGCAGTGTCGGGTGCACTAGTTGTATTCAGTATCATTGCTCTAGATAAACTTAAAATTGACGATCCAGTAGGTGCTATCTCAGTTCACGGTGTGTGTGGTTTCTTCGGCCTAATGGTAGTGCCACTGAGCAACGGTGATGCAACGTTTGGTGCACAGCTTTTAGGTGCCGTAGTTATCTTTGCTTGGGTATTTGGTGCCAGCCTAGTTGTGTGGGCAATCTTGAAAGCAACCGTTGGGATTCGCGTTACAGAAGATGAAGAAATGGAAGGTATGGACATGCATGATTGTGGTGTTGGTGCTTACCCAGAGTTTGTTACGGTGAAATAATCATTAGCTTGTAATAAATGGTTACACACTTAACACAATAAAACCTGCTCCGATGAGCAGGTTTTTTAATATTCGTCATTGTCTTCTTATTGAACATACATATAATAACGCAACTGATAAACGTTATCATTAGCATGGTAAAGGATTAAACAATGAAAAAACTGCTAACTCTTTCAGCACTAACTTGCGCTACTCTAGCTCCAACAGCAATGGCTGCTGAAGAAGTGAACGTCTACTCTTACCGTCAACCTTTCCTAGTTGAACCTATGTTCAATGAGTTCACTAAAGAAACTGGCATCAAAGTAAACGTAAAATTTGCTAAAAAAGGCTTAGCAGAAAAGCTAGCTCAAGAAGGTGAGTACAGCCCTGCTGACGTTATTCTTACGACAGACATCAGCCGTCTAGCTGAACTGACAAACAAAGGTTTAGTTCAGAAAGTCGATAGCAAAATCATTGAAGAAAACGTACCTGCTCAATACCAAGATAAAGAGAATGAGTGGTTTGCTCTAACTCTACGTTCTCGTAGCGTTTATTCATCACGTGATCGCGTAGGTAAACTAGGCGCAGATTTCAACTACGCAGACTTAGCTAAGCCAGAGTTCAAAGGTAAAATTTGTACTCGTAGCGGTAAGCACCCGTACAACGTTTCTCTAGTTTCAGCAATGATTGCTCACAATGGCGAAGCAGAAACCAAAGAGTGGTTGGAAGGTGTGAAAGCAAACCTTGCTCGCAAACCACAAGGCAACGATCGTGCACAAGTTAAAGCGATCAAAGAAGGCCTATGTGATGTTTCTCTGGGTAACAGCTACTACCTAGGTAAAATGGTTAACGACAAAGAGCAAAAAGCTTGGGCTGATGCAGTTTACATCAACTTCCCTAACCAAGAGACTACAGGCACTCACGTGAATATCTCTGGTATGGCGATGGCTAAGTACTCTCCAAACAAAGACAATGCTGTGAAGCTAATGGAATTCCTAACGGGTGACAAAGCGCAGCAAATGTACGCAGAAGTTAACTACGAGTACCCAGTTAAAGAAGGCGTGAAGCGTTCTGAGCTTGTGGAATCTTGGGGTGACTTTAAAGCAGACAAGCTTTCTCTAGACGATATTGCAGCCAACCACGAAGCGGCAATTAAGCTATTAGATGAAGTGAAATTTGACCTTTAATTCCTTGTGGGGGTATAACAGTACCCCCATTTGATTAAAGGATATGAGATGTATTTGCAACAGCATTTGTATTTCATACAGCCTTGCAGTAATTAGGCGATGAAAGATAAACACTCTTTATGGAAAACCAGTAGTGGGGTAATAACTCTGCTACTGGTTTTGCCGATCTTAGCGATCTTCTACACCGCAATTGGTGAAACGGATGATTTGTTTGCTCATTTAATGGCAACGGTCATGCCGACTTATATTTTTAACACGGTTGCGCTAACTGTTGGCGTAATGGTGCTGTCCTTAATTCTTGGTATTCCAAGCGCTTGGATAATGGCCATGTGTAAACTGCCGACCGAAAAATGGTTGCAGTGGGCATTGGTGCTACCTCTTGCAATGCCAGGTTATATCATTGGTTATATTTTTACTGATTGGTTTGATTTTGCAGGCCCGATTCAGATCTTTTTGCGTGATGTAACCGGATGGGGACCTGGCGAGTATTGGTTCCCTGACATTCGTACGTTGCCTGGTGCGACCTTTGTGTTGGCTTTGGTGTTGTATCCTTACGTGTATTTATTGTGCCGGGCTGCGTTTATGGAGCAAAATGTATCTTTATTGCAAAGCGCGCGTTTGCTCAAGTGCTCTCCATGGGAAAGCTTTTGGCGCATCTCGATGCCGTTAGTAAGACCCTCTATCGCAGTAGGTTTATCATTGGTCGCAATGGAGACCATCGGTGACTTTGGTACGGTAAGTTACTTCGCGGTGAATACGTTAACCACAGCGGTCTACGATACTTGGTTGGGGTACTCTAATCTTAATGCGGCAGCCAAGATTTCTGCCATGATGCTCGTCATTGTAGTACTGCTTCTTAGTGCCGAACGATACAGCCGCCGTAAACAAAAGCTTTTTCAAAGCCAATTTAACAGTCACGAAGATTTTCGTTACGAGTTGACGGGCTGGAAAAAGTGGACCGCACTGGTTTGGTGTTGGGGCTTGGTTTCAGTCGCTTTTATTTTGCCGCTACTACAGCTGATTGATTATGCGATCACTTATTTTGCGCAGAGTTGGACCTCAGAGTTTCGTGAATACGCATGGAATAGCTTAGTTGTGTCTGTTATTGCTGCGATTATTGGTGTTGCTGTCGCACTGATCGTTAACTTTACCCATCGAGTCAGTGGTAAACGAGAAAGCTTGGCATTTATGCGTCTTTCTTCTATGGGCTATGCAGTACCAGGAACGGTACTAGCCATCGGTGTGATGGTCGCTGTGCTGTTTATGGATCATCGTGTCAACGATGTTGCTAAAGCCATGGAGTGGGGAAGGCCGGGACTTATCTTTTCTGGTTCCATGTTCGCACTAGTATTTGCCATGGTTGTGCGCTTTTCCGCGGTAGCGATTGGTAGTATCGAAAGTAATTTAAATAAAATTTCTCCGTCGTTAGATATGGCATCGCGCACTATGGGTTGTAAGCCCAATGCCATGCTGTGGCGCGTGCACTTTCCGCTGGTTAAGCGCGGTGCACTGATTGCGGCTTTATTAGTGTTTATCGAGTCGATGAAAGAGCTTAATGCGGCTTTGTTACTTCGTCCGTTTAACTTTGAAACACTAGCCACATACGTTTATAACTTCGCCTCGGATGAGCATTTAGAATTGGCCGCTTTGCCAGCGGTTCTGTTGGTTCTTGTTGGGTTGATCCCGCTTGTTGTTGTTAACCGTTCACTGGAGCAAAATCACTGATGAGCTGTGCATTATCAATTAAAAACCTAACGTGCCAATATGACGATCAAACTGTACTCGAATCATTGTCTCTTGAGGTAGAACAAGGGCAGATTGTCTGTTTGCTAGGAGCCAGTGGCTGTGGGAAAACAACACTATTAAAGGCCGTTGCGGGATTATTGCCGTTAACGTCAGGCGAAATGAGTCTAAATTGCGTCACAATTGATGATGGGGAAAACTGGTTGCCGCCAGAACAGCGTAATATCGGGATGATTTTCCAAGATTACGCACTTTTTCCTCACTTGACGGTGGAGCAAAACATTGCCTTTGGCTTAAAGCAGTGCTCGACAAAAGAGAAAAATGCCAAAGTTCAAGAGATGTTAGAACTCGTGCATCTTCAAGGTTATGGCGATCGTTATCCTCATCAATTGTCTGGTGGACAGCAGCAGCGTGTTGCGATTGCTCGCTCATTAGCTTACAGCCCAGACTTATTGTTACTTGATGAACCGTTTTCTAATATTGATACGCAAGTTCGCCATGAGTTGATAAGTGAGATCCGTAAGATTTTTAAGGCCCAAGGTGTGACTGCCATTTTTGTTACGCATAGCCGTGAAGAGGCTTTTGCTTTCGCCGATAAAATGGCAGTGATGAACAATGGAGTCATCGAGCAATATGGCACAGCATCTGAGCTTTACTACCAGCCTTCAAGTAAATTTGTCGCTGATTTCTTAGGTGGTGGCAGTTACCTTGCTGCTAAACGGGTTTCGAATTCAGAATATGAAACCCACTTGGGCGTGGTTGAAGCCACGGCTCAACAAGATATTCCAGTACAGGCGGAGTGCTCTTTACTGCTAAGACCGCAGCATGTGCAAATTCAATCCGATGAAGATAGTTCGGTAACCGTATTGGAACAGCATTTTATGGGTGATCACTGCCGTTATGTGATTAACGCGAATGGTGACCGTTTGTTAGCTACAGCTTCGCAAGCATTAAATATAGGTGAGTCCGTCGCGGTGAAAATTGAAACGCAAGGCGTCCTGGCATTTGCTTAACGCTCCTGAGTATCTTTTCTATCTCGTTTACGACTTCCCAACATACAATAAAAAAGCCCGGCTGTGGAGCCGGGCAAGTGCTCTTCTCCTGTTGATGAGCGCCTTTTCAGACAGCGTTGACTCTCATCATAGTGCTCGAAGCGGGCACAAGGTTCAGTTATAAAGACAAGAAGTCTTTAAACTGTTGAAGAACACGTTCCGCAGTGTCCTTATCTTGCATCTCTGCAAAAATTCGTAGCAGTGGCTCAGTGCCAGAGAAGCGAGCGATGATCCAACCGCCGTTCTTGAAGTAGACTTTCGCACCATCTTCATAGCTGACTTTTTCGATTTCAAACTCAAACTCAGGCAACTGCTTTTCAACATAAATCTTGTTGAACAGTACGTCTTTTTGCGCTGGTTTGAACTTGCAATCGCCTTCTGCCATGTAGGCATAGCCGTACTTGCCGTAGATTTCATCCAGCAACTCAGACAGCTTCTTGCCGGTTACTGAAATCATTTCTACCAATAGGCTTGATGCGAATACGCCGTCTTTACCTTTGATGTGGCCGCGAATGGTTAGGCCACCAGAGCTTTCCCCGCCAATCAGTGAGTCATCCGCTTCCATTTGGGAGCTGATGTGCTTAAAGCCTACAGGAACCTCAAAGCATTTCTCGCCATGATCTTCGGCGACTTTATCGAGAAGGTGGGTGGTTGCGATGTTACGTACCACGGAGCCTTTCCAGCCTTTGTATTCAAGTAGGTAGTAGTAAAGCAGCAGTAGCACTTCATTTGGATGAATGAAGTTACCTTTTTCGTCGATAATACCAAGACGGTCCGCATCGCCATCAGTACCGATGCCAATATCGTAACCTTGCTCTTTCACTAGGTGCATCAAACGGTAGAGTGTTGCAGCGCTTGGCGAAGGCATTAACCCACCGAAGTCTGGGTTTTTGCCATCGTTAATCACATCAACGTCACAGCGGCCGTTGATTAATACGGTTTGCAGTGCGTTTTTCGCGACACCAAACATTGGGTCGATCAAAACACGTAAATTCGCCTTCTTGATCGCTCCGATGTCGATAAAGTCGATGATTGAGTCAACGAATTCGTTCATCGGATTGATGATTTCAATCAGCTTATCTTCAACCGCTTGTTCAAAGTCGACGCTTTTTACATCTTGCGCAGTGAGCGCGTCTATTTGTGATTCGATTTTTTGGGTGATGATTTCATCTGCGTCACGACCACCTTCAATGAAGACTTTAATGCCGTTGTAATCGGCAGGGTTGTGTGATGCGGTAATACATGCCGAGTATGCGCAGCCCATTTCTTTCGCTTTAAACATTACGATAGGTGTTGGGACAAATTTGTCGATAAAGCTAACCATAATGCCGTTTGCTGCTAGAACTTCAGCGAACCAACGACCTGCTTTATCGGAAAGAAAACGACGGTCATAGCCAATCACAAAACCGCGATCAGCAACCGATTCGTTATTCGTGATGTTTGCAACTGCTTGGGCAACCAAGCGTACGTTATCTTTGGTGAACTCCTCACCAATAAATGCACGCCAACCGCCTGTACCAAATTTGATCATGATTCGATCCTCGATAAGAGCGGCATCCCACCGCGTCTTAAATCTTTGCTAGCGAACCGATGCACTTGTAAAACATAAATGCACCGGATAAATCAAAAGGGGAGAAGGACTCCCCCAAAAGATGATTAACCTAGAGTAACGATAACTTCGTTTACTGAACCTTCCGCTTGAACTGGTACAGATGCACCATTTACAGCTTCACCGTTCACGGTAATCGACTTAACGCCTTTGCTTACTGAGTCTGGGTTAACGACTTTGATGTTGTACGTTGCTCCTAGCCATTGGCGAGTCACTTCGAAACCAGGCCAGTTCGTTGGGATACATGGATCGATAGTTAGGCCATCGAAGCCTGTACGCACACCAAGAATAAAGTTGGTAACAGCGAAGTAAGCCCAGCCTGACGTACCTGTTAACCATGGGTGGTTTGCACGACCGTGGTCTTGGTGGTCACGACCCATGATGAACTGAACGTATGAGTATGGTTCTGCAATACGTTTTTCGATGATGTCGTTCTGGTTGTATGGGTTTAGCGCATCGTAGAACTTCATTGCACGATCACCACGACCCAGTTTCGCTTCAGCTACCCAAGCCCATGGGTTTGGATGCGAGAATATCGCACCGTTCTCTTTTACGCCTTGGTAAACACGAGTTACGAAGCCGATATCATCATTCGGTGTTGCAAAAGATGGTGAGTTTAGGTGAAGGCCGTATTCAGAGAACAGGTTCTCATCGACAGCGTCCATCGCTTTTTCGCCGCGCTCTTGAGATACCGCACCAGAAAGTACCGCAAGTGTGTTTGACTCTAGGTGTACTCGGCCTTCCGCTTGTTGCGCAGTACCGATCTTGTCGCCATTCTTCGTCAGACCACGGATGTACCAACCGCCTTCGTCATCCCAAAGGTGGGTTTCACACGCTTCACGAACGTTTGCTGCCATCACCGTGTATTTTTCAACGTCGGCTTGTTTACCTAGGTATTTCGCTAGGTCGATGAACTCCTGCAGTGCCCAGAAATGTAGGAACGACACCATTGACGATTCGCCGCCACCTAGGTTCAGACAGTCGTTCCAGTCTGCACGCAGACCTTTACAGATACCGGTTTGACCTACGTATTCAGCCGAGAAGTCTAGCGCGGCTTTCATGTGGTCATAAACCGTTGCATCGCCACCGTCGGCGTAAGGGATCACTTCGTCGAAGAAGCTGTGCTCACCGGTTTCCATCACGTACTTACAGATGGTTGGAACTAGCCATAGATGGTCATCGGAACAAGTGTCTTCGATGCCGTGAATTTTGTCTTCATCAGAAGGTGTTGGAACTACGGTTGGAGACTTCGATGGTTTAACATCAGCTTTTTCTGGATCAAACCAATCTGGATCGAATAGGTGTAGACCGTAGCCCGCTTTTACTTGGCCACGCAGTAGGTCAACGATACGTTTGCGCGTCATTGCTGGGTTAGCGTGAGGAACTGAGATTGCATCTTGCGCTGTATCGCGGTAACCAAGACCAGTACGGCCTCCCACCTCGATGAATGAAGCAAAGCGAGACCACACCACACACGTTTCCGCTTGGTATAACGTCCAAGCGTTGATCATGGTATCTAGACCTTCGTTTGGTGATTTCACTTGGAACTTGCCACAACGCTCATCCCAGTGTGCTTTGATACCCGCAAATGCGTTGTCGACTTCTGCAAGGTCTTGGTACTTAGCACGCAGACGCTCTCCGTTGCCTTTACCGATACCGAGAATGTAAGCAAAGCGAACTTCTTCACCCGGCTGAATAGTAAATTGCTTATGCAAAGAGCCACAGTGGTTGTAACAAGTTTGCGCTGTATTGAAACACTTACCTTGTTCTACCGCTAACGGGTTTGCTTCGTCACGGTATAGGCCTAGGAAGCTGTCACGTTGGCCGTCGTATGAATCTGGGGCAAATGTTGAAGCTAGGTAGTAGAAGCCTTCGAAATCGTTGGTGTTGTAGTACAGGTCGTACTCTATCACGCCTTCGTTGTAAGCCGTACCTGCCGAGTACAGAGACATCTGATGGTTTTGGTTATCAGATTGAATGTGGCTGAATGAGAACTCAACAAATGAGAATGCACTGATCGTACGTGGTTTGTCAGAGGTGTTTTTAATCACTACATCCCAGATTTCAGCGTCTTCGCCTTTTGGCACGAACAGAGTTTTTGTTGCGGTAATACCGCTGTATTCACATTTGAACTTAGAGTAAGACAAGCCGTGACGAACTTCGTAGTTTGCTTCGTCTAGGCTCTTCGCAACTGGTTGCCAAGAGATTGACCAGTAATCACCTGTCTCATCATCACGCAAGTAAACGTAGTGTCCTGGGCGATCGAATGTCGCATTTGGACGGAATTTAGTAACACGGTTGTATTCTGGAGAGTTGTAGAACGAGTAGCCACCCGCGTTGTGCGAGATAACCGTACAGAACTTCTCAGTACCTAGGTAGTTGGTCCATGGTGCTGGTACGTCAGGGCGAGTGATGACGTATTCGCGATTCTCGTTATCGAAATAGCCGTATTTCATTTGTGTCTTTCCTTTTTACGAAGCTGCATCAGCAGCCAAAATTTAAAAACTCTTCAAGCGTGATGTTTCGACATCAGTTTTGTATTACTTCCACGGTTTACGGTAATTCACTCCCTGCAAATCAAGCAGAGGTAGATGGCCTTTCAAGCGTGATAAATAGTCGGTCCAATCTCGGTGTTGTTTGTCTGTCCAACATGCTTCTGCCATTGCAGTTAAACGAGGGAAGATCATGTAGTCCATGCGAGGTTGGTTATTGATAATTTCGCACCATAATGCTGTTTGAATGCCCCAAATGCGCTTACGTATTGGGTCGTCAGCAGGCACTTCAGCGAGCGGCTCGTAGTTGTAAGCTTTTTCTAGTGGCAGTGGGTTTGCCCAGTCCACGCCCGGTTCTTCAGGTGCGTAGTCTTGGGTCATATCTAGGTAAGTGGTTTGTGCTGGTTGCAGCACCACATCAAAGCCTTGGCGAGCACAGTTCAAGGCCGCTTCTTCGCTTAGCCATGAGTAGATCACCGTATCTTTACTGACTTTGTCGCCGTGTTGAGCTTCTTCCCAGCCCAGCATGCGTTTGCCCAATTTACGAAGTTTGTCTTCGGCATAACGCAAGAAGTGTCCTTGCAAATCTTTGTAGTCGCTGTAACCCAGTTGTTCCATTAGTGCTTGGCATGCTGGGCTTTTTGACCATACGCCGTTAGGTACTTCGTCGGCACCAATATGAACGTAAGGCGCAGGAAAAAGCGCAGAGACTTCTTCTAGCACTTTGTCGATAAATTCATAGCTCCCCGGCAGAGCTGGGTTAATGACGTTGTCGTTGTAATGCTGAATACTGCGGTATTCGGTGGTATCTTCCGCTTCTACCAATAGGTGTGGTAACGACTTGATGGCGGCTCGGCAATGACCAGGTACATCAATTTCAGGAATGATGGTGATGCCGCGTTGCGATGCAAATTCGATAACGTCTTTGATGTCTTCTTGTGTGTAGAAGCCGCCGTAACGTTCATCAAAGTGCGTGTACTGTGGTTCATTGATCTCATCCAATCCGCGCCAAGCACCAATATCGGTCAGTTGAGGCAGTGATTTGATTTCAATTCGCCACCCCTCATCGTCGGTAAGATGCCAATGGAACGTATTGAACTTGTAATGAGCCAGTTGGTTGATCAAGCGTTTGACTTGCTTAACGGAGTGAAAATGACGAGCACAATCCAGCATCATACCGCGGTAACGAAAACGTGGCCTGTCCTTGATTGAACAGCAAACTACTTCCATTGAGTTAGGTTGATCGCCAACTTTGATTAGTTGTAATAACGTTGCACAAGCATGGGTAAAACCAGACGAAGATCCTGCTTCAATTTTGATTGACTCTTCGGCTACTTTCAGTTTGTAAGCGCCTTCATCCAAGGTTGGGTTGCCTTTGAAGATGATCTGACTGCCATTGTCTGATGCGAACTCAAATTGGTGAATGCGCTTAAGCTCATCAAGTAGCCATTCTTTAGCTGAATTGGCCAGGCTTGAATAAACCGCGACGCCAGCATGATGATCAAAGCTAAAATAGTGATCGCTGACCTCAATATGGTTTGGTTTTGGCAGCAAGGGCTGTGCATGGGTTAAACTTGCAGGAATCTCACTGCGTTCACGGTATGGTGAAGCTAATACGATAGGCGTGACATCCACTTGTGCGCGCTGTGGGTTTCCATCAACGACAAAGTTGATCATCGCTTCGTTAAAGCCATCCGAGTAATAACGGAATGGGTTCGAACCAATACTGAATTCACAGTAATAGTGATGGTTGGCAGCCAGTACCACCCCTTCTGGCTTAAGTGTGCAAAAACTACCAATTTGAGTCAGTTGACCATTTGAAACGCTGTCTGGAAGAATGTAACGATCGAAAGCGAAAGTTAAGCTCCAGCTGTTTAGGTCTTGGTCGCTCAAGTTATGAAAGGTGAGGCCAAAGCGGCAGTTTTGTTTCTGCTCAGAAAGGACCACGAGATCAACACGATATTCCATATCTACTCCTACGCCGCACTGAGCGAGTAAAGGTTATGTTCTGGTTTGCCAGCAAACATAATTGCGCCTTCAATCGCGTCAAACTGTGGCTCAACAATCCATTGCTGAACTGGTGGTGAGAGCCAACGTAAAATGCGTTCAGCAATGCTACCCATTAAACAAATACGTGTTGCGCCGCGCTTGTTTAATGCCACGAGAAACATTTCTATATCCGCTGCGGTTTGCTTCAGTATTTCAATGGCCAGTGCATCGCCTTGTTCCGCATGTTGGAAAATAGCCGGAGAAAACTGCCCATAATCACGAGGAAGCGCCTGTTTTGACCACGCCACCACGTTGTCGACCTCATTTTCGAAATGCGTCATAAAGTGTTGTGCTAGGGGCGTTTTTTCTCTGATGCCATCTTCAGCTAACAAAACTTGCTGAACTAGGCGTAGCCCCATCACTGCGCCGCCACCTTGATCCGAAATAGGGAACTCACGACCACCGACAACGTGTTGCTCCAATCCTTTAAGGTAGATGCCACAAGAACCGGTTCCCGCAATCATGATTGCGCCATCTTCGCCATTGTGCGCACCAACGCACGCACCGTAAGCATCGGTATTCAGAGTTATACTGGCAAATGGATGAGGAAGAGACATGAAGGCTTGCCAAGATGCTTTGTGCTCTGCGCCAGCAAGGGCTAAGCCGACGTGCATCGACGCGAAATCTTGTTGTGTTAGACCGCCTTGCTCGGTAGCCGAAGTGATGGATTCAAGAATCGAAGCCATTGCTATTTCAGCACCTAGCATGATGTTGGCACTGCCGCTTTTGGCCTCGCCAAGAAAATTACCTTGTGAATCTTTAATCCTGGCTCGACATGACGTGCCGCCACCATCGATACCGACAAAATACATTCCCATGATTATTCTTCCTTCATATTTTTAGAGGTCGCCAACTGAGAAACATGCTGAGCTTGACTCATTATCGCGAGTAAGTACCAAGCGCCATGCGGGATCCATTGTTCGCCCCAGCGCCAGTTTTGTAACACGTCTTCTTTTTGTGCTGGTGGGTTAAATGCAATGTCTTCCTCGTCTTCAAAGCCGCCAGTGATTCCGTTACACACGCCACCTTTTGCGTTGAAGAAACCATATTGAGGGAGGTAATCAGGGTTGTTACGACCATGGCCATCTAGCATGCACATGTCGTATGGGTTTAAGCCTACAACCCAGTTCAATGCATCTTGAGCAAACACAGAAAGTTGTTGCTGTACTTCTTGCGACGCTATATGCGGTTGAGCAAGGTACGCCATGGTCGCGAGTGAGCCCAGTCGAGCATTCTCGCCTTGCCACCAATAGCCGGATTCATTGTTGTGTGCGACAAAAAATGCCTCGCGTTTTGACTCATTTACGCCTTTAACATATTGGCGAGGGTAACCGAATGGGTTGATCACTTTATTCGATATTGTGATCTCAAACTCACACGCTAGGTTGACGATACGTTTTACCGATTCCGCTCGTGCTGAGTCGTCTTCAATTGATAGATATTCGCATAGGGCAATAACTGGTAGACCAGCTTCGGCTGCGTGAAAATATGGACGGCTGCCGTCTTGGTTTGCTGACCAAAAGTGTTGAATCTGCTCGTCGCTCATTTGGCGTGCAACTAAACGTTGCGCCCACAAACGGCTCTCTTCCAAGTAGCGAGTTTCTTTGGTTGCTTTAAACAGTTCTACACAAGCCAGTAGCGCACAGTATTCGTCGATAATGTTTTCTTCCCCATCATTGAGGTACTGCGTATTGTGCTCTTTTAAGTGCCAGTAACCATTTTCGGCAGCGTTGCGGTATTTTTGTTGATCGTATTCACCGTGAACACTTAAACGCGACGCTGCCGCTAGCGCTGCAATGGCGACACCGCCACCTTGTCGAAAGCCTGCTTGATAGTCGTCAAATTTGTGACCAAGTTGAGTTTCGTACGCGCAAATCTCGCGTTGCGCAGTATCTTTGCTCCACTTGTCAAAGACCGTCATGTAGAAAAAGCCTTTTTCGTTTTGCATACGCACAAGAAAGTCTGCACCGAACAGGGCTTCTTCAATCAGACGTGTACGTGTGAAAGCTGCAATGTCTTCGCTTCCTTCAAGCAATGAAACCCCTTTTAGGATGTTCCAAACCACCATTGGGGTTTGTTGAGGATTCAAATAATTCGCGTATGAAAGGTGACTTAAATACTTGCTAACGTCTCCTGATGCGTCGTACCAGCCGCCGTGTACATCAACCTTTTTATTGGAGTTTAGTACTGGAAGTTGTCGATCTTGTTTATCGAAGATCCCGCCGCAACGTTGCGATTTGAAGTAGTGGATCACATCTGACAAAGTTTGATCCAACAGAATGTGTTCGCCAACGATGAAAGAGGAAGAGCGCGTATCTTCTACTTGCAAGAAATAGTCACCTGACGTTGTGAAAGAGGAAAAGTCGATGAGGTAGAAATAGCCCTGATGCCAGTTCGCCACTTTACCTTGTTCTTCAACCGCAAAAGTTGCCACGGTTTGCTCGCTAGTGGCACAAATCAATTGAGCAGTGTAAGAAGACAAGTGTGGTTGTTCGGTCTGGATAATGGCTTTCTTTGGGCCCAGACGTTCATAACCAATGTGGTTAGTCAGTAGCAGCATTCAATGTCTCCGGGAAACGATAAAAACAGGAATGGGTCAGGCTGAACCTGACCCTCGTTATGTTTAATCTTCAAATAAGTAACAGCGGACAAAGTGGTTGTCGGACAGTTGAGTGACGCCCGGTAGTCGTTCGCGACATTTGTCGGTAGCGTGTACACAACGTCCAGCAAATGGACAGCCGACAGATTCTGGTGTCCAAAGTGGGATTTCCCCTTTGTTGCCTTTCAGTTTCTCGTGAATAGACTTCGATGGATCTGGAACCGCAGATACCAACAGTTGCGTATATGGGTGTTGAGGATCGTGAATGATTTCTTCAGTATCGCCCCATTCAACCATGTGACCTACGTACATGACCGCGAGATCTTCAGCAATGTAACGCGCTGTTGCGATGTCGTGAGTGATGTAAAGCAGAGACATTTGTTTCTCGAACTTCATCTCTTCCATCAAGTTCAGAACACCGGCACGGATTGATACATCGAGCATCGATGTTGGCTCATCCGCCAATACCACTTCAGCACCAACTGCGATGTTACGAGCTAGGTTTACACGTTGACGCTGACCGCCAGATAGCTGGTGCGGGAACTTTTGCGCCGTTTCTTTTGGTGGAATAAGACCAACTTGTTCAAGTAGGTCGTACACACGCTCTTCCAGTTCTTTCTTGTTGCCCGGTGCTACTTTCTTATGAATCAGCAGCGGGCGCGCAATATGGTGGAAGATATTGTGCGTTGGGTTTAGCGAGCCAAACGGGTCTTGCCACACCATTTGTACACCTTCACGGTAGGTCATTAAATCGTGACGAGAGGTGATGTCTTGGATATCACGACCTTTGTATTCAATGATGCCATCGGTTGGTGCGTACATTTTTGCAATCATTTTTGCAGTAGTAGACTTACCTGAACCAGATTCACCTACCACTGACAAGCCGCGGCTCTTGTACATTTTGAAAGAGACGTCGTTGATTGCGCGCATCTTAGATTGTTTGATTGAGTTACTGTTTAAAGGGAAGTCCTTAACGACATTTTTACCCTCAATCAGCAGTTCGCCGAATTGTTTGCTCATAATTCTCTCCAGTGTAATTTTTGTTCTTAGCTAGCGTTTTTTTGTTGTTAAACCTTAGCTTGAGCAATGGTGTCGCCGTACAAATGGCAATTTGAGAGGCGACCTGGTTCAATTTGACGTAATTGGGTTGGTACACGTGTACATGCTTCATGTACGCGATCGCAACGAGCTTGGAAGCGGCAGCCCCGTGGTACTTCTAGCAAGTTCAACGGGTTACCTGGAATACCAGTCAATTTGGTCTTTGGTCCAGTTAGTGGAGGGAAAGAGCTACCCAAACCTTTGGTGTAAGGGTGGTAAGGACTTTCCAGAATTTGCTTAGAAGGCGCGACTTCAATCAACTCACCTGAGTACATGATGCCGATACGATCCGAGAACTCGACCATCAATGACAAGTCATGTGTGATGAACAGAATTGAGAAACCAAACTCTTCTTTAAGCGCGTAAATTTTTTGTAGAATTTCACGTTGAACCACTACATCCAATGCGGTAGTCGGTTCGTCCATGATGATCATTTTTGGGTTCAGAGCCAAAGCGATTGCGATTACTAGACGTTGACGCATACCACCAGAGAACTGGTGCGGGTAATCACTCAATCGGCTAGGGTGGATATCAACGATTTCCAGCAGACCTTCAGCGCGTGTTTTTGCTTGAGCGCGAGTCATATTGGTATGACGCATGATGACGTCACAGAACTGCTCTTCCATGGTTAGAACAGGGTTCAAAGCGTTCATCGCACTCTGGAATACCATCGACATTTCACTCCAGCGGAACGCTTGCATGCGATCATCGCTGTACTGAAGGATATCTTCACCGTTGAAGATCACCTCACCACCTGTGATAAACGCTGGTGGCTTATGAAGGCGCATTAGTGAGAAGGCAACAGTGGACTTACCACAGCCAGATTCACCAGCCAGACCGAATACTTCACCGGGTGCAATGTCGAAGCTCACGTTGTTACAGGCGCGGACATCGCCCGCGTCTGTGATGTAGTCTACGCATAGGTTACGGATGGAAATTAGTGGTGCAGTCATGATTATTTATCTCCGCTCCATAGTGCATTTTGTGGTGCCAGTTCAGGCTCACGCTCTTTCTTGTCTTTTGCTGCTAGTTTTTTCCAGCGTTTCATGCCTTTGTGAGAACGAAGTTGAGGGTTCGCAATTTCGTCAACGGCAAAGTTCAACAGAGCAAGACCAGTAACCAGTAATGTTAGGGCAATACAAGGTGCTAGTACTTCCCACCATGCGCCAATCAGCATGGCTGATGAGGTTTGCACGTTGTAAAGCATGATGCCCCAACTGATCGTGTTGGCATCACCCAAACCTAGGAACGAAATGACCGCTTCAGTGTTGATCGCCAGCATTACTGAGCCAATGAAGCTCGCACCGACAATTGGGATAAGGTTTGGTAAAATCTCAACAAAGATGATGCGGAATGAAGACTCTCCCAATACTTCGGCGGCTTTAACGAACTCTTTCTCGCGTAGTGCCATAGTTTGAGAGCGGACAACACGTGCACCCCATGCCCAAGAAGTACCAGCGATAATCAAGGCAATAGTGAGTGGGCCTGCTTCACCGATAAAGGCCGCCAACACGAATAGCAATGGATACTGCGGAATTACTAACATGATGTTCATCGCGGCACTCAATACGTCATCCACTTTGCCGCCGAAGTAACCTGCCGATATACCAATGACTGTTGCTAAGAAGCACACGATGATGCCAGCGCCAAAGCCTACACCCAGTGATACTCGTGCACCGTAAGCCACTTGCGACCAGATATCGCGACCCATTCGGCTAGTACCTAATACGTGGTCGGCCTTTTTAGACATAATCAGTGTACGACGATCGTCTGCTAGGTTTTTAGCAACCCAACCATCAGGGTTGTTTTGTGCCTGTTTTACAACAAAGCTTGGGTATTCGTGTGGGTTACCGGTTCGCTTGTCTGGCGCATGCTTTGTAAGTAAAGGAGCGGCAATCGCAACGAACACGAACAGCGTAACAATGCCAAGACCAATGCGAGCAAATGCGTTACCTAAAATAAGTTTGAATAGTTCTTTCATGATTATTTGCCTCCCGTACGTAGGCGAGGGTCTAGAATCATGTACAGCATGTCAGCCATTAAGTTGAAGCACAGCATGAACATCGTCATGATAATTAACTGACCTTGAAGTACTTGGTAGTCACGAGCGTGAATTGCGTTCAATAGAACAGTACCTAGGCCTGGGTAGTTGAAAATCATCTCGATGATTAATTGACCACCGATGGCCATACCTAAAGACATAGACAGTGCGGTAACACTTGGAAGTAGTGCGTTACGTGCGGCGTAATTAAAGACGACGCGGTTTTCACTCAGCCCTTTACCTTTAGCCATCGTGATATAGTCTTCGGCGAGAAGGTTGATCATGTTGTTACGCATGTTAACTAGGAAGCCACCAATTTGAACGATGGTTGCACAGAATAGAGGTAGTACAGCGTGGTAACCCACGTTCTTGATGAACTCCCAGCTTGTCCAATCAGGAATAGTACCTGGCGTGTAAGCATAGCCAGATGGGAACCATTTCAGGCCAATCGCAAAGGTAAACAGTGCTAACATTGCGATAACCATTTGTGGAATCGCTTGAATGATCAATGTGCCAGGCGTTACGAATGCATCGTACTTACTACCGCGCTTCCAGGCGGCAAAAATACCAAGGACAGAAGCGATGGAGAAAGAAAGTACAACCGCAGTACCAGCTAGAAATAGTGACCAGCCAAATGCACTACCTAGTAAAGAATTAACTGAAAGAGGGTAGAACTGGATTGATGTACCTAGCTCCCAACTTAGAATGTTTTTAATGTACGAGAAGTACTGAATGTAAATTGGCCCATCAACGAAACCGAGCAGTTCTTTCATTGCTGCGATTCGTTCTGGAGTCACCTGTACTGAAGCATTAGCAAACATCATGGTAACTGGGTCACCAGGCATTGCTCGCGGAATAATAAAGTTTAACGTCGCTGCAACTAAGAGCGCGACAAGATAGAACGACAAACGTCTTAAAAAATAACCCATAACTCACACCTTACTCACCCAGATTTTTTCCCTGTTTCTGGTTTCAGGTCGCTCCTAGCGAAATTTAGAGCGAAAAATCCCCTGACGACGAGCGCCACATATTGGTTTCGTTAACAAGGGATTTTTATAGGCGGCACACGGGATGCATGCCGCTTGAAATGAACTTCTACTTATTTAACTGGTTTTAGGTCCAGTACGTGAAGTAGACGCTCTGGGATACCTGCCCAAATGTTTGGACGGCCCTTAGGGTTTTCTTCGTTCCACCAACCAGTGAAGCGAGTTGTGTTGTATTGGTACATGTACGCGCCAGATAGCACAGGAATAGTTACTTGGTCCTGAGCAATGATCTTCTGAATGCCATGAGCGATCTCTAGCTGTTCTTGCTTATCTGCTGTCTTGTAGAAGCTGTTAAGAAGACCGTCTAGCTTATCGTTCTTGTAGAAGTGCATTGCAAAGCGAGGCATGCCGTCACCAGCTTGTAGCTTCGAGTTGTAGCCACTATCCCAGTACAAGTGTGGATCTGCACCGTGGAAGTAGTTGGTGTAAGCAACGTCGTAAGTACCTTCTAGCATAGCTTGGTTGTATACCGAGAAGTCCGGTGTACGAGCACGAGCTTTAATGCCCACTTCTGCTAGTTGCTCAACGGCTAGTTGTACCGTGTTGTTGAAGTCAGTCCAACCGTTTGGTGATTGAATTAGAAGCTCGAAAGACTTGCCAGATGGTGTATCCACAAAGCCATCTTTGTTTACATCTTTGAAGCCAGCTTTAGCTAGAAGCTTTTTCGCACCTTCCGCGTTGTATGTGTTGTAGCCTTTGTACTTGTTGTGCGTCTCTTCATCAGACCAAGCTTCGAATGCGTAGCCAAGGCCAGATGCGAAGTCGTTCACTGTACCGCCGCCGTAGAAAGCGATATCAATGATAGTTTGACGGTCTAGCGCCATAGAGAACGCACGACGGAAGTCAACGTTAGTTAGTGCTTCGTTTTTCGCAGCGTCTGGGTTTTTGAAGTTCACTACAAATGCTTGAGTACCCGCTGGTGGGTACCAGTAGTGGTGATTCGGACTTGCTGCAGCGTACGTACGGTCGATGTCTGGTACGAATGAAGACGTCCAGTCCATTTCGCCGTTAACGATTTTGCCCAAGAATTGGTCGTTGTTCGCGATTTGTGGCACACGCAGACAATCTACATCTAGGTTGTCAGCATCCCAATAATTCGGGTTCTCACACTGGATATATAGCTGCGGTGTGAAAGTGTCGATTTCAGTAAATGGACCACTGCCTACTGGATTTTCGTTTGTGAATGTTGCTGGATCTTTTACTTTGCTCCATACGTGCTTAGGTACGACTGGTACTTTCGCAATTTCGTAAGGAACGTTTGAGTTTGCTTCGCTTAGACGGAATTTAACTTGGTAGTCGTTAACTTTTTCTACGCCAGTCACCCAAGAGTTGATACCAGATTGGTCTAGCTCTGGCTTCTCTTTAACTAGGTTGAAAGAATAAACAACATCATCAGCGGTAAACGCTTTGCCATCAGACCATTTTACGCCCTTACGGATATCGAAGGTTACGCTCATCAGGTCATCAGCCATGGTAAAGTTTTCTGCTAGACGAAATACAGGCGTGTTACCGTGCATTTCGTTAAAAACAACGAGCGGCTCGTAAATAAAGTCGGTTGTTGTGTGCAGGTTAGTTGCACCCAAGAAAGGGTTAAAGTTACGAACGAAAGTTGTAAACTCTTTAGGGTGGATAGTCAGTTCACTGCGTTCAGCCGCAGTAGCTACCGATGCAAAACCTGTAGTAGCCGTTGCAATAATTGCTGTTGCTAGTGCTGTTTTTTTAATATTGGCAAGCATAGCTGTTCCTTACTATTTGCTTTCATTTCACTAAATGGAATTGAATGTCATCAATTGATAAACACTCTCTAAGACCTACCTCTTGTACATGCCTTACTCATTACAACATTGAGTTTCGCCAAGAGTGGCCTGTAGGCCTTAGGCAGGAGTAAGAAAACACCTTATCCATAAAATAATCAAACTTGATTCCCGTTAAAAACGTTAAAATCTCTGAGCTCTCCGTTATAAACGTTATTTTGGCTAATTTTAACCAGCATTGGGCCAAAAAATAAACGTTGATATGCGTCGCAGTTTATATCCTTGTTAATAATAAGTGTTGGTGATTACTAACCTGCTGGTCCTTTTTAAATATACGTTTCCTGCTTGTTTTCTAGGTTCGGAGATCTCGCTCACATGCAGAAATGGTGTTAATTAATCAGCTAAAAATTAATCTGCCGTTCTGTTGTGATTAAGTTCGCAATCTCTATCAATAGTTCGTCAAAATCCGCTTGTTATCTGAAAAATGGCCTTTTTTATCGACAGTTTTCTTCCGTTTGTTGTCCTTTTTTTATTGTATGAATGAAGTTTTTTCGGTTGCTCGAACTTACCTAGTTAAGACAAGTTAAATGGATAAGGTCGTACGTTTTGAAGACCAACAATAGATAGCGTTGTCTAACCGAATGTTCGTTATTGGAAATATGTTAATGGGGTAGGAAGAGGCGGTCTCTTTTATCTCAAGGAAGGGAATACTCGAATAACAAAAAAGCCCAGCATGCACGCTGGGCTAGTTTTTTTGATAAATATTAGCTGGTCAATAGTCGCTGTAGTTTATCTCGTTGTGCTTCTATGTATGCTCTCTCGGGGCTCTGTTCTTTGCAGTGTTCGAGAATGAACTCTATCGAGCTTAGCACCGTTCTCCAACGTGGTGTTTTGGGTAATGTTTCTATACGCATGTATTTATCTAAGGTGCGTGTTTGTAAAGTACTTCGGTCTAGATAAACGCGCCACAAGCCACTTTGCTCTGCAAATGCGAATTTACTTTCACCCGTTACAGATTCCCAATACTCTAAAGCATGTGTCATTGCGTCGACTAGAACTTCCCGCATAAGTTCTTGCTTGTCCTTTTTATTACCGAGTGCTTTGTCTGCAAGGCGCGTAAATTCTCCGCCAAGCTCTTTTAGCTTTTGCAATTGGTCTTTGTCACCATCAAATGCATAACTTGAAAGCACTTCTACGGCGGTTTCTAGATTATGTATGCGAGCGGCACTGGCTCCACCGCCGACATTAAAGATGTACATGATATCTAACCCTGAACCTTCAGGGAGCTTAAGAATGTCTGCTTCGATGTTCTGACGAATATCTTCAATATAGATATCAATCTTGCCACAGTAATGAGGTTGTTTGACGGTTAGATATTTAGGGGCAATCAGCTCATCAGCAGATGAGCGCTTTAGCTGTTCTAAGCTGCGCTTGAATAGCTTACAAGCAGCTTCGTTAGCAAAGCGAATACGCTTGTCTTCACGTAGACAGATGATAGCTTCAGGAGCCGATTCTAGCTGTTCCAACAAACGACCTTGAGTCTCAAGTAAGCTTGCTTCAACGACTGCTCGCTGTCTAAGTTCAGACTCTAGCACTTTGTTTTCCATATGGCGCATTTCTGCTTTACTTGCCGTTAAATGCGCTTGGATACGTGCCGCCAACTCTTGTTTATTAAATGGTTTCGATAAATAGTCGTTGGCTCCTGCTTCAAAACCTCTTACACGATCTTCTGTTTGACTGAGTGCGGTGAGCATAATGATTGGCAACTCGGCATGATCATAGGTTTCACGTAGTTCACTACAAACTTGGTAGCCGCTCATGCCTGGCATCATGATATCCAATAACAGAAGTTCCGGCTTCTCTTGCTCGACGAGCGCTAACGTTTCTGGCCCATCGGAGACGGTACGCACACGATAGCCCTCTAAACGTAAAAAGCTTTCAAGCACGCGTAAGTTTACTGGTTCATCGTCAGCAACATACAGTAACGGGCCGTCTGGGTTCTCTGGAAGTGATAAGTCTTCGCTGTTCTCTACATTAACTTCAGGAATTTGGAAGTGCCCGTGCGCAGCTAGAGTCTGGGTTGCTTGGATTTCTTCTTCACTGGCGAGCGGTAAAGTGAAACTGAAGGTAGTTCCGACCATTGGTTGGCTACTGACGTATAACGAGCCTCCCATTAATTCGATCAATTGCCGGCTAATGGAGAGCCCAAGCCCTGCACCTTGACGATAACGGCTCGCGTCTTGCCCTGCTTGGATAAGTGGTTCAAAAATATGCTCAAGTTGTTCTGCGGGAATTCCTTGTCCAGTATCCACGACTTGTACGCGTACATGATCATCTACCACATTAGCGGAGATAACAATTTTACCTTCTGAGGTGTATTTAATCGCATTGCCAATCAGGTTATATAGCACTTGTTCAAGGCGTTGCGGGTCAGCTGATACTGCTTTTAAATCCGCTGGGACTTGGTTGATGATGCGGATGGTTTTACTTCCGAGTAAATGGCTAGAAAGCTCTAAAACCAATCGTGTTGCACTGCCCAAACTCACTGCTGATTTCTGGATATCCATGCTTCCATAACGCATTTTATGATAATCCAACAAGTCATCGACTAGATTAGCGAGACGCTGACCACTTTTAATGATGATATCAAGCTGATATTTCTGGCTAGCGGGGATCGTACCATTGGCGCCGGACGCTAAGGTTTCAGCAATCCCGACCATGCCGTGTAACGGTGTACGAAGTTCATGAGAAGTCGTGGCTAAGAATTCATCTTTTAATTTATCGGCCAATTGCAGTTCTTCATTCTGTTTTTGAATGATCTGTATGTTGCTTTCTAGTTCTTCATTTTGCTTCTTAATGGTTTGAATCTTCTCTCGAATAGAGCGTTGCATTCGTTCAAAGCTTAACGCAAGCCGACCAATTTCATCTTTACGAACCGTATTAAAAGACGTGTCATCAAGATCCCCTGCAGAGACCTTTTCGGCAACCCAAGTCAATTTCAGCAACGGAGAAGTGATAAAGTTTGATAAATAGTGAGAAGCGATCACCACAAGGATAATGGCGATCAACATAGCGATAACGAATAGTTTTTCGAGTTGATGGATACGAGCGAAAGCTTCGTTTTCTGGTAACTGTACGACGAGCGCCCAAATCACACCACGAGTTTCAATCGGTGCATAAGCCGCGATGATTTCTTCACCTAAGCCGTTCGTGTAAGTGCCGACACCAAACGCACCAGAGAGTGCTTTATCGATCACTTCTAAACTGTTCTTAATGTCGTCTTGTTTCGTGTTAATTGTGCGAGGTTGGTGATCATTTCCAACCAGCAGGGTGTTAATGGATGACTCTCGATTAGCGTCTGCGGCTAACTTAGTGATGCCATTATTTGGCAAGCGGAACATGGCATAGCTGTGTAGATAACCTTGCTGAACAATTGGTGCACCTAGCCAAGCGACTGATTTCCCCCCTTCCAGCTCGAAGTCAGACACAATCACAGGAGTGTAGTCTTCGTTTACTTTTCGACGTTCAGTCACATCATCGGCGAGACGCTTGAAAGTTTTGCCAAGTGCCGAGTCTTTGTAGGGGCCTGATAACAAGTTCGTTCCGTAGTTATCGTCTTTGTTGATCGAGTAGGTGACGTTACCATTGATGTCGACCAGCAAAATGTCATTAAAATCAGAGCGCTTGAGGAGCTCCAAGTAGGCCCAATGATAGCGTTTATGCAAAAGCCGGTAACGTTCACTTCCTACATAGTTGGATGACTCGGGTAACGTTGAGGTTTTGATTTGGTCTCCGCTGCCCTTGATGTAGCGCTGTTGGGCGTTTTTACGAGACTCTTCAATATCATTGCCTAAACGACTAAAAGCATTGACGAGACCGTAGAATCGGCCACCACTGGCGTAAGCCAACTCTGAGCGCACAAAGCCCATGACTTCGGTTTCTCGTGCCTCAAAGTAGTCGATGATTTGCTGCTGTTTTGTATCTCGAACAGACAGTAAGTGCGAGGTGCTTTGTTCTTGCAGATCTTTACTGTGGGACTGCAAGAAAAAGATCGCAGTAATGGTAAGAGGTGTGATACTGAGCACCAGAAATGCGGTCATCAGTGTACTCTGAAGGCGCTTAAATTTCTGTTTTTTGTAGAATTTAAACATGGATAAGATTACAACTCATAATGGGCAGTTCTAAAACATACTTCGCTGCCGAGGTTCTCGTTAAAAACGGATAAGATGTTCAACTAGATAGAATTAACAAAATTAACGAGTTTTTTTTCTTTGACAAGAAAGTTAGTTGTAAAGCGTGCAGGGTGACGCAGTTTTTCTTATGAGTGTTGAATTTATGAGAAAAAATCGCGCAGGTTTGTGCCTGCGCGGGGGAAGTTATGATTTTTTCGCGTAGTAGATAGAAAATTTATTGGTCTTATTTAGCGTCTCGCAATTATTAAACGCCCGCTCGATAATTGGTGGGTATTTTAAGAAGCTATTCGCGACAATCACCATTTCACCGTCTTTGGTTAGATATTGTGGTGCCTGGCCCAACAAGGTTTCCGCTGCGTTGTAATTTGTGTCTAAACCACTGTGGAATGGCGGGTTGCTGACGATAAAGCGGTAGTCTTTTGCGGTATCCGAGTATATATCTGATGCAAATACGCGTCCGGATAAACCATTCGCTTCTAATGTGGCTTGGCTAGAAGTGATCGCATAAGCATTAATGTCACACATCTCAATCGCGATCTCTGGATTCGCTTTCGCCATAAACGCACCGAGCACACCTGCACCACAACCAAAGTCGAGCACTTTGCCCGACAGCTTAGGTAAGGTTTCAAGCAGCAATCGGCTACCTAAGTCGAACTCGCCATGGCTGAATACGCCAGGTAGGCTCTTAACCGCTAGCGACTGCTCACCGAGTGTAACAGTGTAAGACTTAAACCAATCTGCTTGGTTGAAAGGTTTTGGTTCATTGAGGCAATTACCCCAGTAAAATGAGCAGCGACGAGCAGAGTCGTACTTGTTCACAGGGCCGTATTCTTGGAACATCTTCTCGATGCTCTTGATGCCGGAGCGGTTTTCACCAACGATGACGATTTCGGTGTTAATGCCCAGTTTCGCCATCAACATCGCCAGCAAGTATTCTGCTTCGGCTTTTGCTTTTGGCCAGTATAAAAGGACCATGTCTGCTTTTGTTTCAACATCAAACACAGAGCCAAAATGACTTTTCACTTTGTCAGAGGTTTGAATTTGGCGGTAGTAGCTATAGTTGGAAGTAAACACTTCAACAGACTCACAATGAGCTACTAACTCAAGAGGAAATAGGTCTTCAACTTCACCAGCGACTAAAACGTGTTTTCCGTTGAAGTATTCAAGTTGGCGCTGAGCTATTTGGCTAGGAGCGATATAAGCAGACATAAATTTGGTTCATCAGAAATAATTTGGGGCAGATTTTCGCACAATCTGCCCCAAGCTTGAAGTGATTAAGCGGTGACTAGCTGTTGTCTTGTTGGTTAAGGAAGTCTTTGAATTCTTCCTCGTAGATATTAAACAGTACCATGGTCACGGCAAAAATAAGTGGGCCGTAGATAAGACCAATCAAACCAAACAGATGCAGACCACCCAGTAATGAGAAGAAAATCATAAGGGTATTCATGCCAGCGCTGCCTTGCATTAGCAACGGGCGCAATAGGTTATCTATAGAGCCAACGACAACTACACTCCACACCGTCAAAAAGATAGCCCAAGTCATATCGCCTGTTAAGAACAAGTACGCTGCTGCAGGAATCCAGATTAGCGCGGTTCCTACCACTGGAATGAATGATGCAAAGCCCATCATCGTTCCCCAAAATAGCCCAGGGAAGCCGGCGAGCCACATACCGATGCCGCCAGCCAAACCTTGAGCAATCGCCGTCATGAATGAGCCCATTACGGCTGATTTAGAAACTTGCTCTATCTCTGTCAATATTCGGTCTTCTTGGCTACGTGAAAGTGGCAGAATATGACGAATCGCAGAGATAATTTTGTCGTGGTCACGAAGCAGAAAAAACAACACAAACAGCATTAGGAAGAAGTTCATTAGGAAGTTGGTTGCGTCTCCTAAAATCTTTGCGCTAATAGCAACTAAGTTAGAGCCAAACGATGTGGCAAATTGCCCAATTTTCTCAGCGATGGCTTTGGGCTCGATTTTATCAAAAGGTAAGTACTCATTAACAATCGCTAAGCCTTTGATAACGAAAGGATGTTGGAATATATCTTGGATACCACCATTGGTAACCCAATTATATGTATTTTGTGAGAAAACAGAGCCTTGCTGAACAATGGCGGCAAACACAAATAAAAGCGGGATAACAATAATAAACGTCAAAACGACACATGACAGCAGTGCCGCCATATTGGGGTGCTTGGGAATTTTCTGCTCAAACCATTCGTGTATCGGAAACATGAGCAAAGAAATGATAAAAGCCATCACAATTGAGTTGATATATGGCTCAACCAATAAGTAGCAAGCAAAAGCAGCGGCGAGTAAAGCAACCATTAGTACTCGGTGACTCGACGTTATTTTTACATTATTTGGCATGGTATTAGTCCAACTTACAGGTGACGTTTACGGTTTATGCCTTCAATGATGGCGTGTAACCTTTATTACTTTGCACTCTTAACTCTTTCAAGCTTATGACAATGCCGAATTAGAGCAGGGCGATGTACCTTGCTATAATGACTACAAATCAGTCGGTTATCAATCAAGAGATGAGCTATGGGTTGTTGCAACGGTGATAAAAAGTGTCAAACCGAGAAAAAAGCTAAGCGAATACCGTGGTTTGGCATTGTCGTTGGGGTATTAGCGATATTGGTTATTTTGAATTGGCAATAAAAAAGGACCGTTACGGTCCTTTTCTAAATGCGTTATCGCCGTTTTTAGCGATTACTTCGCTTCTTCTGCAAGAACAGCAAAACAGCGGTCAGCAGCTTCTAGTGTGGCATCAATCTCTTTTGAACCATGAGCGAGTGAAGTAAAGCTCGCTTCAAACGCAGATGGCGCAAGGTAGACACCGTGTTTTAGCATTAAGTGGAAGAAACGCTTGAAGCGTTCTATATCGCACTTCGTTACGTCTTCGTAGCAAGTTACTTTTTCTTGGTCAGTGAAGAAGAAGCCGAACATACCGCCCACTTGGTTAACAACTAGCGGAATACCGTGTTTTTCTGCTAGAGACTTAAAACCTTCAGCAAGTTGTTTCGTTTTAGAAGCTAGGCGCTTTTCGTTGCCTTCTTCTTTTAGAAGGTTCAAACATGCGTAGCCTGCTGCCATTGCGACAGGGTTACCGGAAAGGGTACCAGCTTGGTAAACTGGGCCTGTAGGTGCAACGTATTGCATCACTTCTTTACGGCCACCGAAAGCACCTACTGGCATACCGCCACCAATCACTTTACCCAGTGTCGTTAGGTCGGGTTTGATGTTGTAGTGTGCTTGCGCGCCGCCTAGAGCAACACGGAAGCCTGTCATTACTTCATCAAAAATTAGTAGCGCGCCTTCTTGATCACAGATGTCACGTAGCCCTTCGTGGAAGCCTTCCACTGGTGGAATACAGTTCATGTTGCCTGCTACTGGCTCAACGATGATACAAGCAATTTCGCCTTTGTTAGCAGCAAATAGCTCGCGTACAGAATCTAGGTCGTTGAATGTTGCTGTTAGCGTGTGCTTAGCAAAATCTGCAGGAACGCCAGGAGAGCTTGGTTGGCCTAGAGTTAGTGCACCAGAACCTGCTTTTACTAGCAAGCTGTCAGCATGGCCGTGGTAACAACCTTCAAATTTCATGATCTTGTCGCGACCGGTGAAGCCACGTGCAAGGCGAATCGCGCTCATCGTAGCTTCAGTACCAGAACTTACCATGCGGATTTGCTCCATTGATGGAACAAGCTCAGAAACTAATTCTGCCATCGCGATTTCAAGTTCTGTTGGCGCACCGAAGCTAAGACCGCGTTGCGCTGCATCAATTACTGCTTCGCGGATAACTGCGTGGTTGTGGCCAAGAATCATTGGACCCCAAGAGCCAACGTAATCAATATACGCTTTACCATCGGCATCAAAAATCAGTGGACCGTCTGCTCGTTCGATAAATAGCGGAGAACCGCCAACGCCGTTGAATGCACGAACTGGTGAATTGACACCGCCAGGGATGGTTTGCTGAGCTTTTTGATACAGCTCTGATGATTTGGTCATGGGGTTATCCTCTTTTGATTGCTCGGACCAAGTGGAGCGCATTGTACCTAGCTATAATCAAGTTAGAAACGTTTTGCTTAATTTATGTGTTGTTTCGCAGTGTAATCTTATATATCCGCATCTGTTATAAAGAATCGGCGGCGAATACTTGAACGAGTTTGTCAGGTATTGGATAATCGTCTTAATTAGCACAAATTTGACGTCTTGCTTCAGGCTTGACGCATTACACGAGTGAGAGAGGTCTTCGTGAGCGAAGTAAACGTACCATTATCTTTTTCTGACGCAGCAGCATCTCGCGTTAAAGCATTGATTGCTGAAGAAGAAAACCCAGCATTGAAACTGCGCGTATACATTACTGGCGGCGGCTGCAGCGGCTTCCAATACGGCTTTACTTTTGATGAAAATGTAAACGAAGGCGATACGACAATCGTAAACAGTGGTGTAACACTGGTTGTAGACCCTATGAGTCTGCAATATCTCGTAGGCGGTATTGTTGACTACACAGAAGGGTTGGAAGGAGCGCGCTTCTTCGTAAATAACCCCAATGCAACGACAACATGTGGTTGTGGTGCATCGTTCAGTGTGTAATTAACACCTAACAGGCAGCTAATGGCTGCCTGTGCTTTATGTAGAAGGATGTCACGTAAAGCGCACGCTCGCAGATATGCAGAGAAATAATAAAAAGGACTTTATATGTCTGGACTTTCTTTTGGACGCCGAATTGTCGAGCGCCCTTGGCTAGTATCTCTTATCCTCGTCTTACTTCTTATTGCATGGCTAACCATCGGCCAACTCAAAGCACAAGATGATCATCCTAACTCTTCAACATCCACGAACACGACACCACTTGCAAAGGTGATGTTTGATACTTTTCTTGCCGAACCTACCAGTAAAACCATTGAATTGTATGGACGAACAGCGCCCAATCGTCAAGCGCGTCTTGGCGCCGAAGTTGCCGGTAAAATAGTCAGTCTTAACATAAAGAAAGGCCAAGCGGTCAAACAGGGACAAGTGATCGCAAACATCGATAAGCGCGACCTTGGCATTCAACTTAAACGGGCCCAGGCGATGCTGTTGGTTAAAGAAAAAGAGTTTAATGCAGCTAAATCGCTAAAAAGTCGAGGACTGCAAGGTGAGGTTGCGTTTGCGACAGCGCAAGCAGCGTTGGTAGATGCACGTGCGAATTTGAGTAACGTGCAAACGGCTTTAAGAAATACTGAGGTTAAAGCGCCATTTGATGGCATCGTAGATCACCACTTTGTTGAGTTAGGTGATTTTGTCGGGATTGGCGATCCTATTGCGACGGTCATTGATTTGGATACTTTAGTGATTGAAGCCGATGTCAGTGAACGGCATATACAATACCTTAAGGAAGGCCTAGAAGCCGACGTAAGAACCATTAACCAACAGCATCATCAAGGTCGTGTACGCTACATTGGACGTGTTTCTTCTGCTTCTACTAATACGTTTCCAATTGAAATCGAAATTGATAATCAAGACGCAAGAATTCCTGCTGGTATGAGCGCAGAAGTACAGCTGCCTTTGAGTGAAGTGTTGGCAGTAAAGATTACGGCTGCCATGTTAGCACTCGATGAAGAAGGTAACTTAGGTGTCAAGACACTGCGTAATGAGCATGTTGAGTTTGTTCCAATTCAACTCGTTAAGGCCGAGGATGATGGTGTGTGGCTCTCTGGGTTAGGAGAGCGTGTAGACATTATCGTGCTGGGACAAGGTTTTGTGCGAGATGGTGATCAAGTACTGGCCAATAAAGTTGATGACGTAGTTATTGAAGCGGCTAATGAGCAGTAAGGAGCACCTATGTACACTCTGATTGATGCTGCGTTATCTCGCGCTCGCACTATGCTGACATTGTTGGTGATGATATTAATTGCAGGTGTCATTACTTACGTCACAATCCCCAAGGAATCGAGCCCTGATATTACCATTCCGATCATTTATGTTTCTGTTGGACATCAAGGCATTTCTCCTGTCGATGCCGAGCGTTTATTGGTTCGTCCAATAGAGCAAGAGCTGCGCTCTATTGAAGGCGTAAAAGAGATGACCTCTGTGGCATCAGAAGGTCATGCTTCGGTGACGCTGGAGTTTAGTGTCGGAGTGGATCTTGATAAAGCGATGGCAGATGTGCGTGATGCGGTTGATCTTGCAAAGCCAAAATTACCAGAGGACAGTGATGAGCCGACGGTAAACGAAGTCACGTTTGCATCTGAAGAGCCTGTTTTGACTGTTGTTCTATATGGCACCGTACCAGAGCGGACCATTGTACAGATTGCCAGAACGCTACGTGATCGTTTGGAGAGTTTCCGTCAGGTTCTTGAAGTTGAAATCGCAGGGGATCGCGAAGACATCGTGGAGATAGTTGTCGATCCGCTATTGATGGAAAGCTACGGTCTCGATCAAGCGGACATCTATAATTTAATTGCCTTGAATAACCGAGTTGTGGCTGCGGGGTTTGTCGATACTGGGTATGGACGCTTTTCGGTAAAAGTCCCATCGGTTTTTGATTCACTGAAAGATGTGCTTGAACTACCGATCAAGGTGAATGGCAAAGAGGTGATCACTTTTGGCGATGTGGCGACAGTACGACGTGCATTTCGCGATCCTGAAAGTTTTGCTCGTTTAGATGGCGAATCTGCCATCGTTTTGGACGTAAAAAAACGGGCAGGGGAAAACATCATTGAAACGGTTGAGCTGGTAAAAGAAGTACTGGCTCTGGGACAGAAGCGCGCCGAGTGGCCCGACAATTTGCAAGTTAAATATACTTGGGATCAATCCGACGATGTCAAATTGATGCTCAGTGATCTACAAAACAATATCTTATCCGCAATTATCCTCGTAGTTATCGTCATTATTGCCATATTGGGGGTTAGGACCGCGCTTCTCGTGGGGATTTCTATTCCAGGATCGTTCTTGACTGGGTTGTTGGTGTTATCGGTATTTGGGCTGACGGTCAATATCGTCGTACTGTTTGCTTTAATTATGGCGGTAGGCATGTTGGTGGATGGTGCCATTGTGGTGACAGAGTTTGCAGATCGGCGCATGCAAGAAGGAACGCCACGTAAAGAAGCCTATCGAGATGCAGCAAAGCGAATGGCCTGGCCTATTACCGCATCCACAGCAACCACATTGGCTGCGTTTGCTCCGTTACTTTTCTGGCCAGACATCACTGGTGAGTTCATGAAGTACTTACCACTTACTTTAATTGCTACCTTGGCCGCTTCGCTGATGATGGCTTTATTGTTCGTTCCTGTCATCGGTGGGATCATTGGCAAGCCTCAAGTAGTCAATCAGAAAGCTCAGCGAGAAATGGTGGAGCTGCATAACGGCAACTTTGAAAAAGCGACTGGCATTACCAAGCTTTATTACCAGACTCTGTCGGTAGCGATTCGTCATCCATGGAAAGTCTTACTCAGCGCGATACTGCTAGCGGCAGGTGTCGGCTTCACTTACAACAAAGCTGGCTTGGGTGCAGAGTTTTTCCCTGAGGTGGACCCTGCCTTTTTTACCGTTAAAGTTCGTTCTTATGGTGACCTGTCTATTCACGAAAAAGATGTTGTTATGCGCGAAATCGAGAAGGTGATGCTCGGTCATGACGAGTTTGAAAGTGTCTACACGCGCACAGGATCGAGCGATAATGGGGACGAGATTGGCCAGATTCAAATAACGCCTGTGGATTGGCAGTATCGACGCAAAGTGAAAACCATTATTGAGGAACTAAAAGAGACGACAGACCGCTTTTATGGTGTTGAACTTGAGTATAAATTCCCGGACGCAGGGCCGCCTGTCGAGCATGATCTCGTGATTGAAGTGTCATCACGAAATTTGAGTGTTAGTGCGTTAGATGAAGCAGCCAAAAAAGTACGACATTGGGCTGATGGTAATCCTGCACTGACCAACTTGAGTGATACCACTAATAAGGAAGGGATTGATTGGCAAATTGATATCCAGCGAGATGACGCCTCTCGCTTTGCAGCGGATGCTACTTTAGTCGGGAATACCGTCCAGTTTGTTACGAACGGCTTGAAAATAGGCGATTATTTGCCCGATGATGCGGATGAAGAAGTCGATATTTTGGTGCGCTATCCGCAAGATAAGCGCGACATAGGTCGATTTGATCAGCTGAGAGTGAAAACGGCAGCTGGTCTAGTACCGATTACGAATTTTGCTCAAATCAAACCAGATCATAAGCAAGACACTATTCGTCGGGTCGACGGTCATCGAGTTATCAATATTAAAGCGGATATGGTGGAAGGTTACAATTTGGCGCTTGAGTTACCTAAGATTGCCGCTGGAATGGAACAGCTCGACTTACCAGAAGGCATTGAATATAAGATTCGGGGTCAAAATGAAGAGCAGGAAAACTCATCAGCATTCTTGCAAAATGCTTTTATTGTCGCGCTTGGTGTGATGGCTTTGATTTTAATTACGCAGTTTAATAGCTTTTATCAAGCTTTCTTAATCCTTAGTGCAGTGCTGTTTTCTACCGTTGGTGTCTTCGCTGGGTTACTTATTTTCCAAAAGCCATTTGGCATCATTATGTCGGGAATTGGAGTGATTGCGTTGGCTGGTATCGTGGTAAACAACAATATTGTTTTAATCGATACTTATAATCAGATGCGTAAACGTGGCTTAGAAAAATCTGAGGCTATTTTGCGTACGGGTGTGCAGCGTTTAAGACCCGTTTTACTTACGACGGTGACCACCATATTAGGCTTATTGCCAATGGTGTTAGAAATGAACATCGACTTAGTTAATCAGAAAGTGGAGTTTGGCGCACCAAGCACTCAATGGTGGTCTCAGCTTGCGACCGCTGTCGCGGGTGGTTTGGCGTTTGCGACTTTGCTAACGTTAGTTCTGACACCGTGTTTGCTTATGCTCGGGAGAGAGCATCACTTCGAACAGTAAGCTTTATCGTGATGATATCGACAAAACAAAAAGGGCAGCGAAGCTGCCCTTTTCAATACCTTGCCTTACTTCATTGCTAACAGTTTGCTGTAGCGTTCAAGCTTGTCCATGCTAACTTTCGCGTTTGCCATGAAAGTTTGTCTCGCTTTTCCTGTCAGGGATTTAGATTGTGGCAAATTCACCGTGCGCGGGTTTTTATGGACACCATTCACAAGGAACTCATAGTGCAGGTGAGGGCCAGTTACACGGCCAGTTCCGCCAAGCGTACCGATGGTTTGGCCTTGCTTAACGCGTTGACCAGCTCGTACAGTACGTTTGGTTAAGTGCAGGTACTTGGTAATGTAAGTATTACTATGTTTAATGAAAACGTAGTTACCATTAAATTTGTTGTAAGACGATTTTTGAACGACGCCATCACCAGCTGCCCAAATCGGGGTACCCACCGGTGCCGCATAGTCCGTGCCTCTATGAGGACGAACGCGTCCCGTCACTGGATGTAAGCGGCGTGGGTTGAAATTAGACGAAACTCGACGGAAATCCAACGGCGCGCGTAAGAATGCTTTTTTCATTGCACGCCCATTTTCGTCGTAATACTTGCCACTTTTCTGATCCAATATTGCGGTAAAGGTATCGCCTTGGTTTTTAAAGATCGCAGCAATGATTTTTCCACGGCCGATTACTTCACCTTCTACCACTTCCTCTTGGTAAAGTACTCGGAAGCTGTCGTTTTTACGAATATCTAAAGCAAAGTCGATGTCCCAACCAAATATGCCAGCCAGTTCCATGATTTGGTTACCATTTAATCCAGAAGATATTCCTGCATTCCAAAAGTTTGATTTGATGGTGGCTTCAGCGTAGTTGTACTGGAAGTCGACTTCTTTTTTATCAACTTCAGAAACGTACTTGCCGTCTTTTAATGTGATACGAAAAGTCTCGAACGCGCTTAGTGTTCTTCTTAGCTGCACCAAGTCGCTATTTTCGTCAAAACCAAATTGCAATCGGTCACCAGGTCGAAGCCGAGTTAACTGTTTTTCCACTTCTTTGTCTGATGACACCAGTTCATGTAATAGACGAGCAGAAAGCCCTACGCGACTAAATAAGATGGCAGCACTCTCGCCATTTTTTACCTTGTATGTCTCCCAGCGCAGCACGGCGGGAACCGCAGGCGATGAACTATTTAGTGCACTGAGTTCGAGGGAAACTGGCACAGGATAATGTTGACCAACTTTTAATCGGCTCTGCTGCGGGTCTAGGTCTTGCGGATCAGGTAAAAAGAAGAGCGCGAAGATAATCAGCGCACTAAAAAAACCGATCAATACTTTGTGCAAGAGTGGAAGTCGGACAAAAATCGAATGCATGAGGTACTTGATTGCTAAATTAAACGGAAAAAGTGACAACTACCTAGTCTAACGTGTTTCAAAATGCATCGCTATTCAAGTAATATGTTCAGCTATTATATTTTTGCCAAATCTGTGGGAGTGAACAAGAATGGCGAGCATTGAAGCTGCACTAGCCGAGATTAAGCGCGGTGTTGAAGAGCTGATTCCAGAAGAAGAGCTAATCGCAAAACTAAAAGAAGACCGTCCTCTACGTATTAAATTGGGCGCTGATCCAACAGCACCTGACATTCACCTAGGTCATACGGTTATTTTCAATAAGCTTCGCTTGTTCCAAGAACTAGGTCATGAAGTGACGTTCCTAATCGGTGACTTCACTGCAATGGTTGGTGACCCGACAGGTAAAAACACAACTCGTCCACCGCTAAGTCGCGAAGACGTATTGCGTAACGCTGAAACGTACAAAGAGCAAGTGTTCAAAATTCTCGATCCTGCAAAGACTAAAATTCAGTTTAACTCTGAGTGGCTGTCTGAATTGGGCGCAGAAGGTATGATTCGCCTTGCGGCAAACCAAACCGTTGCTCGTATGCTAGAGCGTGACGACTTTAAAAAGCGTTACGCGGGTGGTCAGCCAATTGCTATTCATGAGTTCATGTACCCACTTCTACAAGGTTGGGACTCAGTAGCAATGGAAACGGATGTTGAATTAGGTGGTACAGACCAGAAGTTCAACCTTCTAATGGGTCGTGAACTGCAAAAGTCTCACGGTCAAAAACCTCAGGTTGTACTGATGATGCCGCTTCTAGTGGGCCTTGATGGCGAGAAGAAGATGTCTAAGTCAGCAAACAACTACATCGGTATCAGCGAAGCGCCAAGCGAAATGTTTGGTAAAATCATGTCTATTTCTGATGACTTAATGTGGAGCTACTACGAGCTGCTCTCTTTCCGTCCTCTGGAAGAGATTGCTCAATTCAAAGCTGATGTAGAAGCGGGCAAAAACCCTCGTGACATCAAAGTATTGCTAGCAAAAGAAATTATTGCTCGTTTCCACAGTGAAGCCGATGCCGATGCAGCAGAGCAAGAATTCGTAAACCGTTTTGCGAAGAACCAAATTCCTGATGAAATGCCAGAGTTTGACTTTGACGCAGGTCGCCCAGTGAGTAATCTGTTGAAAGAAGCAGGTTTATGTCCATCATCGTCAGATGCGATGCGCATGGTTAAGCAGGGCGCTGTGAAGATTGATGGTGAAAAAATTGCGGACAGCAAATTTGCTCCAGAAGCGGGTACTTACGTGTTCCAAGTAGGCAAACGTAAATTTGCTCGTATTACTATTCAGTAATCCATAATGACTGCAAATGAAAGCGTCCGAAGGGCGCTTTTTTTGTATGAAAATTTAGCAAAAACGGCAAAGTAAAACTTCCATACCTGATGAACTTTGCTACTATACTTGCGCTGCCAATAATGGCAGCGCTATCGGAGATTTACATGAACAATACCGACCATCCTCCCAGTCGTTGGGTGAGTAAGATTAAGGGAGCGAAATAACCCGCTTCGGTATTGGCGATCTCCGCCTTACCTAAGTGGTGAGGCATCTTTTCTAATTTTTTTCTCGTTATTTCCTTCATACATTCTGAATAGACAGTGCATTCGCATTGGTTTTCTCTGTGCATCTTATTTGTTGTCTGACTTTTAGCGTGCAAGAGTGGCTTTTCATGCTTTGTCGATGGTCGTTACCAATGCCAATCGGGAGATTCGCCATGACGGTAATGAACAACACTTTTATTGAAACAACACCAAACTTTTCTGAAGTAGAAATTGGTGCAGCTCGCAATGCATTCTTGCAGTACGAGCAAGAGCAACAAGTCCATTTGCTTACGGTTATGCCGATTGATGAGGCTGTAGGTATTTTACAGCATTGCTCTGTCGGCTATGTGAATAGTCTTATTGCTCAACTTGAGCAAGCAGGCCATGACAAACGCGCACGTCATTATGCTCACCAATTAGGTCTGCATATGTCTGAAGTTGATACACCTGATGGTTATTTATCGACTAGTGTTTTGGGGCACGTGAAGCAGCGTATTGGGTGGATCATTGCACTGGCTCTTTTAGGGATAGTGTCAGGCTTGATCATTGCTCAGTATGAGGACACCCTTAGTCAGCTTGTTTTACTTGCAGTGTACATGCCAGTGATTGCAGCTGCTGGTGGTAACACAGGAACACAAGCAGCAACTTTAGTGATTCGTGCTCTTGCTACTGGAGAGTTAAAAAAACGCCAATGGTTAGAAGTTTTGTGGAAAGAGAGCCGAGTCGCTCTATTTATTGCGCTAGCGATCGCTATCGTGATGATTGGACGCATTATGTTATTTAGTGCAGGACAATCAACAGGAGGCTTTGAACTGACCGATATCGCACTGGCAATAGCAGTTGCGCTGTTCATTCAAGTCACCATTTCTACAACATTGGGCGGGCTGTTGCCAATTATTGCACGAGCTTGCAAGTTGGACCCAGCCGTATTGGTGAGTCCAGTTCTTGCGTCTATCGTCGATATTTCAGGAATGTGGATTTACTTTAACGTGGTGAACTATTTCTTAGGTATTGCCTGACTAAAGTTCACAATGTCATTGTAAAAAAGCTGCTCAAAATGTGTAATCGGGGCGATGACAGGTGTGTTGTCGTCCCGTTTTTCTGGGAAGTAGTCTGAAACAAACTGAACAAAAATGGTGTTAGGTTGACCATTTTTATCCAAGCCATATCCAGCCATATTGTAAGTCCCGTAGATAGAGCCACTTTTCGCTATCAGCTGTCCTTTAATTGGAAGTTTTCGCATACTTTGTCGGTACTTTAATGTGCCGGATTCACCTGATTTCGGCATGATGGCAATCAATTTGAGTTCGTTTTCATGCTTCCAAATATAGCGCAGCATTTCAGCCATCTTGGTCGCGGAGATCCGGTTATTTCGCGAAAGTCCTGAGCCGTCTTCTAGGCGCGCATTACGAATATCAATACCAGTGTTGGCGAAAATGATCTGCTTGATCGCTTCTGTACCGTTAGTAAAACTGCCTGGCTGAACGAAAAATTTAGCACCAAGTGTTTTGGTTAATGTGTCGGCAATCAAGTTGTCAGAGTTTTTGAGCATATCTTCAAGAATGTCTGGTAAGGCCTTTGATTGATGCATTGCGATGAGCTTTCGCTGCTTTTCTGGCGCCGTACCGACCCTAATCTTTCCTGATACCCCAATGTTGAGCTCCTTGAGCAAAGTCGCCAACCTTTGACTGGTGTAACGCTCAGGGTCTTGAACCGCAAATTTCAGTGGCAATGGTTTGTCTCTTTCAACCAAGCACCCTGTTAGCTTGTAGTTGTTATCGGGATTTGCAACTAAACCTAAGTCACAATGACGACTTTTCTTAATGGTTTTAGAAACTGTTTCTACGGTACTTGTGACACGAATAGGTTGATGCTCTGGTACGTAGACCCGCGTTCCACCATCTTTTTGTGTATAGATAGAGGCTTGTACACAGTTGTTATTGAGTGTGATGGTCGATGCCGGAGCGCTGTAGCAAACTCCCAAGATATCCCACGGCCAGCCCACCGCACGGTTATAACCAGTGAATGCGCTGTTATCGAGCCATAGGTCACCGTTAATCCGTTTTAAGCCATTTTTCTTAGCTAGAGTGAGAAGTGATTTTAAGTCGTTGGTTTGGAGTGTTGGGTCGCCGACAAAGTAAATCACTGCATCTGAGTTCGACGTTTCCAGCTTGGTTCGAAACCGGAAATTATCACCCAGTTCTAGCTTTGCGGCTAATGCGGTGACGATTTTTAATGTACTCGCTGGTGGGAACAGTTGTTCGGTAGGATGAACACCGTCAAGCTCAGCATTTTCACTGAGTTTTTCCGCAACTAAACTGATGCGGGCGCCTTCAGGCAGCACTTCTTGATGAGGGTACGCTTGTGAAAAAGCAGAAAGTAATGAAGAGAATATGAGCAAGGGCCAACGTAAACGCATAATGATACTTTCTAAGGTGAGTTATGTGATTGAGTATACGCAAGTCCTTTCAATATGCTAGGTAACTAAAGAAATGCTTCAAATGTCTTCATGAATGAGACACGAGAGAAAGGCGCGCTGCTTAAAATTAAGTATAAAAAATGCCCGCTTAAAGCGGGCATTCGATATTCTAGTCAAAGACCGGAATTAGAAGTCGTAACGTAGACCTAGAGCTAGCTCGTCTTCAGCATCGATCTTAGTTGCAACTGTTTTGCTCGTGTCAGTTGAACCAAACTTGTCACCTGCATCAATCAGGTTGAAGTTGTAAGAAATGTAACCACGGAAGTTAGGCTTGAAGTAGTAAGAAGCATCAACAGCGAAGTTGTTTGCAGAAGTTTCGTTGTTAGTTTCTGCATTGTTGTATGATGTTGTAAATACTGTTTGGCCTAGAGTGTAAGCACCCGCTAGCTCGTAACCAGTGTAATCAACTGTGTTACTGTTGTTTGAATCTTCCATTTTCTCGCCGTCAGTGAATACACCAGCGAAGTAAAGATCAGACATTGTGTAAGATGCAGCTAGCATGTACTCGTTAGCTTTGTCTTGATCTGCGTAACCAGCACCTAGCTCAAGACCAGTGTCAGCTAGAGCGTAGATTGCAGATAGAGAGTAACCGTCTTGTTTGTTGTCGTAGTACTCACCAGTGTTTTTGTTTTCCATACGATCAGCGAAGCGGTAGCTTGCTTTTACGCTTAGGTTTTCAAACTGGCCTTTGTAAGCCATCATGTTGTCTGTACGGTCTGATACAGCTAGTTTGTCTGCTGCAGAGTTACCGTGGTAAGCCATGATATCTGTGAAGTCAGTGATAACGCCTAGTGCACCTTCAGTTTTACCGTATGCGAACTCACCGTAAGCACCGCCAAGACCAGCGTAAGCAAGACGAGTTTCTAGATCGCTCTTGTCGTCGCCGTCTACAGTACCGTTTTGAGCAGTCTCAAATTCACCTTCCCAGAAACCAACACCGTATAGGTTGTCATTGATTTCTTGTTTACCAAGGAAGTTTAGACGGATGCGAGATTTGTCTTGAGCGTCGCCATCTTTCATAGATAGACGTGCTTCAGCACGGCCGCCCATTTCTAGAGAAGTACCGTCTTGGTTGTAAAGTTCAGCTGCGTTTACGCCAGTTGCCATAGCTGCTGCAGATACAGAAAGAGCAATTAGAGTCTTTTTCATCTTATTTGTCCTAGTTAGCTGTCCATAATCATTGTTGTATGGGGGAGAGGTGATCTCTCACAAGTTGTTGGTCCAAAATTGGCTAATTGAGCGATATAGTTCGCACTTGTAAGCCATTGATCTAACAACTCGCTGGACATGTTTTACTGCTAAAGTTTCCGTATGAGTTAGTAAAATGATATAAATCCCACTGATGAACACTGTTCAATTGTGCGTTGTTTTTATTTAAATTACTGTTTTTGATTGAAATTATTGGCAATGACATTGGCCTGACATTGATTAGTTTTTATCTTTTTTGAGGTTTTTGGTGTAATGAACAGTGTTGTTTTTCAATAAATTGAGAAGGTGATTCGCCCTAGAACCGCTCTAAAAGTGAGTTATATCATTATGCCGAAAAGGCATAGTCTTGCTGTCTTTCGAATTAAGATGATTTCGTCCGGGAGTTTGTTTACACTAAACGAAATACATCTTTAAGCGCACTACCCAGTCCTATGACAGGGTGGGCTTTTTTTGTCCAAAGACCCATTTGGGCTTGAGGTTATAAAATGGAAAAAGTTCCAATGACACTACGTGGCGAGCAAAAGCTACGTGCAGAACTCGATCGTCTACTTAAACTACGTCCTCAGATCTCAGAGGCAATTGCTGAAGCTCGTGAGCTAGGTGATTTAAAAGAGAATGCTGAATATCACGCCGCTCGTGAAGAGCAGGGCATTTGTGAAGCACAAATCCGTGACATTGAATACAAACTGTCAGTTGCTCAAGTTATTGATGTAACGAAGATGGAGAACACGGGTAAAGTTATTTTTGGTTCAACCGTAACCTTGATTGATATCGACACCGAAGAAGAAAAAACGTACCAAATCGTTGGTGATGACGAAGCCGATATCAAAGCAGGTCGCATTTCAGTGAGCTCACCTATTGCTCGTGGCCTGATTGGTAAGATGGAAGGCGATGAAGTTGCTATTCAAACTCCAGGTGGCGCGAAAGACTTCGAAATTGACCGAGTAGAATATATCTAAGTCGTTTGGAGTAGCATTACTACTCTGATAAAACGCAAAAAGGTCGCCTCAGGCGACCTTTTTTCTTCAGCAACGTAAGTAGAGTTACTTACGAGGGATTTCGATTTTACGCTCTTCAGACTGGCGATATAGCACAAGCACTTTACCAATAGTCTGAACTTTTTCAGCGCCCGTCTCACGTACGATAGCGTCGATGATTAGCTGTTTTGTTTCACGATCTTCCGAAGCAACTTTTACTTTGATAAGTTCGTGATGGTTAAGAGCGATTTCAATTTCTGCTAGCACGGCTTCTGTAAGTCCATTTGCGCCCATTAGCACAACAGGTTTTAAACTGTGAGCTAGGCCTTTAAGGTGCTGCTTTTGTTTGGTGCTTAGGTTCATTACGCGGCCAATTTTCTTTAAAATAAGGGTTGAAAAAAGCTATTTTAACGCCATCTATTGCTGAAGACTATAATTTATTGAGTAATAGGTAGCGCCTATTAAAACAATAGCTCCAATTTGTGCCTTGTTGGGATTAAAATGAGTAAACAAAAACATTCGGCTAGTTCTGGTCGTTGGTTGAAAGAACACTTTGATGATAAATACGCGAATGAAGCCCGAAAAAAAGGCTACCGCTCACGTGCTTATTTCAAGATCGATGAGATTCAAACGAAAGATAAATTGTTAAAGCCTGGAATGACAGTCGTCGACTTGGGGGCTGCGCCGGGCGGATGGTCTCAATATGCTGCTAAGATAGTAGGGGACAGTGGTCAGATCATCGCGTGTGACTTGCTTCCTATGGACCCGATTGCTGGCGTTAGCTTTTTACAAGGCGACTTTCGTGATGATGCGGTATTGGAAGCTTTGCTAGAAAGGATCCAACCTTCCATGGTAGACGTAGTAATGTCTGATATGGCGCCTAACATCGCGGGAAACAATTCTGTTGATCAACCTCGCGCTATGTATTTAGTTGAATTAGCTTTAGATATGTGTCGACAAGTTCTAGCGCCTAATGGTAGCTTTGTCGTAAAGGTTTTCCAAGGGGAAGGCTTCGATCAGTATGTGAAAGAAGTCCGAGACATGTTTAAAGCCGTAAAAATTAGAAAACCAGACTCATCGCGAGCTCGCTCTCGAGAGGTCTTCGTCGTAGCCACTGGTTACAAAGGTTAACCATTTTGCTCTCTTGAGAGCGTGTTAACACTATAGCTACAGTTAATGAACTGTAGTACCCTACCTTTAATTACAATTAGTTATCGAGAGGCTTACACCTTGAGTGACATGGCAAAAAATTTAATTCTGTGGCTTGTTATCGCCGTCGTATTGATGTCGGTATTCCAGAGCTTTGGCCCTGGAGAAAGCAATGGCAGAACCGTGGATTACACCACGTTTGTACAGGAAGTTGGCCAAGGCCAGATTCAAGAAGCAACTTTTAAAGACGGTGAAATTAGCTTTGTTCGTCGTGGCGGCGGTGCCAAAATGGTCACTTACATGCCAGTGTATGACCAAAAGCTTCTAGATGACCTAATTAACCAAAACGTGAAAGTACAAGGCACGCCTCCAGAAGAGCAAAGCTTGCTGGGTACTATCTTCATCTCTTGGTTCCCAATGATCTTACTAATTGGTGTATGGATTTTCTTCATGCGTCAAATGCAAGGCGGCGGTGGTAAAGGCGCCATGTCTTTTGGTAAGAGCAAAGCTCGAATGATGAGCGAAGAACAAATCAAGACAACTTTTGCTGACGTTGCAGGTTGTGACGAAGCAAAAGAAGACGTGAAAGAGCTGGTGGACTACCTACGCGATCCAAGCCGCTTCCAAAAGCTGGGCGGTAAGATTCCAACGGGTGTTCTAATGGTTGGTCCTCCTGGTACGGGTAAAACGCTTCTAGCGAAAGCCATTGCCGGTGAGGCGAAAGTACCATTCTTTACTATCTCTGGTTCTGATTTCGTAGAAATGTTCGTTGGTGTTGGTGCATCTCGTGTGCGTGACATGTTTGAACAAGCAAAGAAAGCTGCACCTTGTATCATCTTTATCGATGAGATCGATGCGGTAGGTCGTCAACGTGGCGCAGGTGTTGGTGGTGGTCATGATGAACGTGAACAAACACTAAACCAAATGCTCGTTGAGATGGATGGTTTCGAAGGTAACGAAGGTATTATCGTTATAGCTGCGACTAACCGTCCGGATGTGCTGGACCCTGCGTTACTGCGTCCTGGTCGTTTTGACCGCCAAGTAGTAGTTGGTCTTCCAGATGTACGTGGCCGTGAACAGATCCTAAAAGTTCACATGCGTAAGGTCCCTCTAGCGGGTGATGTAGAGCCTTCTCTCATCGCACGTGGTACACCAGGCTTCTCTGGTGCTGACCTAGCAAACTTAGTTAACGAAGCAGCCTTGTTTGCTGCGCGAGGTAACAAGCGCAACGTTTCTATGGTTGAGTTTGAACTGGCGAAAGACAAAATCATGATGGGTGCTGAGCGCCGTTCAATGGTGATGTCTGAGGAAGTGAAAGAGTCAACCGCATACCACGAAGCGGGTCACGCGATTGTTGGTCGCTTGGTTCCTGAACACGATCCAGTGTACAAAGTGTCTATCATTCCACGTGGTCGTGCGTTGGGTGTAACAATGTACCTTCCAGAGCAGGACCGCGTGAGTATGTCTCGCCAACACCTAGAATCAATGATTTCTAGCTTGTACGGTGGTCGTTTAGCAGAAGAACTTATCTACGGTGCTGACAAAGTATCAACCGGTGCTTCTAATGATATCGAGCGCGCAACAGATATTGCTCGTAAGATGGTTACTCAATGGGGTTTCTCTGAAAAGCTTGGCCCTCTGCTGTATGCAGAAGATGAAGGCGAAGTGTTCTTAGGACGTAGTGTAACTCAGACTAAACATGTGTCTGACGATACAGCGAAGTTGATTGATGACGAAGTTCGTCAGATCATTGACCGCAACTACGATCGTGCGAAGAAGATTCTTCAAGAGAACATGGATATCATGCATGCGATGAAAGATGCGCTGATGAAGTATGAAACCATTGATGCTCGCCAGATTGATGACTTAATGGAGCGCAAAGCTGAAATTCGTGAGCCTGCGGGCTGGAGTGATAACTCAGCAAGCAAACCAGAAGACAGCGACAAGCCTCAAGCAAAGCAAGAAGTTAAAGAAGAAGCAACGGAGACTGCGAAAGATGCAGAACAGCCTAGCTCTTCTGAAACAACTTCTAACGAAGCGCCTGAAAAGAAAGACTCTGAATAAAGAGTATCGATAATATTAAACCCCGAGTTATCTCGGGGTTTTTGTGTTTATGATGATGATTACAGCAAATAACAAATCTTTGGACCTTTCGCGTCCACATGTCATGGCCATTCTAAATGTGACACCGGATTCCTTTTCGGATGGCGGTAAATACAACTCAATTGAACTTGCTCTTGCTCAAGTTGATAAAATGATAAAGGCTGGTGTAAGTATTGTTGATGTTGGTGGTGAATCAACAAGACCTGGTGCACCGGATGTGTCTTTGGAAGAAGAGCTTAGGCGTGTTGTCCCAGTAATCAAAGCCATTCGTGAAAAATATGATGTATGGATTTCCGTTGACACCAGTAAAGCAGAAGTGATGCGTCAAGCAATTGATGCTGGGGCTGATTTGATCAATGACATCCGCTCGCTGCAAGAGCCAGGTGCTCTGGAAGTCGCAGCAGAAGCAAACCTTCCAATTTGTCTGATGCATATGAAAGGTCAGCCTAGGACCATGCAAGTTGACCCTCATTATGATGATTTAATGGGGGACGTGTCGGCTTTTCTAGAAGAACGTATCGCGGCGTGTGAAGCAGCAGGGATTGATAAATCTCAACTGATTCTCGATCCTGGGTTTGGCTTTGGCAAAACAATCGAGCACAATTATCATATGCTTGCTCATCTTGAAAAGTTTCATGAATTCGGCCTGCCTATTTTGGCTGGCATGTCTCGTAAATCCATGATCTTCAAACTGTTAGACAAGCCAGCGGCAGAGTGTACGAACGCAAGTGTCGTTTGTGCTACGATTGCCGCGATGAAAGGCGCGCAGATCATTCGCGTGCATGACTTTGAAGAGACAATCGAAGCGATGAAAGTTGTTGAGATGACGAAAAACAATATTTAAAAATAATAAAGGAAAGTTTATGTCGAATGAAAGACGTTACTTTGGTACTGACGGTGTGCGCGGTAAAGTAGGACAATACCCAATCACTCCAGACTTCGTACTTAAGCTTGGCTGGGCTGCTGGTCGTGTACTAGCGAAACAAGGCACAAAGAAAGTTATCATAGGTAAAGATACACGTATTTCAGGTTATATGCTTGAATCTGCACTAGAGGCTGGCCTTGCAGCTGCGGGACTTAAAGCAACATTTACTGGTCCCATGCCAACTCCAGCTGTGGCATATTTAACTCAGACTTTCCGTGCCGAGGCTGGTATTGTGATTTCTGCATCACATAACCCATATTACGACAACGGCATTAAATTCTTTTCTTCTGAGGGTACTAAGCTACCTGACGATATCGAATTGGCGATCGAAGCTGAGTTAGATAAAGAAATTGAATGTGTGGAGTCTGCTGAGCTTGGTAAAGCAACCCGCCTAAATGATGCAGCTGGTCGTTACATCGAATTCTGTAAGAGTACTTTCCCATCTGAGTTGAGCCTTGCGAACTTTAAGATCGTAGTAGACTGTGCGCACGGTGCAACGTACCACATCGCTCCAAATGTTTTCAAAGAACTTGGGGCAGAAGTTATCGCTATGGGCGTAGAGCCTAACGGCATCAACATTAATGAAAAAGTGGGCGCAACAGACGTACGAGCTCTTCAACAGCGTGTTGTTGAAGAGCAAGCGCATCTTGGTCTCGCATTTGATGGTGATGGTGACCGCATCATTATGGTCGACCACCTAGGTAACAAAGTTGATGGTGACCAAATTGCTTATATCATCGCTCGTGATGCACTTCGTCGTGGTGAGCTAAAGGGTGGTGTTGTTGGTACACTAATGACTAACTTGGGTATGGAAAATGGTTTAAAGCAGCTAGGCATTCCGTTTGTACGTGCTGCTGTTGGTGACCGTTATGTCATGGAGCAACTGCTAGAAAAAGGTTGGAAAATTGGTGCTGAAAACTCAGGCCATGTGATCTTATTAGATAAAGTCACAACCGGCGATGCGATTGTTGCTGCACTTCAAGTACTTGCTTCTGTAATTGGCAGCGATATGTCTTTATATGAACTATCGCAAGGAATGACATTATATCCTCAGGTTTTAGAAAATGTCCGTTTCTCAGGAGAAAGTAACCCTCTTGAAGCTACAGCTGTATTAAACGCTGTCGCTGAAGTAGAGGCGACACTTGGTGATAAAGGGCGTGTACTGCTGCGTAAGTCTGGCACTGAGCCTTTGATCCGCGTTATGGTGGAAGGCGAAGATGGTGAACTAGTTCAACACTCAGCATTGAAAATCGCTGAGGCTGTTAAAGCAAGTTGTTAATCATTGCGTTAAAGCATGTCTTGAATGAAAAGGGCATCTTTTGCCCTTTTTTTGAGCGCTTAACGCATTGGCATTGATTTTTTACTAATTTTCCCTTGTCAGCGTTACTGGCTTTCGCTAGTATTGCTCCGCCTCCCGTTAGGAGGTCGCTAGCCTTGTTCATAATGATTTATTCTTTTGAACGGCGCTGGCTCAACAATTTGGAACATAGGTGGAAAAAATGTTTTCAGTTCTACTTGTGATTTACCTGTTGGCAGCGCTTGGTGTGATTGGCCTTGTGTTGATTCAACAAGGTAAAGGCGCAGATATGGGAGCCTCGTTCGGTGCTGGTGCTTCAAACACAGTGTTTGGTGCTGGCGGCTCAGGTAATTTCTTAACCCGAACAACTGCTATTTTAGCAACCGTATTCTTTATCGTTAGCTTGTTACTTGGTCGTATGTCTACGCACCAGACTGAATCACAATGGGTAGACCCAACGTTAGGTCAACCAGTTGTTGAACAAGTTAAGGATGCAGCGAGTGAAGTTCCTGCCCCAGCGAGTGAAGTTCCTGCCCCAGCGGGTGATGAAATTCCTCAATAAGCTGTAAGGTTTTGATGCCGAGATGGTGAAATTGGTAGACACGCTAGCATGAGGTGCTAGTGCCTTAGGTGTGAGGGTTCGAGTCCCTCTCTCGGCACCATGTATTTACAAACTTGTAAATCACTTGTTTGCGAGTATAATGCTCAGCAAGTCGGACGCGGGGTGGAGCAGCTTGGTAGCTCGTCGGGCTCATAACCCGAAGGTCGTCGGTTCAAATCCGGCCCCCGCAACCAATCTCTTTCTTTAAAAGGAAATCGTAGATTGGCAAGTTTGCGTAGTGCTAACCACACTACGAGTTAAGAAAAGCAATTGTTGGCTATTCTTAACGTATCAGGGTCCAGCAGCATAAAACCCCGACTATCGGGGTTTTTTGTTATCTGAGCTTTTTGAAATAGCTCAGATACTGCTTGGTTTTTTGATTGGGCTCTGAGCCCTTTTTTTGTTTCTGGAGTGGTTAAATGACTGGTTTAGAAAGACAACTTACTGAAATGCTTGACGCGCCAGTAGCGGCATCAGGTTATGAGTTAGTTGGATTAGAATTCATTCGTGCAGGCGCGCACTCAACGTTACGTATCTACATTGACCATGAAAATGGTATTAACGTAGACGACTGTGCAGAAGTTAGCCACCAAGTTAGTGCAGTTTTAGACGTTGAAGATCCAATTTCTGTTGCTTACAGCCTAGAAGTGTCTTCTCCAGGTTTAGAAAGACCACTTTTTAAAGCAGCACATTACGAGCAATTTATTGGTCACGAGGTCAGCATCGTATTGAAAATGGCTGTAGCAAACCGTCGTAAGTGGAAAGGTATTATCCACGGTGTTGATGGCGAAACAGTGACAATTACTGTAGACGGTCAGCAAGAAGAGTTTGCTCTAAGTAACATTTCCAAAGCTAACCTGATCCCTAAATTTTAGTTCCCTAAAAAAGTTTAAGCTTAGAGGCTAAATACAATGAGTAAAGAAATTTTAGCGGTAGCAGAAGCGGTATCGAACGAAAAAGCGGTACCTCGTGAGCGTATCTTTGAGGCTCTTGAGATTGCTCTAGCAACTTCTACAAAGAAAAAATACGAAATCGAAATCGACGTACGTGTTGCCATTGACCGTAAAACCGGTGAATTTGTAACTTACCGCCGTTGGTTAGTTGTTGATGACGTTGAGAACCCTACAAAAGAGATCTCACTAGAAGCAGCGCAATACGAAGATGATTCAATCGAGCTTGGCGACTACGTAGAAGACGAAATCGAATCAGTAACGTTTGACCGTATTACGACTCAAACTGCTAAGCAAGTTATCGTACAAAAAGTTCGTGAAGCTGAGCGCGCACAAATCGTTGAACAGTTCATCGACAATGAAGGTGATCTAATCACTGGTGTCGTGAAAAAAGTAAACCGTGACACAATCGTGCTTGATCTTGGTAATAACGCTGAAGCGGTAATCCTGCGTGATGACCAACTTCCTCGTGAAAACTTCCGTCCAGGCGACCGCGTACGTGGCCTTCTTTACAAAGTCGCGCCTGAAGCACGTGGTTTCCAATTGTTCATCACTCGTTCTAAGCCAGAAATGTTGGCAGAACTGTTCCGTGTTGAAGTGCCTGAAATCGCAGAAGATATTATCGAGTTGAAAGGCGCAGCACGTGATCCTGGTTCTCGCGCTAAGATCGCTGTCAAAACAAATGACAAACGTATCGACCCTGTAGGTGCGTGTGTTGGTATGCGTGGTGCACGTGTACAAGCTGTTTCTGGCGAACTTGGTGGTGAGCGTATCGATATCGTTCTTTGGGATGATAACCCAGCTCAATTCGTCATCAACGCAATGGCGCCAGCTGATGTTGCTTCTATCATCGTTGATGAGGATGCACACTCAATGGACATCGCAGTTGAAGCTGACAACCTAGCGCAAGCTATTGGTCGTAACGGTCAAAACGTGCGTCTAGCATCTCAACTAACAGGTTGGGAACTGAATGTTATGACAGTTGCTGATCTTCAGAAGAAACACGCTGAAGAATCACAAGCATCTATTGAAAACTTCATGAAGTACCTAGATATTGAAGAAGACTTCGCTCAACTTCTTGTTGAAGAAGGTTTCTCAACGCTAGAAGAAATCGCATACGTGCCAGTTAACGAGCTACTAGAAATCGATGGTTTGAATGAAGAACTAATCGAAGAGCTTCGTGGACGTGCAAAAGATGCACTAACGACGATCGCACTAGCACAAGAAGAGTCTTTTGAAGGTCTAGAACCAGCTGAGGACCTACTTGCACTTGAAGGTCTTGAGCGTGAGATGGCATTTAAATTGGCAGCGAAAGGTGTAGCGACACTGGAAGATCTTGCTGACCAAGGTATTGACGACTTAGAAGGTATCGAAGGCCTGACCGAAGAACGTGCAGGTGAGCTAATTATGGCCGCACGTAACATCTGTTGGTTCGGCGAAGAAGCATAATTTTCGGCAAGGAGGAAGCGGCATGACACAATTAACAGTTAAAGCACTGAGTGATGAGATTGGTACGCCAGTCGACCGCTTGATTGAACAACTTGCTGACGCTGGCATTAAAAAGGCGAGCTCTGACAATGTTACTGATGAAGAGAAGCAGAAGCTTCTCTCTCATTTAAAGAAAGAACACGGTGATAAATCAGGTGATTCAGAGCCGACTCGCCTTACGCTTCAGCGTAAAACTCGTAGTACACTTAGTGTGAACGCGGGTGGTGGTAAGAGTAAGAATGTTCAGGTTGAGGTGCGCAAAAAACGTACATACGTGAAGCGCAGCACAATTGAAGATGAAGCGAAACGTGAAGCTGAAGAAGCAGCACAACGTGAAGCAGAAGAAGCAGCAAAACGTGCAGCAGAAGAAGCTGCAAAACGTGAAGCTGAAGAAGCTGCAAAACGTGAAGCTGAAGAAGCTGCAAAACGTGAAGCGGAAGAAAAAGCGAAACGTGAAGCTGAAGAAAAAGCGAAGCGAGACGTAGATACGAATGCACAACGTAATGCTGAAGAAAAAGCAAAGCGTGATGCTGAAGAGAAAATTAAGCAAGAAGCAGCGCGAAAAGAGGCCGACGAGCTTAAACGTCGTCAGGAAGAAGAAGCTAAGCGTAAGGCTGAAGAGGAAAGTCAGCGCAAGCTTGAAGAAGCTCGCGAATTGGCTGAAAAGAATAAAGAGCGTTGGTCTGCTGCAGAAGAGAAAAAGGGTGATATGGAAGATACAGATTACCATGTAACGACTTCACAATACGCACGTGAAGCCGAAGATGAAGCAGATCGCAAAGTAGAAGGCGGTCGTCGTAAGAAGAAAAAAGCAGCTTCGGGTAAAGACGACCAAGCTCGCGGTGGCCGTAACAACCAACGTGGCGGTAGAGGTCGTAAGGGCAAACTTGCTAAGCCGACTTCAATGCAGCACGGGTTTGATAAGTCAGCAACGGTTGCTAAGCAAGACGTTGTAATTGGCGAAACGATCGTTCTATCAGAACTCGCTAACAAGATGTCGGTTAAAGCGACAGAAGTTATCAAAGTAATGATGAAGATGGGCGCTATGGCGACTATCAACCAAGTGATCGACCAAGAAACAGCACAACTTGTTGCTGAAGAAATGGGCCATAAAGTAGTTCTTCGTAAAGAGAACGAACTGGAAGAAGCGGTACTATCTGACCGTGACACTAACGCGGAAGCAGTTCCACGTGCTCCAGTTGTTACTATCATGGGTCACGTTGACCACGGTAAAACGTCAACACTTGACTACATCCGTCGCACACACGTTGCTTCTGGCGAAGCGGGTGGTATTACTCAGCACATTGGTGCGTACCACGTTGAAACAGACAACGGCATGATCACGTTCCTTGATACTCCTGGACACGCAGCGTTTACTGCAATGCGTGCTCGTGGTGCTCAAGCAACAGATATCGTTGTTCTTGTAGTTGCAGCAGACGATGGCGTAATGCCACAAACAGTAGAAGCGATTCAGCACGCGAAAGCGGCAGGCGTTCCTCTAATTGTTGCTGTGAACAAGATCGATAAAGAAGACGCGAACCCAGATAACGTTAAGAACGAGCTTGCTCAATACGACGTTATTCCTGAAGAGTGGGGCGGTGAGAACATGTTCGTTCACATCTCTGCTAAACAGGGTACAAACATCGATGGTCTTCTAGAAGCAATCCTTCTTCAGTCTGAAGTTCTTGAACTTACAGCTGTAGCTGAGGGCATGGCATCTGGTGTTGTTGTTGAATCTCGCCTAGATAAAGGTCGTGGTCCAGTTGCAACAGTACTTGTTCAATCAGGTACACTAAACAAAGGCGACATCGTTCTTTGTGGTCAAGAATACGGCCGTGTTCGTGCAATGCGTGATGAGCTAGGTAAAGAAATTACTTCGGCTGGCCCATCTATCCCTGTAGAGATCCTAGGTCTTTCAGGTGTACCATCTTCAGGTGATGAAGCAACAGTAGTTCGTGACGAGCGTAAAGCGCGTGAAGTAGCTAACTACCGTGCTGGTAAGTTCCGTGAAGTGAAACTTGCTCGTCAGCAGAAATCTAAACTAGAGAACATGTTCTCTAACATGACTGCTGGTGAAGTTGCTGAACTTAACGTTGTACTTAAAGCAGACGTTCAAGGTTCTGTAGAAGCAATCGCTGACTCACTAGTTAAGCTATCTACTGACGAAGTTAAAGTGAACATCGTTGGTTCTGGTGTAGGTGGTATTACGGAAACTGACGTAGTACTAGCGGAAGCTTCAAATGCAATCATCCTTGGCTTTAACGTTCGTGCAGATGCTTCTGCTCGCCGTGCTGTTGAAGCCGCAGCTGTTGACTTACGTTACTACTCAATCATTTACCAATTGATTGATGAAGTGAAACAAGCAATGGGCGGTATGCTTGCTCCAGAATTCAAGCAAGAGATCATTGGTCTTGCTGAAGTTCGTGACGTGTTTAAGTCACCGAAACTGGGCGCTATCGCTGGTTGTATGGTTACAGAAGGTGTGATCAAGCGTAACAACCCAATCCGTGTACTACGTGATAACGTTGTTATTTACGAAGGTGAACTAGAGTCACTACGTCGTTTCAAAGACGACGTTCAAGAAGTTAAGAATGGCTACGAATGTGGTATCGGCGTTAAGAACTACAATGATGTTCGCGTTGGTGACCAAATCGAAGTCTTCGAAATCGTTGAAATTAAACGTACTCTAGACTAATTGACTAAAATTACTAATATTGTCTTTGAAAGATAAGTAGTAATTGGTTGTTGAATACACCATGGGGGGCTGGCTTTGACCAACCCCCCATTCTTTCTATATAAGAGTAAAGATATGTCAAAAGAATTTAGCCGCACGCAGCGCGTTGCACAGCAGCTGCAAAAAGAACTAGCGATGATCCTTCAACGTGAAGTTCGTGACTCTCGCCTTGGCATGGTGACGATCTCAGACGTAGAAGTCTCTCGTGACCTAGCTTACGCAAAAGTATTTGTGACCTTCCTGTGTGTGGGTGAGCAAACACCTGAATCATGTCTAGCAGCGCTACGTGAGCACGAAGTGCACATTCGCATGATGTTAGGTAAGCGTATTCGTCTACGTTTAACGCCAGAAATCCGCTTCCACTATGACAATACGCTTGTTGAAGGTATGCGTATGTCTAACCTAGTGTCTGAAGTCGTTAGTTCAGACAAACAAAAGCAAAAAGATTCTGGTCGTGAGGACGAAGAATAATGGCTCGTCGTCGTAAAGGTCGTCCAATTAATGGCGTTATACTGTTGGACAAACCAACAGGTATCTCTTCCAATGATGCACTGCAAAAAGTAAAGCGAATCTACTTTGCCGAGAAAGCAGGCCACACTGGAGCCTTGGACCCATTAGCGACAGGCATGCTGCCAATTTGCTTGGGTGAAGCGACAAAATTTTCTCAGTTTCTTCTTGATTCTGATAAACGCTACCGCGTGATCGCAAAGCTGGGTGAACGTACTAATACGTCTGACTCGGATGGTGAAGTTGTAGAGACGCGTCCAGTCGATGTTACGTTAGACAAACTAAAAGCGTGCATCGATCAGTTCCGTGGCGAATCTGATCAAGTGCCTTCCATGTTCTCTGCGTTGAAGTATCAAGGTAAACCCTTGTATGAATACGCTCGTAAAGGCATCGAAGTTCCGCGTGAATCTCGTAAGATCACGGTATATGAGATTGTTCTTCACCGTTTTGAAGGCGATGAAGTAGAGATGGAAGTGCACTGCTCTAAAGGTACCTATATTCGTACTATCGTTGATGATCTGGGCGAAATGTTAGGTTGTGGTGCGCACGTAACTATGCTTCGTCGTACTGGTGTTGCTAAATACCCTTACGAGAATATGGTAACACTTGAGCAACTAAATGAGTTGCTAGAGCAAGCTCACCGCGAGGAACGAGCGCCTCGAGAACTACTGGACCCACTGCTTTTGCCAATGGATACAGCGGTAGAAGACTTACCAGAAGTCAACTTGGTGCCTGAACTGGCGGATATGGTCCAACATGGGCAGCCCGTTCAAGTATTTGGTGCTCCGACAGAGGGCTCACTTCGCCTTACTATGGGTGAAGAACGCTTGTTTATTGGCGTTGGCGAAATGAACGAAGATGGCAAAATCGCTCCTAAGCGATTGGTCGTGTTCCGAGATGACGTTGCATCCAAGTAAATGATTGAAAATACCGACCTGAGTGTCGGTATTTTTATATTGCACGAGATAGGAAATTTCCCTATAATCCGCGCTTCGCGTAGCGGCTGAATCAGAGATTGGCTGCTACAACTTTAAACCTACTCTTATTAGGAGAGAATTATGTCTCTGAATGCAGAAACTAAAGCAGCAATCGTTGCAGAATACGCACAAGGCGAAGGCGACACTGGTTCACCAGAAGTTCAAGTAGCTCTACTTACAGCTTCTATCAACCACCTACAAGGTCACTTCAAAGCGCACAAAGGCGATCACCACAGCCGTCGTGGTCTTCTACGCATGGTTTCTCGTCGTCGTAAGCTTCTAGATTACCTAAAAGGTAAAAACCTAGCTCGCTACCAAGACCTAATCAAACGTCTAGGCCTACGTCGCTAATCAGCGACTGCATAGCAGTTTGTCTAAAAAGGGGCTTTATGCCCCTTTTTTGTTGCCTAAATTTAGCCAAATTAGACTTATGCCGTTATAATACTGGCGGCTAAACCTTGTAAGAGGTTTTCTCAAAAGCTCATAGCATTACAGTCAACCACGTCGACCAAAAGGTCGCGACTATTCAAAAGGAACTTCCGAGTTTCTTTTTACTAGTCGCGATTCGTAATGCCTTGAGTGTCAATTAACACATCTAAGATTTCTTTAAGCACTAAAGGAAGATTAGAAACAAGGAATAACAATGTTCGAAAAACCAGTTGTTAAAACGTTCCAGTACGGTAACCACACAGTTACTTTAGAAACTGGCGTTATTGCACGTCAAGCTACAGCAGCAGTTATGGTCACAATGGATGATACGTCTGTATTCGTATCTGTTGTAGGTAAAAAAGAAGCCGTTGCAGGTCAAGACTTCTTCCCACTAACGGTTAACTACCAAGAGCGTACTTACGCTGCGGGTAAAATCCCAGGCGGCTTCTTCAAACGTGAAGGTCGTCCTTCTGAAGGCGAAACGCTAACAGCTCGTCTAATCGACCGTCCAATCCGTCCGCTATTCCCAGACGCGTTTAAAAACGAAGTTCAGGTTATCGCGACAGTAATGTCTGTAAACCCAGATGTTCAGCCAGATATCGTTACAATGATCGGTACTTCTGCTGCTCTTGCTATCTCTGGCATTCCATTCAACGGCCCTATCGGTGCGGCGCGTGTTGGTCATATCGATGGTCAGCTTGTACTTAACCCTAGCCAAACTGAACTAGAAACTTCTAAGCTTGACCTTGTTGTTGCAGGTACAGAGTCAGCAGTATTGATGGTTGAGTCAGAAGCGGACAACCTAACTGAAGAAGAAATGCTAGCGGCGGTTGTTTATGGTCATGACCAACAACAAGTTGCTATTAAAGCTATCAACGAATTCAAAGCAGAAGTTGCAACTCCTGCTTGGGATTGGGTTGCTCCTGAAGAGAACACAGCGCTTAAAAATAAGATTGCTGATCTAGCAGAAGCTAAACTTGTTGAAGCCTACCAAATTACTGAGAAAATGGCTCGTTACGACCGCATCCATGAGATCGCTGCGGAAGTAAATGAAGTTCTTCTTGCTGAAGATCCTGAAGCAGATACAAAAGAAATCCACACTATCTTCCATGATCTAGAGAAGACAGTAGTACGTAGCCGTATTATTGCAGGTAACCCTCGTATCGATGGCCGTGAAAAAGACATGGTTCGTGCACTAGATGTACGTACTGGTGTTCTTCCTCGTACTCACGGTAGCGCGCTATTCACTCGTGGTGAAACTCAGGCGATCGTTACGGCAACGCTAGGTACTCAGCGTGATGCTCAAATCATCGATGAGCTAACTGGTGAGCGTAAAGATCACTTCCTACTGCACTACAACTTCCCTCCATACTGTGTAGGTGAAACTGGTTTTGTAGGTTCTCCTAAGCGTCGTGAAATCGGCCACGGTAAACTGGCGAAGCGTGGTATTGCTGCAGTAATGCCTTCTGTTGATGAGTTCCCATACACAGTACGTGTTGTATCGGAAATCACTGAATCTAACGGTTCATCTTCAATGGCTTCAGTATGTGGTACTTCTCTTGCGCTTATGGACGCAGGTGTACCAATCAAAGCATCTGTTGCTGGTATTGCAATGGGTCTTGTTAAAGAAGGTGACGATTTCGTTGTACTTTCTGACATCCTTGGCGATGAAGACCACCTAGGTGACATGGACTTTAAAGTAGCAGGTACTAACACTGGTATCACTGCACTTCAAATGGACATCAAGATCGAAGGCATCACTAAAGAAATCATGCAAATTGCGCTTAACCAAGCTCAAGGCGCACGTAAGCACATCCTATCTGTAATGGATGAAGCAATCTCTGGTGCTCGTGAAGACATCTCTGAATTTGCTCCGCGTATTCACACGATGAAGATCAGCGCTGAGAAGATCAAAGACGTTATCGGTAAAGGTGGTGCAGTTATCCGTGCTCTAACTGAAGAGACTGGTACAACTATCGAAATCGAAGACGACGGTACTATCAAGATTGCGGCAACTGAAGGCACTGCTGCGAAAGAAGCTATCCGCCGTATCGAAGAGATCACTGCTGAAGTTGAAGTGGGCCGTATCTACACAGGTAAAGTTGCACGTCTAGCAGACTTCGGTGCATTCGTAACGGTTCTTCCAGGCAAAGATGGTCTTGTACACATTTCTCAAATCGCAGAAAAACGCGTAGAGAAAGTGTCTGACTACCTAGCTGAAGGTCAAGAAGTTCAAGTTAAAGTTCTTGAAATCGACCGCCAAGGCCGTGTACGTCTAAGCATGAAAGAAGCGGTAGAAAAGCCAGCTGAAGAAGCTGCTGCTGAAGCACCAGCTGCTAAAGACGAGTAAGACAAAATGAGACTTTCAGCCTTTTATTAGATTAAGGGCCTGAAAGCATGTTATAAAAGGGGAGCATTTTCGCTCCCCTTTTTTGGTTTGTTTCGATGTATTAACCTCAAACGAGGTTATCGCCTATATTGCATTAAGAGAAATAAATCTTGAGCGGTCCAAACAGGAGTATCAATTAGTGAAATGGTTTCAAACCGCAATTTTATGTGTTGCTATCGCGCTGACCGGTTGTGCAAATACTTCTCAACAATCAGCACAAAAGTGGTTATATCCACCGATGGCGGTGCCACTTCAGCCTAGTGTTCAACAAGAAGTACAAATCGCGCGTCTCTCGCAGTTGCTACAACGTCCCGACCTTAGTGATGAAGTGCGCGCTAAAATGCATTATGAGCGCGGTAGCTACTACGACAGCGTTGGTTTACGTGATCTTGCCCGTTTGGACTTTAACCAGTCTTTGCAGTTGAATCCTGCTCAGCCGGACATCTTCAATCTTTTGGGAGTATACTTTACCCAAGTAGGAGAGTTTGATGCGGCATATGAAGCGTTTGACTCGACCATAGAGTTGGCTCCTGATAATACCTATGCTGAGCGCAACCGTGCGATTGCACTGTATTATGGTGGCCGAATCGATCTCGCTTTAGAAGATATGACCAAGCATTATCAAGAAATGCCAACGGATCCTTTTCGTTCATTATGGCTGTACATCATCGAAGCTGAGCAAAATCCAGAGCAAGCAAAAGCCAATCTTCAACAGCGTTATTTACGAGATCGTAGTGAAGAGTGGGGGTGGGTTCTTGTTGCTATCATGCTGCGAGACGTCTCGGACGAAGACGCGCTTAAAGCAATTATGGATGGAACGAGAGAGAACTATCGCCTAGCTGAACGATTGACGGAAACGTATTTCTACCTTGGAAAGCGTAATCAGCTTGAAGGTGATATCGCAAGTGCCATCTCACTTTATAAGCTCGCGATTTCGTTCAACGTTTACGATTATGTTGAGCATCGCTATTCTTTCTTGGAGTTGGCGCAAATTTACGATCAATTACAGCAAGATAGATTGGCCAAGTTAAAGGCTGCCAAGAAGCTGGAAATTGAATGATTTAGAGCCGCTCGATGAGAGCGGCTTTTTTTATGATTGAACTTGATGAGTGACTCATTTAAAATAGTTAGTCTTGCTAACTAAGTGGTGGTGGCTTTTATGGCATTAGAAGAAAGCTTGATTGATTTAGAGCGTTTTTGCGCCAAAGCTTGGCGTGTCTATGCCAAAGAAGATCCATTATCACATCTAAGCTTTAATGAGTTCGATTATTTACGTGTGATTCAGGTTTACCCTGAGGGTGTGCGAATAACCGATCTTGCAGAAGAGCTGCAAGTGACTAAGCCTTCCGCATCGACAATGGTTGTGCGTTTGGAAAAAAAGGGTTTGGTGAAACGCATCGCATGTAATGAGGATGCTCGTGCTAAGCGTGTGTTGCTTACGGAAGAAGTCGCAGAAAAAATGTCTTTGGAGCAGGTAGTGTACAAAGATATCTCTGACCAAATGATGCAACAATTAAATCAGCAAGAAGCTGAACAGTTACAAGCTTTATTGAATAAAGCATTGAGTAATAAGTCATTTTAAACTGAAGCAAAGGCCTCAGCTGTATGGTTTAGTTTTTGTTGTTTCATCTTTCTTTTATTTAATTTAACCATTTAGTTAGCCTTGCTAATTAAATGGTTAGCTTTGCTAACTACTGGTGACAGTCATGCAAAACTCAATTTATAGACAGTTTTGGAAATATACGATTCCAACCGTCGCAGCAATGCTCGTAAACGGTTTGTATCAAATAGTTGATGGCATTTTTATTGGCCGTTATGTTGGCGCTGACGGATTAGCTGGGATCAATGTTGCGTGGCCTATTATCGGTTCGATCCTCGGTATAGGAATGATGATTGGGGTGGGGACTGGCGCGCTGACTTCTATCAAGCAAGGAGAGAACGATCATGAAGGCGCTAAGCGAATCCTAACGACCGGATTGACGTTGTTAGCGGCATTGATGCCGATCGTTGCTACAATATTGTTCTTGTTTTCGGATGAATTTATTCGCTGGCAAGGTGCGGAAGGGCGAGTGTTTGAACTTGCGCTGCAATATTTGCATATTCTGATTGTCGCGTGCGTATTCACGTTGGGTTCTATCGCAGTTCCGTTTTTATTACGCAATGACGACAGCCCGAACTTAGCAACGATTTTGATGGTCATCGGTGCCGTTATTAACATTGTATTAGACTACGTATTTATTGCTTGGTTGGAGTGGGAGTTAACCGGAGCCGCTATTGCCACTGCACTTGCACAATTAGTGGTCACTGTGCTCGGTATTGGTTACTTCTTTACTTCAAAAGCAACATTACGCCTTCGTATCCGCGACTTCAAAGTTCAGGTTGATGCTGCACCAAAGATTATCATGATAGGTACATCAAGTTTCTTTATGTACGCCTACGGCTCTGTGATGGTGGCACTGCACAACTCGTTATTTGCTCAATACGGAAGTGCAATGTTGATCGGAGCGTACGCCATTTTGGGGTACATCGTGACGGTTTACTATCTGATAGCAGAAGGAATTGCGAATGGTATGCAGCCTTTAGTGAGCTTCAACCACGGTGCACGTAATCAGGAGAACATCAGAAAGTTATTAAAGGTCGCGATGGGGACATCTGTGCTTGGTGGGGTGGCGTTCGTTGTTTTGATGAACCTTTTCCCGTACGAACTGGTTGCGGTGTTTAATAATGCTGACCAACAGTTGATTGATAGCACCGTGATCGGGATTCGTTTACACATGTTTGCGTTGTTCTTAGATGGTTTTTTAGTTGTGGCGGCCGCGTACTATCAATCAGTAAACAAAGGCAGCAAAGCTATGTTTGTAACACTAGGCAACATGCTGGTCCAGTTGCCATTCTTATTCATTATGCCGAAACTTTTCGGCGTGACAGGTATTTGGTTAGCTTTCCCATTGTCTAACATTGCATTGAGTTTGGTCGTGATCAGTATGTTGTGGCGAGATGTGAAAAAGCTGCTTAATGAGAGTTCTGTCGAACCAAGGGTGCAAGCCTGCTAACAAAAGCTAACAGATAAAAGCGAGGCTAGGCCTCGCTTTTATCTTTAAGGATTAAATGGTTTTTACTTCTAAGCCCGCTAGTTGATGCCAATAGCCATTGCATTGGCGGCTTTCGAGCTTTTCAGGATTATCGCCGTATTCGTTTGAGCGAAAACGCTCTAACTCTGAAAAAGTGTCGATACCAAGAGGGCTTAACCGGACCACATCAACCAGCCCTTTCATAGTAGGTAAGTCATTGATGAGGTTGTAGCAATACCCTGACTGTGTTTGAATGCCGTTAAGGTTAAAGACTTCTTGCCCTTCTTGGCTGCTGACCTGGATACCCGTAGGGTATTTGATACAGCAGGTTTCGCAATCGTCTTTCGCTCGGTTTTCAGCTCGGGCTGTGAAACAGCGAGCGGAATACGCTAAAGGCAAATAACCGTGGCTAAATACCTCAACTTCAAACTTGTTACGAATACCAAGCTCGTCACACTGAACTAAAGTATCGTTTAACCATTCGCGAGATAGCTCGACAGGCATGCACCAACGCATCATACCTTGCTTCAAAAATAAGTTGAGCGTGTGTGCGTTATAAGTATTGATTGCAGGGCCAACGACGAAAGGCACTTTATGCTCTGATGCCAATTGAACAGCAGATACGTCATTTGCTTCAATCGCGAAGTCACCGTTGTCGATGTACTTCTTCATTATGTTTACTTCACTCGGAGCTTCTAGTAGTGCCATTGTTGATAGCACCACTTGCTTGCCAGATGCAGACAGCTCTTTTGCGATTTCAAGCCAATGCGAAGGCTTCATTTCTCGACGTTTTGAACATACGGTTTCCCCAAGATAGATGATGTCCGCGGAGCTTGATTTCGCTTGTTCATAAAACGCTTCGATATCTTGTTTTGGCCAGAAGTACAACAGCGGACCAAGCGCGTATTTCATTGAATTATCCATCTTAACCTCTACTGCCATTTGCGGTGATAAGCACCAAGTGTGGTCTGCGTACCTTCAGACACGTTTGCCAATGCGGCATCCCAAGCCGCTTCGACTTGATAAGCTTCTGGGTTTGCTTGGTAACGGTCAATCGCGGCTCGCCATGTTCGAGTGACTTGTTCTACGTAAGCTGGGCTACGTTGGCGACCTTCAATTTTTACAGACGCCACATTTGCAGCAAATAGTTCTGGCAGCATAGAGAGGGTGTTCAAACTGGTTGGTTCTTCCAGTGCGTGGTAGCGTTTTTTCTCGCCTTCGATTTCTGCTTCGAAACGACCTTTACACAAGGTAGGGTAGCCCGCATTTTCACCGGAGCTGTAGCGATCGATCAAAATGTCGTTAAGGCGGGATTCCAGACCATTTTCTGTTTCTTGCCAGCGAACGTACTTAGCTGGAGAGCATGCTCCCACAGTGTTTGGAGACTCGCCTGTCATATATGACGATAGGTAGCAGCGACCTTCAGACATGATGCAAAGGCTACCAAAAGCAAAGACTTCTAACTCGACATCGCTAGTGATGTTGCGTGAAAGCTGTTTGACCTGATGAATCGATAAAACGCGAGGTAATACTACCCGTTTTACGTTGAAGTTTTGTTTGTAAAAATCAATGGCTGCGACGTTGGTCGCTGATGCTTGCACTGAAAGGTGTAGTTCTAGATCGGGATATTTGCGAGCCGCGTACTCCAGCACTGCAATGTCTGCAACAATCAGCGCGTCTACACCCAGTGCCGCTGCATTGTCTACTGCGTTCGTCCAGCGCTCGAAGCCATTGGGATGAGCGAAGGTATTCAACGCGACATGAATTTTTTTATTGCGGTCATGAACGTATTGCACCGCTTTTTCTAACTTTTTGCCGTTAAAGTTGAGGCCAGCAAAGTGACGGGCGTTGGTATCATCTTTGAAACCAATGTAGACGGCATCGGCACCGCAATCAATCGCAGTTTTTAACGCAGGCAGGTTACCCGCGGGACACAAGAGTTCCATATGCTCACAATCATTGAGAATAAAAAGGTGTCCGCATTTTATGAAGAATTATGAATAGCGAAATTGACCTAAGTTAGGTTTAGCTCAATAAAGTCGATATTTACCCCTTGCGAGTAAGGGTATCGGGTCGGGGTTAGTTCTTGTGACGACGATTCTGTACAAACAGCTCTTCAATTTCATGTTTTGGCTGCGGGCGATAAAAATGGAATCCTTGAATCGCATTACATTGAAGGTTAGAGAGCAGGGTCGCTTGCTGGTGGGTTTCCACCCCCTCGGCAACGACAGTTAAGTCGAGCGACTTACCCAGATTAATGATGTTTTCAATCACAGTGACTTGTTTCGGTAGTGTGTCGATATCATTAATAAAAGCGCGGTCGATTTTTAGCTCGTCAATAGGAAAACGCGCTAAGTAGGAAAGAGAAGAGTAGCCGGTACCAAAGTCATCGATAGAGAGAGCGAAGCCAAGCTTTTTAATCGCATTCAACATTTGCAGTGTATGTTCGCTATCACTCATCACGGCACTTTCGGTTAGCTCGAAGGTAATGCAGCTTGGATCAAGCTCGGTAGTGCGAAGCAGCTTTTCCATAAAGTCGATCAGCTGTGGGTTGCCAAATTGCTCGGGAGAGAGGTTGATGGCGACACGGCCTGGCAGTATGCCTTGTTGCTTCCAACGTTTTACCGTATTGAAAACATCACGCATCACGACACGTCCAAGGTGTTCTATTAACCCAGCGCGCTCGGCGACAGGAATGAATGAGCCAGGACTAATGTACCCTTCGACTGGATGCTTCCAACGAACGAGCGCTTCTGCGCCGTTGATACTGAAGTCTCGCGCGTTAACCTTAGGTTGATACCACACTTCCAAACCGTTCTGCTGCAATGCTTTTTGCAGTTCAATTTCAAGCCACAAACGCATACGCGCTTCTTTGTTCATTTGATCGTTAAATTTGATCAGACGATTTCTACCACGATCTTTGGCTTCATACATCGCAGTATCGGCATTTTGTAGTAGGATTCGCGCATCTTGTCCGTCTTCAGGGTATCGAACGCTACCAATTGAACACGCAAGGCGTTTACTGAAGTGGTGCAAGTCGAAAGGTTGGTTGATCAACGAGATAATGCGATCGGACAAAATTTCAGCCATGCGGGTGTTTTCTGGCTCCGGCAGAATGACGCCAAACTCATCGCCACCCAAATGACCAATAATCGCTTGGTTTGGCAGTAACCGTTTAAGACGGGCCGATACCTCTTGAATCACTTTATCGCCAATATGGTGACCAAGTGAGTCATTAATGTTTTTGAAGTTATCGATATCCAAATAGAACACCAGAAGCGGTGTTTGCTTTTTGATCAGCTGTTCCAAACGTTTGGTGAAGCCAAAGCGGTTGTAGAGTTTGGTGAGCGAGTCAATGTGTATGTCTTCATTCGATGCAGAAGACAGGTTTTTGGGCGCATCATCAGCATCTTGGATTAGGATAATTTGAGATTCGCTACCTAATATCGCCGTGGAATCCGCGTGTAGCTGAACTTTCCGTTCAAAGCCGCATCTTGCACTGGTTAAGCAGACAAAAGGTTTGTCAGAAATTAATGTACTCAATCGATGACTAAATACCTTTTTACTGTTTTCATCGATGAATAAACGACTTAGCTCTTCGCCCAACAATTCATGAGGAGAGTTAAGTCCGAGAAGGCGCGCTGATGCGGGGTTCGCAGAGATGACAATATCATCTTCGATAAGCAGTAAGCCGTCTGGTAGCAGTTGTGTTAACTTCGCAAACTTACTTTCGGACTCTTCTAAGGAGCGAACGAGTATCTGCTTTTCTGAAGTATCGACAGCGTGAAAAACAACAAAGCGAATGTCGTTACCTTCAAAAACTGGCGAAAGACTAAAGTGAAGACTGGTTTCAAGGTCGGTTTCATCGAGCGTGATTTCGGCTTCGACATGTGCCCCTTTGAACGCGCGCTGATAGTATGGTGCAAGCTTCTTATAAAACTGTTCACCCAGCACTTGGCAATCGTTTAAGCCGACGATTTCCTCATGACTTAAACCTGCGATATCGCAGTAACGGTCACTTACCATTCGATAATTGTGTTTTTTATCAAGAATGGCAAAGAAGAAAGGGCTATTTGAGGTTAGCGTGGCAAACCAATGTTTTAATTGCTGGGAAGGCATTAGGGTATTACCGATCTCCAATGAGCCAGATTATTCGTCCGTGTATAAAAAGCGACACCCTGATAAGCCTGCGGCGATCTACCACCAAGCCAAAGTGTTACTTGCCATTAAAGGGCTCGCGGTTTTAGCTGTGCAGTCGACAATCACATGGATACGCTCAGATAACTATAACTTTGAAAATACGGTTGTAAAAGTGTTTATCCACCTGTTCGCATCAATAATACACGTAAGTTCAAAAAAAGAAGCGTTAGTGAGCAATAAACCACCAATCTAAAATAAGCACTTTATTGATACATAACAGTAATCTCATCGCCACGATTGCTTAATATAAGCAACCTAATGACAAAGTAACGGATAATGAACGTGTTAAACAAGATTCGCAGTCAACTAGTAAAGAACGCAGCTAATATTTTGCGTTCTCCAGTCCAGTTATTACCACAGCCAATTCAGCAAAAAGCGTTGCTAGAAGGGCTAAAAATGGTGTTTAAAGAAGCCTTGGAAGATGGTGACTTTGAGTTCCTTGAAGACAAGTGGTTAAAAGTTGCGATTAAAGACTTGAACTTAGCATGGTACATCAGCTATCAAGACGAAAAATTGGTGGTAGCTGAAAAACCAGTTCAGGAAGATGTGAGTTTTAGTGGTAATCTAAACGACCTAGTACTGATTGCTGGTCGTAAAGAAGACCCTGACACACTGTTCTTCCAACGTCGCCTTTCAATTGAAGGTGATACTGAGCTTGGCTTAGAAGTGAAAAACTTAATGGACAGTGTCGACTTAGAGCAGTTACCGAAAGCAATGCAAGTCGCTTTGAATCAATTGGCTGATTTTGTTCAGAAAGGAGTTCAAGCGCCTGCACAACCAACCGGAGTAGCGAATGCTTATTCGAACTGAAGCCCCAGCGGACATTCTTACCATTGACCGCTTATTGAAACACGCCTTCCCGACGGAAGCTGAAGCTGAGCTTGTGATGCGTTTGCGCGAAAACAGCAAATTCACGCTTTCCTTAGTCGCGTGTACAGATGAGGGAGAGGTGATAGGCCATGCTTTATTTAGCCCTGTGACCTTAAATGGTGAAGATTTGTCATGGCAAGGGCTAGCGCCATTAGCTGTTCATGAAGATTACCGTCGCCAAGGCATCGCTGCAGAGTTGATCAAAGAAGGTTTTGATTCACTGCGTGATTTTGGCTACCCAGTGTGTGTGGTGTTGGGCGATCCTGATTATTACGCGCGCCAGGGTTTTCAATCATGCGACGAGATGGGCTTTGAATGTGCTTGGGATGTCCCTAAAGGTGCATTTCGAGTCGCAGAGTTGGTCGAAGGTCAATGTGCTGGACGCTCCGGACGCATAGACTATGCGCCAGAGTTCTCTGAACTGTAAATGAAAGAAGCCCACGACTAAGTGGGCTTCTTTCTTATTCACTGAAAACTGAGATAGGGAGGTTAGGATGACTGGTTACTTTTCTTTTTGCCCCAGACCTCTATTTTCGCTTTTTTACTTACCCCTAGCAGGCTAAGTTTTGTGCTTCCCCAGCTACTGTAAGTCATTTCAATCCGTTTTAGCTTGGCTTCTTTTGTACCTGGAAGGCTCCAGGCACGAGTCGACAATCCGCTTGTTAGTACGCCCATAGAGGAAAGCTTTTTCTCACTACCATCTGTCATGACGACTTTTAAACCATTCATGTCTACCGTTCCTTGCACACATTTTAGTTTTATTTTACTGAAGCTTCGGTTTCGGAATAGGCTATTTGGTGTCACGGTATCTGTTTCTGTATGAAAGTTAACGGTTTTCGTTGCAATCAGCTCCCACTCATCGCTGTTATTAGCAAAAACACTCACGCTGGTGGCGGCTACCAGTGTGCAAAGTAGTAGCGTATTTAAGAATTTCATAATGTACCTCATATGTCATACCCAATGTGTGGCCGTTGGCAAAACGCTATGTTCAGGAATATCCAAATCATCTCATTGTGTTCAGGTGTTCCTTGAAGTCCTTTAGGTATAATCGCGATAATTTGATAGGATTGCCCTCGTTCAAATAGGTGACGGAAAATGTCAATTAACGAGAAACAGTATTTACGTGAAATGGGGATCAGCACATGGGAGCTGGTACACCCTGAAAGACTGGAAGGCTATCAATCGCCATTATTGGATTTGCAAAGTTCATGTAAACTCCTATTGGTATCGCCAATATGTCCAGAAAACGAGACGGCATTGATGTTTGAGCGCGTATTAAAAAGCATTAAGCTCACGCTTGATGATGCGCTACACCTAGAGCCTGAGCGCTTATCCATGCTGGGTGAACATCAGCTAGAGTGGGTGTGGTTTGCAGGCTGTGAGGCTGATCAAAGCATCAAGGCAAAGCACCTGACCTCGCCACTATTACAAGATATTGATGGTAATAACGAACAGCGCCGCGCATTGTGGCAACAAATCTGTTCGTACTCTTCTTAACGGAGCTAATGCGTGACAATTGAAATTACGCCGATGCGTGCAGAGCACCTCGACCAAGTTTGGCAAATCGAGCAGCAAGCACATTCTCACCCTTGGGCCGAATCTTTGGTTCGTGACTTATCCAGTCGCGGTGCTTGCCATCATGTGATGCTGGAAGGCTCTCAAGTGGTTGGTTACTTCTATGGACAGAATATTGTTGGAGAAGTGACACTATTAAATATTGCAGTAGCGCCTTCTCAACAGGGCAGAGGGCTAGGGCAAAAATTGCTGGACGCGTTTATTGAATACTGTGAACAAGCCAAAGCAGAGAGTGCTTGGTTAGAAGTGCGTGAAAGTAATCACCCAGCTATCCATATTTATGAGCAAGCAGGTTTTAATGAAGTGGACCGTCGTTACAACTATTACCCAGCTAAATCGGGAAATGGTAAGGAAGACGCCATTATCATGAGTTACTTATTTTTGAGTTAGTTTTAGGCCGTTACTAATTACCTCATCAACACTTATGCTTTAAATGCGTATCCGGATTCGAGGCTTTTGAATATGTAATAATAATTTTTTGAATTTTTACATCTCTTTGTGTGGAGCTGGCTTTCCCTTGTTAGTTGCAGGTAAAGGCTGGTGAGCCGAGTAAATTCAGTTCATGTCTTTCCAGTTTGCTAGCACAGCGATAATAAGCGAGAATACCGCACAATATCGAATAGTAGATATGCTTGCCTATTTTGTGAGCATGAAAGTAATTTAGAAGATTAACTAATGTCAAATCCCCTTTTTTTAGGCGAAGTGTCTAAGCGCAGAACGTTCGCTATTATTTCTCACCCGGATGCGGGTAAAACCACCATTACTGAAAAAGTACTGTTATTCGGAAACGCGATCCAAAAAGCAGGTACGGTTAAAGGTCGTGGTAACGCACAGCACGCAAAATCAGACTGGATGGAAATGGAAAAGGAACGTGGTATCTCGGTTACTACTTCTGTAATGCAGTTCCCTTACAACGATTGTCTGGTAAACCTACTTGATACGCCTGGACACGAAGACTTCTCGGAAGATACTTACCGTACTCTAACGGCAGTTGACTCATGTCTGATGGTTATCGATGCAGCGAAAGGTGTTGAGGACCGTACTCGTAAACTAATGGAAGTTACACGTCTACGTGACACGCCAATCGTAACCTTCATGAACAAACTTGACCGTGACGTTCGTGATCCAATGGAAGTATTGGATGAAGTAGAAAACGAATTGGGCATGATGTGTGCGCCAATCACATGGCCAATCGGCTGTGGTAAAGAGTTTAAAGGTGTTTACCACATTCACCGTGATGAAACGATTTTATACGAATCAGGTCACGGTCATGAGATTCAAGAAGTTCGAATCATCAAAGGTCTCGATAACCCAGAGCTTGATGAAAAAGTTGGTGCAGGCCTTGCGGAAAGTGTTCGAGAAGAGCTTGAGCTTGTCATGGGGGCTTGCCCTGAGTTTGATTTGGAAATGTTCTTAACAGGTGACCTGACGCCAGTTTACTTCGGTACTGCATTAGGTAACTTTGGTGTGGATCATATGCTAGACGGTCTAACTGAATGGGCTCCAGCGCCGAAAACTCGTCAAGCGGTTGAACGTGAAGTTGAAGCGACTGAAGAGAAGTTCTCTGGTTTCGTATTTAAGATCCAAGCGAATATGGACCCAAAACACCGCGACCGTATCGCATTCATGCGTATTGTATCGGGCACTTACACGCAAGGTATGAAGATGAACCACGTTCGTCTTGGCAAGCAAGTGAGTATCTCTGATGCAGTAACCTTTATGGCTGGTGACCGTGCACGTGCAGAACACGCTTACGCCGGTGACATCATTGGTCTACACAACCACGGCACTATTCAGATTGGTGATACCTTTACGCAAGGTGAATCACTGAAGTTCTCTGGTATTCCGAACTTCGCTCCGGAACTATTCCGTCGTATTCGCCTGAAAGATCCATTAAAGCAGAAGCAGCTTCTCAAAGGTTTGGTTCAGCTATCAGAAGAAGGTGCGGTACAGGTATTCCGTCCTCTACAGAACAACGATCTGATCGTTGGTGCCGTTGGTGTACTTCAGTTCGATGTTGTTGTGGCTCGTTTGAAATCTGAGTATAACGTTGAAGCGATTTATGAAGGCATTAACGTTGCAACTGCTCGTTGGGTTGAGTGTGGTGATGCGAAGAAACTGGATGAGTTCCAACGCAAGAATCAAGCGAACTTAGCATTGGATGGTGGTGATAACCTAACGTATATCGCTCCAACAATGGTTAACTTAAACTTGGCGAAAGAGCGTTTCCCTGACGTTGATTTCCGTGCGACGCGTGAGCACTAATTTGCGCGGTTAGGGTAAGCCTTAACGCAAACTAGATTTTAAAACGCCCTTGGCTATAAACTTAGCCAAGGGCGTTTTTATATAAGGATAAGATATGAATTGGTTTAAACGTGGGCTAAAGCGTTACGACAACTGGTGTAAAGAGATGGGGTTAACTCCCGATCAGAAACGCAGTTGTGTCCCATATCGAAAAGACCCAGCCCATCAAACTGAAGAGAAGAGTGAAGCCCAACCATCCTCTGATTTTCTGCCCGCAGATACAGATAAAAAGCGTCAAGATGAAGCTCTTTGATACGCACTGCCACTTTGATTTTGATGTGTTTCAAGATGACTTTGCACATCAACTTGAGCTTGCTCAAACGCAAGGCGTCGCAAGAATTTTGATTCCTTCCGTCGGTCCGCAAAACTGGGCTCGTATTCAAACTTTGGCAGAGCAACATGCCAATTTGTATTATGCGCTCGGCTTTCATCCGTATTTTCTTGAAGATAACGTTGAGCAGCACCTTACAGAGCTAGAAGGCTATCTAAATCAAAAAGGGCAGCAGTGCGTGGCAATAGGAGAGTGTGGTTTAGATTTTGCCATTGATGTTGATCCACAGTTGCAAGAAAAGATACTTGAAGTTCAATTTGAGCTGGCTAGACGCTTCGAACTCCCAGTTATTTTACATAGCCGAAAAGCGCACAATCGCCTCATTCAAATGGTGAAAGCGGCGAATCTCCCTAGAGGTGGTGTGCTACACGCTTTTTCTGGGAGTTATCAGCAAGCCATGGAGTGGGTCAAATTAGGTTTTTTTATCGGTGTAGGAGGAACGATTACCTACCCAAGAGCCAAGAAAACACGCGACGCAATTCAAAAATTACCACTCGAAAACCTAGTAATCGAAACAGACGCACCAGATATGCCTATACTTGGATATCAAGGGGAGTCAAATCACCCAGCCAAACTCATTCACGTCTTTAATGAGCTCGTAGAGTTGCATAACGGCCGAAAGCAATCGATTGCCTCTCAACTGTGGAAAAATAGCAATTTTGCTTTCTCGATATGTGAATAAAATCTAAAGATGTGGTTTGAAATCGAAAACGTTTTCCTGCTTATTGTGAATTAACTCACAAAGCTGGTTGAATCAATCATGAATCTTATAGGAAAGTGTGAGGCTGGCATTACTTTAATTGATTCTGCATGAGTATAATTGCCCCCGCTTTATAGCTCCATTTTGTAACACGCCAATAAATAACTTATAAGGAAGTCATAAACTATGAGCCTGTTTATGAGCCTAATCGGTATGGTAGTGCTTCTTGCGATTGCAGTGGCATTTTCTAACAACCGAAAAGCTATCAACTTTAGAACTGTGGGTGGCGCATTCGCTATCCAATTCGCATTAGGTGCATTTGTTCTGTATGTACCTTGGGGCCGTGATCTACTAAACGGTTTCTCTTCAGGTGTTTCTAACGTTATCAACTACGGTAACGATGGTTCATCATTCCTGTTCGGTGGTCTTGTTTCTGACAAGATGTTCGAAGTATTCGGCGGCGGCGGTTTCATCTTCGCATTCCGTGTTCTTCCTACACTGATCTTCTTCTCTGCACTGATTTCAGTTCTTTACTACATTGGCGTTATGCAATGGGTTATCAAGATTCTTGGTGGCGCACTACAAAAAGCGCTAGGCACTTCTCGTGCGGAATCAATGTCAGCGGCAGCTAACATTTTCGTAGGTCAAACTGAGGCACCTCTAGTTGTTCGCCCATTCGTTCCAAAAATGACTCAATCAGAGCTATTCGCGGTAATGTGTGGTGGTCTAGCTTCTGTTGCTGGTGGTGTACTAGCTGGTTACGCATCTATGGGTGTTCCACTAGAGTACCTAGTTGCGGCATCATTCATGGCAGCACCAGGTGGCCTACTGTTCGCTAAAATCCTTCACCCAGAGACTGACCAGCCTCACGAAAGTATCGAAGAAGCGATGGACGGCGGTGACGACAAACCAGTTAACGTAATCGACGCAGCTGCGGGCGGTGCGGCTTCTGGTCTACAACTTGCGCTTAACGTAGGTGCAATGCTAATCGCATTCGTTGGTCTAATCGCGCTAATCAACGGTATGCTAGGTGGCATCGGTGGTTGGTTCGGCATGCCAGAACTAACACTAGAGCTAATCCTAGGTTACGCGTTCTCTCCACTAGCATTCCTAATCGGTGTTCCATGGGCAGAAGCTGTAACAGCTGGTTCATTCATCGGTCAGAAAATCGTAGTGAACGAATTCGTTGCTTACTTGAACTTCACACCATACCTAGGTGAAAACGCTCAAGTAATCGCGGCAACTGGTGAAGTAATGTCTGAGAAGACAACAGCTATCATCTCATTCGCACTATGTGGTTTCGCGAACCTTTCTTCTATCGCGATTCTACTTGGTGGTCTAGGTAGCCTTGCACCAAACCGTCGTAGTGACATCGCTCGCATGGGTGTTAAAGCAGTTCTTGCAGGTACGTTGTCTAACCTTATGGCAGCGACAATTGCAGGCTTCTGCTTAAGCCTTGCAGCACTATAATTAGAATCGGTTCTTAATATATAGACGCCGTTTTACATCATGCCCTGTAGCAAGAGATTGCTGCGGGGCATTTTTCGTTTTTCGGGCTCCAAAATTTCATCGGGTGTTTGCCTTAGTCGAGGTATTACGCAGTCAATGGAATAGGGGCTAGGAAATTTTGAGATACAAACCGTTTGCGCTCTATTTGGTGCTACAGTTTTGCGGTGAAACTCTATAATGTATTAATCACAGGATAGTGGTTAAGCTTGATTCTTAATCACGTAATGAATATTACATAATCGATGGGCAAATGAATTGCCCTGCAATATCAGATCTAATAGGCGTTTTGCTTTGTGATGTGATATTAAAGACACCGCAATCATAGATTGTTGTGCCATAGGCCAAACTGGTACTGTGCGGTGACAAGGATAGCAATTGGCATATGATAAATTTTCGCTGTATATGCCGAGTCTTCAGGGAACCAAGTCCGTTCATTAATAGACTGTTTAGCCATTTACTCACATTGTCTCGACTTGTTGATTATAGTTAAAGACGTGATGTAAGGCTGAGTAGTGAATTTTTTGAATATTGATCGGAGATAGAAATGAGCGATTTAAAAGCAGCAGCGCTACGTGCACTTAAACTTATGGACCTAACTACGTTGAATGACGATGACACTGATGCAAAAGTGATCTCACTATGTCATGATGCGAAAACAGCAGTAGGCAACACAGCTGCAATTTGTATTTACCCTCGCTTTATTCCTATTGCTAAGAAGACACTTCGTGAGCAAGGTACGCCAGAGGTTCGTATTGCAACAGTAACGAACTTCCCACATGGTAACGACGACATTGAAATCGCAGTTGCTGAAACAAAAGCGGCGGTTGCTTACGGTGCAGACGAAGTTGACGTAGTTTTTCCTTACCGCGCGCTAATGGCGGGTGATGAGAAAGTAGGCTTCGAACTAGTTAAGCAATGTAAAGAAGCTTGTGGTGACATTCTTCTTAAAGTGATCATCGAAACAGGTGAACTAAAAGAAGAAGCACTAATCAAGAAAGCATCTCAAATCTGTATTGAAGCAGGTGCTGACTTCATTAAAACTTCAACTGGTAAAGTGCCAGTAAACGCAACACCAGAATACGCTCGCATGATGCTTGAAGTTATTCGCGACATGGGTGTTGTAGAAACTGTTGGTTTCAAACCAGCAGGTGGTGTGCGCACTGCTGAAGACGCAGCAGCATACCTAGCAATGGCTGACGAAATCCTAGGTGACAACTGGGTTGATGCTCGTCACTACCGTTTTGGTGCGTCTAGCCTGCTAACCAACCTACTAAATACATTAGAAGTATCGGACGACGTCGCTGATCCAACAGCGTACTAATTCCAATAATACGTCTGAACGGTAGCACCTAAACGGGTGCTACCAAACCTCTTCTATCCTACTACAACCATGGCTCAAAAGAGCTTGGGAGGCACTAATGTATTTACCACAAGAAATCATTCGTAAAAAACGTGACGGTGAAGTACTTACCGCAGACGAAATCAACTTCTTTATTCAAGGCGTAGCGAACAACACGGTATCTGAAGGTCAGATTGCGGCGTTTGCTATGACGATTTTCTTTAATGAAATGACCATGGATGAGCGCATCGCCTTAACGTGTGCAATGCGTGATTCGGGCATGGTTATCGACTGGAGCCACATGAACTTCGGTGGTCCAATTGTCGACAAACACTCAACCGGTGGTGTGGGTGACGTAACTTCTTTAATGCTTGGCCCAATGGTGGCAGCGTGTGGCGGTTTCGTACCTATGATCTCTGGCCGCGGTCTTGGTCATACAGGCGGTACGCTGGATAAACTTGAATCTATCCCTGGTTACAACATTACGCCGAGCAACGATGTTTTTGGTCAAGTAACCAAAGACGCTGGTGTGGCGATCATCGGTCAAACTGGTGACCTTGCTCCTGCGGATAAGCGTGTTTACGCGACTCGTGATATTACCGCAACGGTAGACAATATCTCCCTGATTACGGCGTCGATCCTTTCTAAGAAACTGGCGGCGGGTCTGGAATCGCTAGTGATGGACGTAAAAGTGGGTTCAGGTGCATTTATGCCAACTTACGAAGCGTCTGAAGAGCTAGCAAAATCAATCGTTGCGGTAGCAAACGGTGCTGGCACTAAAACTACGGCAATTCTTACGGACATGAACCAAGTATTGGCGTCTTCAGCGGGTAACGCAGTGGAAGTTCGTGAAGCGGTTCGTTTCTTAACGGGTGAATACCGTAATCCTCGTCTACTTGAAGTGACCATGGCTTCATGTGCTGAAATGTTAGTACTTGGCAAGCTTGCTGAGAACACAGAAGACGCACGCGCAAAACTGATGGAAGTGCTGGATAACGGCAAAGCGGCTGAGTGCTTCGGCAAGATGGTTGCCGGTTTAGGCGGCCCTGCGGACTTCGTAGAAAACTACGACAACTACTTAGAAAAAGCAGCAATCATTAAGCCAGTTTACGCAACAGAAACGGGCATTGTCTCTGCAATGGATACACGTTCTATCGGCATGGCTGTGGTTGCTATGGGTGGTGGTCGTCGTGTTGCTACTGATGAAATCGACTACGCAGTTGGTTTCGACGAGTTCATCCGCCTAGGTGAGGTCGCAGACAGTGATAAACCTCTTGCGGTCATCCACGCTCGCACTGAAGAGCAATGGGAAGAAGCGGCAAAAGCACTGCGCAGTGCAATCAAAGTAGGTGGTGAATACACACCAACTCCAGAGGTTTACCGCCAAATTCGTGCAGAAGATATCTAATAGAACAAGTAATTACACAAGGCCTACTCAACCATAATAAAAAGCCGAGTGGGCCTAAGGAACGAGCAATGAAAAGAGCATTTATTTTAGTACTAGACTCATTCGGTATCGGTGCAACTGCCGACGCTAAAGAATTTGGTGATGTAGGTTCAGACACACTAGGTCACATCGCTGACCAATGTGAAAAAGGCTTAGCAGATAACGACAATCGCCAAGGTGCACTTCGCCTTCCAAATCTATCGAAACTTGGTTTGGCAATGGCGCATAAAGAATCGACAGGTCGCTTCGCACCTGGACTAGACGCAGACGCTGAAATCATTGGTGCATACGGTCATGCAGCAGAGCTTTCTTCAGGTAAAGACACGCCGTCTGGTCACTGGGAAATCGCAGGTGTTCCTGTTCTGTTTGACTGGGGTTACTTCACTGACAAAGCAAACAGCTTCCCGAAAGAATTGACTGACCGCATTCTGGAGCGTGCAGGTCTTGACGGTTTCCTAGGTAACTGTCACGCGTCTGGTACTCAAGTTCTTGACGATCTTGGTGAAGAGCACATGAAGACTGGCAAACCAATCTTCTACACGTCTGCTGACTCTGTATTCCAAATCGCATGTCACGAAGAGACTTTCGGTCTAGACCGTCTACTAGAGCTTTGCCAAATCGCACGTGAAGAGCTAGAAGATTACAACATTGGTCGTGTTATCGCGCGGCCATTCGTTGGTGCTGGTAAAGGTCAATTTGAGCGTACAGGTAACCGTCGTGATCTTTCTGTAGAGCCACCATCAGCAACGGTTCTTCAGAAGCTCGTTGATGAGAAGCAAGGCAACGTGGTTTCTATTGGTAAGATTGCTGATATCTACGCAAACTGCGGCATCACTAAGAAAGTGAAAGCGACAGGTATCCCTGCATTGTTCGAAGCAACGCTAGAGCAAATCAAAGAAGCGGGCGACAACACGATCGTATTCACTAACTTTGTAGACTTCGACTCAGCTTACGGTCACCGTCGTGACGTAGCGGGTTACGCAGCGGCACTTGAGTACTTCGATGATCGTATCAACGAAGTGCTAGAGATTATGGAAGAAGACGATGTGCTTATCCTAACGGCAGACCACGGCTGTGACCCAACATGGCCAGGTACTGACCATACTCGTGAGCACATCCCAGTATTGGTTTATGGTCAAAAAGTACCAGCTGGTTCTCTTGGCCGCCGCGAAACATTCGCAGATATCGGTCAAACATTGGCAAGTTACTTCGGTACTTCTCCAATGGATTACGGTAAGAACTTCCTATAATTAGTTAGGTTTTTGAAAACTAGGAGCTTGATAGCTCCTAGTTTTATGTTTGCAGTATGTAAATGCTGCTTGTCGGAAATGAGAATACTCTGGCTTATATCGCCTTAAGCGCGGAGCGCTAGAGAAAGGTTAAGGAAAAGAAAATGGCAACTCCACATATCAATGCTGAAATGGGTGCATTTGCAGACGTCGTACTGATGCCTGGTGATCCACTACGTGCAAAATACATCGCAGAGACTTTCCTTGAAGATGTCGTTCAAGTGTGTGACGTTCGTAATATGTTTGGTTACACAGGTACATACAAAGGCCGTAAGATCTCGGTAATGGGCCACGGTATGGGTATCCCATCATGCTCGATTTACGCGACTGAACTAATCAAAGACTTCGGCGTGAAGAAAATCATCCGTGTTGGCAGCTGTGGCGCAGTGAATGAAGACATCAAAGTGCGTGATGTTGTGATCGGCATGGGTGCATGTACTGACTCTAAAGTGAACCGTATCCGCTTTAAAGGTCATGACTTCGCGGCAATCGCAGACTACAACATGGTTCGTGCGGCAGAAGACGCTGCAAAAGCTCGCGGTATTGACGTTAAAGTTGGTAACCTATTCTCAGCAGAGCTTTTCTACACGCCAGATCCAGAAATGTTCGATGTAATGGACAAGTACGGCATTGTTGGTGTTGAAATGGAAGCGGCTGGTATTTACGGTGTTGCGGCAGAATACGGTGCAAAAGCTCTGACAATCTGTACGGTTTCTGATCATATCAAGACTGGCGAACAGACTACATCTGACGAGCGTCAAACGACATTCAACGACATGATGCTAATCGCACTAGATTCAGTATTGCTTGGTGACGAAGAGTAAGCGACGAAGAGTCATTCTATTTTTCGCTCTCAAGAGCTAAAAAAACAGCCCACACATTGCGGGCTGTTTTTATATGAGTTGTTAGCGCTACCTAGTTACTTGGTTAGCAGCAGGTTTGGCGCTTTTTTACGACGTATCGGTTGTCGACGTAAAATCAAGATGAACAACATACCACAGACAAAGCTCATTAAGACCATCATGTACATATAACGATCGCTCTTGCGATAGTGGTGGTCAGAAATAGCCGTCACCCGGCCCGTCTCAAAGGTCACGCGAACAAAACCGATAAGCGCACCATCTGCAAAAACTGGTTCAACCAACTGCTGGCGACCAATGGAAGCTGTTGCCAAAGGCGTATCCAGGCCAAGAACTTCGCGTACCGATAATGCCTCTTCACTAGACGCTAAACGTACACCCTGTGCATCGTAGATTGTTGCATCAAACACTAAACGGTCTTGTGCTAGCTGGTTTGTTAGCTGAAGTAATCGTTCTTGATCTTTAGTTAAAATCATCTCACTGGCAGAAAGAGACGCCTGTGAAATCAAAACTTTGGTGAGCGTTTCAAGCTGTTGTGCTTGAATTTTCTCATTACCCTTACTGATCACAACACTGTTTTTTATTGTGATAAACAACATCACACACAGTAGGATTAGTGCCAGAATTCTTAGGGCATTCCTTACTGAGAACAAAGATTCACTCATGCTCTTTACTCATCCATTTAAAATAAAACAAAGACTTGCCTTTTTAGTTTGTTGAGGTAACGTTTTAGCAAAGTCATAAGGGATTATATACATGGACGCGTCAAAAAGCTTGCCTATCAGAAAACATACGACACTTTTAAAACGATTACCCGAGACTCGATTTGCCTCCCAATTAGATAAAGCAAAAGCAAACTGGATCGTATTTGCTGAGTACCTTTCGCCAAGTCACTTCGAAGACATTGATTTCTTCACCGGCTTTTACAACCCAATACTAGAAACGTGGAAAGTTGGCCAATATGAAGTAGCCCTGATGGCCGGAGAGTTGACTCCTCAACATGAAACGATCTTACAAAGTCTCAACCTAGATTACGCCTCGCTTAATGAAGTGCCCGATCTATCAACCCAAGGGTTGATTGTATTTGATATGGATTCAACGGCGATCCAGATAGAGTGTATTGATGAAATCGCGAAACTGGCAGGAGTAGGGGATGAGGTCGCTGAAGTCACTGAACGTGCCATGCAAGGTGAGCTGGATTTTGAGCAAAGTTTACGTCAGCGAGTTGGTAAGCTCAAAGGTGCCGATGAATCAATTCTTGAACAAGTTCGTTCCCAGTTACCATTCATGCCGGACTTTGAAGCGCTAATTGCGACGTTGAAAGCCTTGGGCTGGAAAACAGCGATTGCCTCCGGTGGTTTTACTTACTTCTCTGATTACATCAAAGATAAAGTCGACCTAGATTTTGCTCGTTCCAATCAATTAGAAATTATTGACGGCAAACTCACGGGTAACGTACTTGGCGATGTGGTAACGGCGCAGATGAAGTCAGACATTCTAGTGGAATTGGCGGATGAATATGAAATTGAGCAGCACAACACGGTCGCTGTCGGTGATGGCGCTAATGATCTTGTGATGATGTCGGTGGCAGGATTAGGGATTGCGTATCACGCAAAACCAAAAGTGGAAGCTCAAGCGCAATCTGCGATTCGCTTTGCTGGGTTAGGCGGTGTGCTCTGTATTTTATCTGGCGCATTGGTGAAGCAGCAAAAGGTTAGCTGGAAAGCTAAACCTTAACCATCCATTCAAAAACACCGCCAGAAAGGCGGTGTTTTTTTTCAATTTGGTATGACTTTGAATTTACTCGGTTAACTCCAATCTAATTACAACCTCTTCAGTAATGTCTTCAAATTCACTGTAACCAACGAGCGCCGTCAACTCTTTTTCTAACTTGCTTGCTTGATGTACACCAAATTGGGTTAAGTCACTTAAATCTTGTTGCAGTAATGATGTCATCGGATCGAAAATTGGCGCAGTAGAAAGGCGAATCACGTAAAAGTCACCCATCATTCGCGCTTTCTTTATAAATTGAATCCGCTCTTTTACGCTGTTGAACTCTTGATGAAGCTTTGACTCAATGCCTGTAATTTTATTGCCTACTTTTGCGGCGCTTATGTAGATATCCTGATGTCTGGCTTGAGCACCTTCTACACGTTTTATTGGCTCTGCGATTAATGTGCTTGTCCGGCCTTTAAAGATAGGTTCAAGTGACAACAGTTGGTCATGCCCAAGACGGGCAAAAAGCTCAATGTGTTTAGGTAGCGGCAAGTTCACCCCGATAACGGGGGTTTTGATTGAAGATGACGTACTCTTACTGATAAAAATGGGCGTGCTCAGCGTACGCGAGAGCAACATGCAGTGCAGCCTTTCAAGTAGAGCATTACTTGGTAGCGTCTCTTTTTGCGGGATTAGCTTGTCTTGATTGTGCTCGATAATGCTGTTGAAAAAAGCGATTACCTTCATGGTTTGGCTGCTTTCATCAATAACTAGCTGCACGCTACAACCGTCTGGGCTTACACGAATTACTCGGTATGGCACCGACATTAACGGCAATTTTTTATCGTAGAGTTGTAATTCTCGAAAGTTGATTCTTACCTCTTGCCCAGAACGTAACATCGTAGGCTCACTTAGCCTAATTCCGAGTCCTCGTTTGGAAAGGTCAACAGTACAGCCGCCTGTTTTAGTTTGTCCTGAGTACAACTCTAAAGGTGTTTTAAAACGATAACGAGGCTCTTTTCGACGAGACTTTGCATCAAAATAAATGCCCTTTGGATTGCCGATAACTCTTCTCGGATGACGAAACGCGTTTAACGTATTAGCGGGTAAGCGCGGCTTTTCAGTTAGCAGGTAATCCTGCCCTGATTTTTCGTCAGCAATTTCTTGCAAAATACCAATATGAGTCAGTGATTGAGACGTTTCTGCTAACTCTGGAGAGAAAGCTGCTAGGTCTTCCTGTTCTTGCTCAGATAGTTCAAAGATTGAAATTCTAAAGGCGCGCCAACTCTCTCGTTTGCCACCTAAATGCCAAAATAGCTGGCGCTGTTCGCGAGTTGCTTCAGGGCGAAACATCGAATAGAAATAGGTTCGATTCTCGTGCTCGTGAGTAAATGAATAAAGGACATTGGTTGTTCCTTTCACACCAGGCTTAATGAGTGACGCGATGCGTTGCTCGTTGAATAAGGAACCAAACATTTGCTGGTTTCTCTCATCGTGCCAGTATTGCCAAAGCTTTTGATTGTTTGGCGTTAACATTGCTAATTTTAGGTCACTACCATCAAAGAATAGAGGCAAGCTGCTGGTGTGCTTTAGTGCGATGTGCTCATAACCGCGAGTTCGAGCTCGAATAATCTTGTCTTGATTGTCGTGACGAGCCCTTTTAGCAGCACTGTTGAGCGCTTCATCTATCACTCTGGTGACGACATTGGTGTCAGTTAAGCGTATGGTTCTGAGGTATCGAACTGAGTCATTTTCGTAACAGTCATCAACCGCGAGTATGCGGTATGCAAGCGGTTTCTCTATACCTGCAACGTTAGATTTGCTGGCAAATTCAGTAAACGTGACCTGAATAATTTCCCCAAGGTTATATTTAAATGCGCTAGGGACTTTGAACTTTGCGCCAGAGCTAGATAAATCAATGCTTAATCCATGAAGAAGCTGTCCTTTAGAACGGCAAATTTCAACTTGAGATTGGACTTTCAAGCGTTTTTCTTGGCGCTTTAAATCGTAGCCTAGGTGAACGGGTTCTGCTAAGAACGGGCTTTTAGGATCCGTTAACGATTGCGTTTTTTGCTGAGTAAGGCGCTTGCTCATTACGCGAAAGTTATTTCGCGTGTTGACCAATGCTTCCCACATTCCTTCCGTGTAGCAGCCAAACTTTTTGATGTTTTTATGGTAAGCGTTGAAAGCAACATCATCCAACCAATGTGGAATACCATCCAAAATATACTCGCGACATTCGCCTTGAACGCGACCTCGCAAATCAATGCTTTTTTTGCATGGAGCCATTAAGCGGTTAAGTTCCATTTTAACCAAAATTTTGGCCGAAGGCGGCTCTTCCTCGGTCAGTTGGCCAAGGACAAAGTCAAAGTCATTCGTACCGTAAACGGGAATGAGTCGTTCTGCGAGCGAGAGAATTTCAGATTGCTGCATTATTTCTGTTAGAGTATGTCGTTACTTTAAATTGTATCGGCTAAGCGAAGTAATACTTAAGTATATCAATAGTTCATTTCAGTTCAGGTCTGACTTGGCTGTGCTTAGTCACATTTGTAGAAAAAATTGAGGCATCATGGCGAAAGCAAAACGAGCGTATGTTTGTAATGATTGTGGCGCGGACTTTCCCCGTTGGCAGGGGCAGTGTAACGCATGTGGTGCATGGAATACGATAACAGAAGTACGTATCGCTGCATCGCCAACCGTTGCTCGCAATGAACGCTTAAGCGGCTACGCTGGTTCCGCAACAGAAGCTACGGTTCAAACGCTATCCGAAATTGATCTGCAAGAAGTACCTCGCTTCACCAGTGGGTTTAAAGAGCTTGACCGCGTGTTGGGTGGTGGTGTTGTGCCAGGTGCCGCAATTTTGATTGGTGGTAACCCTGGTGCAGGTAAATCAACCCTTCTGTTGCAAACCATGTGTAGTTTATCTGCGCAAATGCCAACGCTTTACGTAACCGGTGAAGAGTCGTTACAGCAGGTGGCAATGCGTGCTTCCCGATTGGGCTTGCCGAAAGATCATTTAAAAATGCTATCGGAAACGAACGTCGACAAAATTTGCCAAATCGCCGAAAAAGAGCAGCCTCGTATAATGGTAATAGACTCGATTCAGGTGATGCACGTTTCTGATGTTCAATCGTCGCCTGGCAGTGTTGCTCAGGTACGTGAATCTGCGACGGCTCTGACACGATACGCAAAACAGAATAATGTTGCGGTATTTATTGTTGGTCACGTAACAAAAGATGGTACCCTTGCGGGCCCCAAAGTTCTTGAACACATTATCGACTGTTCGGTACTACTCGATGGTGGAACGGATAGCCGATTCCGCACTTTGCGTAGTCATAAAAACCGTTTTGGTGCTGTGAATGAGCTTGGTGTATTTGCAATGACAGGCCAAGGATTGAAGGAAGTGAGTAACCCATCAGCGATCTTCCTTTCTCGTGGTGAAGAAGAAACATCAGGCTCTTCAGTCATGGTGGTTTGGGAAGGCACGCGCCCTCTACTAGTAGAGATTCAAGCGCTGGTGGATTACTCGCAGTTAGCCAACCCTCGTCGTGTTGCGGTCGGCTTGGAGCAGAACCGCCTATCACTTTTGCTCGCTGTGTTGCATAAGCATGGTGGCTTACAAATGGCAGACCAAGATGTCTTTGTTAATGTGGTTGGCGGTGTTAAGGTGACGGAGACAAGCGCTGATCTTGCTTTAGTTATGGCGCTTTTATCGAGTTTTCGTGACCGTCCACTCCCTAAAGATGTGGTGATTTTTGGTGAGGTAGGGCTTGCGGGCGAAATCCGTCCAGTGCCAAGTGGGCAAGAGCGTTTGAATGAAGCGTTCAAACATGGTTTCAAGAAAGCCATCGTGCCAGCAGCCAACATGCCGAAAGGTGGCATCCCTGGCATGCAAATTCACGGCGTTAAGAAATTGTCGGAAGCGATAGAGGCTTTTGACGAGCTGTAATGCTCATAAGAATGGTATTTGTGCAATCACAAACTGTTCTATCCGTCCTCAATAAAATGCGAATAAAGTACATAAATTGCTGTGTTTGACTATGCTTTGGGGACGGAAATTTCACGTTAAAATTTTTTTTCTTCCATCCGCACGCAAGGGTATCAGTATTGACAGAATGTGATATACTCTGCGCGCACTTTATACCTTATTAACAGAGTAAGACAATGACTGATTTATCAAAATACAGAAACATTGGTATTTTTGCTCACGTAGACGCGGGTAAAACTACCTCTACAGAGCGTATCCTAAAGCTAACTGGTAAGATCCATAAGATCGGTGACACTCACGACGGTTCAACTACTACTGACTTCATGGAGCAGGAAGCTGAGCGTGGTATCACAATCCAGTCTGCAGCAACAACTTGTTTCTGGAACGATCACCGTCTAAACATCATCGATACTCCTGGACACGTTGACTTCACTATCGAAGTTTACCGTTCTCTAAAAGTACTTGACGGTGGTATCGGTGTATTCTGTGGTTCTGGTGGTGTTGAGCCTCAGTCAGAAACTAACTGGCGTTACGCTGACGAATCACACGTATCACGTCTGATCTTCGTTAACAAACTAGACCGTATGGGCGCAGATTTCTACAAAGTTGTAGATCAAGTACAGAACGTACTAGGTGCTACACCTCTAGTTATGACTCTACCTATCGGTATCGAAGAAGATTTCGTAGGTGTTGTAGACGTACTAAGCCAACAAGCTTACGTATGGGATGAGTCTGGCCAACCAGAGAACTACGAAGTTCAAGATATTCCAGCAGACATGGTAGAGAAAGCTGCTGAATACCGTGAAATGCTAATCGAAACTGCTCTAGAGCAAGACGAAGATCTAATGATGGCTTACCTAGAAGAAGGCGAAGAGCCATCTCTAGAAGACATCAAACGTTGTATCCGTAAAGGTACTCGTGATCTAGCATTCTTCCCAACTTACTGTGGTTCAGCGTACAAGAACAAAGGTATCCAACTTATTCTTGACGCGGTAATTGATTACCTACCATCTCCAACAGAAGTTGATCCACAGCCTCTAACTGATTCAGAGACTGGTGAGCCAACTGGTGAAGTTGCGACTGTATCTGCAGACGAGCCACTACGTGCTCTTGCATTTAAGATCATGGATGACCGCTTCGGTGCTCTAACCTTTATCCGCATCTACTCTGGTAAGATGAAGAAAGGTGACACAATCCTTAACTCTGCAACTGGTAAAACAGAGCGTATCGGCCGTATGGTTGAGATGCACGCGGACGAGCGTAACGAAATCGATTCAGCACAAGCTGGTGACATCATCGCTGTAGTTGGTATGAAGAACGTTCAAACTGGTCACACTCTATGTGATCCTAAGCACGAATGTACTCTTGAGCCAATGATCTTCCCAGATCCAGTAATCTCTATCGCAGTTAAGCCTAAAGATAAAGGCGGTTCTGAGAAGATGGGTATCGCGATCGGTAAAATGGTTGCAGAAGATCCATCATTCCAAGTTGAGACTGATGAAGATTCAGGCGAAACTATCCTGAAAGGTATGGGTGAACTTCACCTAGACATCAAGGTAGATATCCTTAAGCGTACTTACGGCGTTGAGCTAGAAGTTGGTGCTCCACAGGTTGCTTACCGTGAAACTATCACTCAAGCAATCGAAGATAGCTACACGCACAAGAAACAGTCTGGTGGTTCTGGTCAGTTCGGTAAGATCGACTACCGCATCAAACCAGGTGAGCCAAACTCTGGCTTCACGTTCAAATCAACAGTTGTTGGTGGTAACGTACCTAAAGAATTCTGGCCTGCAGTTGAGAAAGGCTTTGCGTCAATGATGGAGCACGGTGTTCTAGCTGGCTTCCCTACTCTAGACGTTGAAGTTGAACTATTCGACGGTGGTTTCCACGCAGTTGACTCTTCAGCTATCGCTTACGAAATCGCAGCGAAAGGTGCATTCCGTCAGTCTATGCCTAAAGCTGGCGCGCAACTTCTTGAGCCAATCATGAAAGTTGACGTGTTCACTCCAGAAGATCACGTTGGTGACGTAATCGGTGACCTTAACCGTCGTCGTGGTATGATCAAAGACCAACAAGCAGCTTCTACTGGCGTACGTATCAAGGGTGATGTACCTCTATCAGAAATGTTTGGTTACATCGGTACTCTACGTACTATGACTTCTGGTCGTGGTCAGTTCTCTATGGAGTTCTCACACTACGCACCATGTCCAACAAACGTTGCAGAGCAAGTAATTGCTGACGTTAAAGAGCGTAATGCTAAGAAGTAATTCTTAAGTTAACTCTATAACTTGAAAGCCCCGCTTAGTGCGGGGCTTTTTGTATTTAGCAGTCTTATACGCAGAGCGTGTTTGTTTTATTCCTATTTAGCGTTTGTTTTGATGATTGTTATGATGCCGTTCTAGTGCTGTTGCCTTTTAGGTCAATGGTCTTAAAGTCTGGTACCACTGACTTTTCAAATATTTCTATTTCTTCCTTCAACCATTGCGCAAACAATTGAGCTTTAGGTCTTTTTAAGTAGCCTTTTGGCGCACACAAGTAATACGCAAAGTTGGGCTTGATAGCGATATCTCCAATTCGGACCAATTTGCCAGAACGAAAATATTGATGAGCTAAACTGTGTTTTACTAATGCCACGCCTTGAAGTGATAGTGCAGCCTCAAGCACGAGATGTGATCCACTGTATTTTAAGGTAGGCTTTGCTGCGCAGTAACCCAAGGTTGCTAACCACATATTCCAATCAAGATCAGGCCAAACATCTTCAATCAGCTCAGCTTTGCTTAAATCCTCGATGTTATAGATCCCGTGCTCTTTCTGGTACACCGGATGACAAGCTGGATAAAAAGCTTCGTCCATTAGCCATTGTGATTCTAAATTGGGGTACTTTCCTAAACCGTAACGAACACATAAATCTATCTGGCTATCTTGAAAAGACACCAAATCATTGGTTGGTTCTAATAGCAAGGCGATATCAGGGTGACGCTGACGAAAAGCCGTAATTTTCGGGACTAACCAATGATGAGCGAAAGAGGGGAGTGTTGATATCGAAAGGTGGTTCGGGTTTGGATCTTGATTGACTAATCTTACCCCTTGCTGCAAATGAGCAAACCCTCTTTCTGCCTGACTAAACAGTAGCTCTCCCTCAGGTGTGAGCACGATTTTTCTGTGCTGACGAACAAATAGGTCCGTGCCTAAGAACTCTTCTAAATGACGAATTTGCTGACTAATGGCCGCTGGCGTAACAAACAGTTCTTTTGCTGCCGTTTTAAAGCTTCCTTCCTTTGCTGCAACGAAAAAGTAATACAAGCCCTGTAAGGGAGGCATTCGATCTTTCACATTAGTTTTCCTTAACTCTATGGCAGATTCTATCGTTTGAGGATATCAGCGTAGTCGCTGATTATTAAGTGGTCAACATTGTATAGGGATCTTTGAAATGGAAAACATGACACACACTTGTGAGCGTACTATACCTACTGCCCATCAGAGCGGGTTACAGTTAATTTATTCTAAACTGGCGGCTTGGAGAAGGAACTATAAGACACGTCGTCACTTGAGAGAGTTACCAAAGCACCTTTGGGACGATATTGGGTTAGGTGAAAGGGAGATTAGTTGTGAAGTGAGTAAGCCATTCTGGAGAGAGTAGTTTATGAGTTTGATTCAAGCTCAAAGTTAAGTTGCACTCCCCAATGGTGTTGAGGAGTGCAAGCAAAATTACAAGTCTTCTTCCCACACGACCAATTCATCTTTTGGCCAATTGTGGCCTATCTCATGATACTTTTGTTCGAGCACATGACGTTTAATTTTAAGCGTTGGCGTCAGTACGCCATTTTCTATACTCCAAGGTTCTTTAATCATTAACACACCTTTGATTTGCTCATGAGAGGCGAGTTCTTGATTCATCCTGGCAATAACTTTACGTGTGGTACGTGCGTATCGCTCTCGATCAAAGTTAGGGAAGTCATGTGGCACAACCAAAAGAATCGGAGCGGGTAGCCCTAAACCGATGAGACACATCATCTCTACGCGACTGTACTCGAAAAGCTTTTTCTCGATAGGAACCGGAGAGACAAATTTACCTTTGGCGGTTTTGAAGTTATCTTTTTTACGGCCTTGAATCGTTAGATAACCATCTGAGTCGATAGCGCCGATATCGCCTGTGTGTAGCCAGCCCTCTGAATCAAAAGACTCTTGGGTGGCAATGTCATTTTTGTAGTAGCCAGAAAATAGCCCTTTGCCACGCACCATGATTTCATCATCAGCTGCGATTTTTAACTCAATGCCTGGTCCTGCATTACCGACACTACCGATTTTGTCAGCTCTAAATGGGTAGTTGAGCGTGCTGTAGGCAAATGATTCCGTCATCCCCCAAGCCTCTGTGATATCAAGGCCCACTGAGTGGTACCATTCCAACAGCGCTGGCGAGACAGGTGCAGAGCCACAGCCTAATACTCGAGCCTGATCTAAACCTAGACCATCTGCTAGCTTTTTCTTGATCAAAGAATTGACGAATGGGATTTTCAACAGAATATTGAGCTTCTTCTGTGGAAGTTTGTCTTGAATACGTTGCTGGAATAGCGTCCATAATCGTGGGACGGAGATAAACAGAGTTGGTCGGTGCATCTTCACATCTTCGATAAAAGTGTCCAGTGACTCTGGAAATGCTGTTGGCACGCCACCCATAATCGATGAACCGAAGATATAAACACGCTCTGTAATATGAGCGAGCGGTAAATAAGAGAACAATCGGTCGTTTTCTTGGATACCAATATGATTGATCAGTTGCTGAACAGACCAACTGAATGCGCCGTAAGTTAGCATCGCGCCTTTCGGTAACCCTGATGTGCCTGAGGTATACACCAACGACATTAGCTTGTCATCGTAATGCTGCGGACGCTCTTTACTTGGCACTGCATCAGCAATGAGCGCTTGGTATTCGTGCTTACACTTTGGTGCCGTGTCATAAGGTAGAGCGATGCTAATGAGTTCAGGCATAGCATCAATGACTTGCTGAGTTGCTTTGGGATCATCGAGTTTTCCGCCAATGATCGCTTTACTTTCACTATGAGTCACACAGTATTCGATGGTGTCTGCACCGGCGGTAGGAAAGATTGGCACACTGACATAGTCACCAAGCATCATAGCAAGATCGCAAATAAACCATTCTGCACAGTTTTTAGATACTAATGCGACTTTGTCGCCAGGCTTTACACCAAGTGAGCGTAGTGCGCTGACAAGTTTTAAGGCTTGATCTGCAACATCAGAGAATGTGTACTCAACAAATTGTCGGTTAATAATTTGTTTTAGGTAGACCTCATTTGGACGCTCTTGAGCCCATTTGAGGATCATTTCATTTGGTGGTGGGAGAGCGCAACCAGCAGCGCTATTTAGATTCGGCTGATTCATTTTAAGTGACTCCATGTCTTCTCATTGTATTTATAATTGTTAACGCATTGTTAACTTTAGCATGTTAAATCGCGACACGGGAATGCATTTTGATGAAATATGTGGGGAAGATAGCGTTAGTTATGGTTGAAGTCGGAGCGACTCGATCTAAAAAGCAATGTGATTGATGCTACGCAAAAGAGAACAGGCTTTTCAGCTGTTATGTCATACCGACTTCATACTAAGAGCACAGGTAAGCAATTTATTTTATTAATAATATTGCGAAAACATAGAATCTATCCTAATTATTTATTAACTAGTGGCTTAGTGTTGAAGATAAGTATAAATGTCTCCTAATTTCTTCAAAGCGCCAAACTTAAAGGTATGTCGTGGTTTTGAAGTAGCTATACTAATCTTACTTTGGAAAGTTAGGAGCTTCACCTCAAGCTATTGCCTGAGATTACTTGGGTACGATCATCAGCAAAAGGAAAGATGTGATGTTACGGAAGACTTTACTGGGTACCTATCTTTGTAGTTTATTCATTGTGGGGAATGCATATGGTGCTGAAGGAGATGATATTCCTCAGCGCGCCCAAACGGTTGGTGATGTTATTGAGCGCCCAGGCGTTCTCACACCTAAAGGTAAATGGTCATTTGATTCGTCTTTGAGCTATACACAAAACTCTTCAAACAAAGTATCTGTTGTTGGATATACAGTCTTACCAACTCTGATTGTTGGGCGAATTGAAGTGAGTGATTCGGATAGGACTACAGTAACCGTTGGATTAACTGCTCGGTACGGTTTAACAAACGCCACAGAGTTAGAAGTTAGAGTGCCGTATGTGTATCGTAATGACCAAGTTTCTACGCGCCCCATTCAAGATGGTTCAAACAGTGAAGTAGTAAACACAACGGTGGATGGCGGAGGGCTTGGTGATGTAGAGTTCGCATTGAGGCACCAGTTTAACTTTGAGTCTGCGCCATACTGGGTAGGTGGCCTTAGAGTAAAGTCGGATACAGGACGATCGCCTTATGATGTTTCTATTGAAGATGGAAGCAACTCATTTAGTGATGTCCCTACAGGTTCGGGTTTTTGGAGTTTTGAGCCTAATCTATCTCTTATTCACCCTGTTGATCCTGCGGTCTTGTTCGCTAGTCTAAGTTATATTTATAACTTAGAGGATACTGTTACAGTTGGCGACACAAAAGCTGATGTTGAACTTGGAGACACTATTTCTCTTTCAGGGGGAATGGGGTTTGCGGTGAATCCTGATCTTTCATTCTCTTTAGGACTTAGCCATAAAACTATTTTAAAAAGCAAAGTAAATGGCAGATCGGCAGATGATGCTAAGTTGCTTCAATTAGATGCATTAACTTTTGGTATAAACTATGCCTTTAGTGAACGCTCATCTATCAATGTTAGTGCTCAAGCTGGTCTTACAGAAGATACTCCCGACTTTCAATTAACAGTACGAGTACCTTTTAATTTGTAAAATGGATATTAGGCCCTTGAGTCTTGGGCCTAATTTATCGTTAGCGCCTAGTGTTCGCATTATAAATTGATTGGATTATATTGGATAAAGTAGGTATATATTCTTAAAATGATGGTGGCCTATTGATATATCTACCTTTCTTTTGGTATGTAATCATAGATATCAGTCGTTTCTAATATCAAAGAAGCTTAACGTGACAATTTTTCAGATAAAAATGGAAATGCTCATTGAAGGTGGTTCAATAAGGCGTCTTCTAATTGTTGGTTTGCTTTGATTTCCCGTATTACCCCATTTACTTGAGCATCAATGTCTACGAGCGTGCTAAGTCCAATAATACTGTTATCTTTCGTGTTTTGAATAATATTGATAATACTTGAATTTATAAAGTCTGAACTTATTATATTAGGATTTTGAGACGAAGGCATTTTGGGTGAATCTATAGAATCATCTCCAATAATATTTCCTTCACCAAATTGTATGATGTTAACAATACCCTGGTTGAAAATATCTCCACTTTGATTTTCACTATTTGCGCTAATGTTTTTTAAATTACCATTTTCAATTACTAAGTTGGCAATGTTTGTGTTCAAAATATCATCGCCATTTATAGTCGTAGTAATGCTTAATCCAATATTAATAATATACTCATCCGTAATTTGGAAGCCACCTCGATATTCTTCTAAAGATAAATTTGAAAGAGGAGTAAGTTCTTGCAGGCCAACATCTTTAGCATTCACATTAAAATGAGGTATTAGCATACAAAGCACTAACAAAAATTTATTGTAGTTCATAATGTAGGCCTTTCAGGTTGTTTAGTTCTTAAAGTTATTTAAAACAATGTTATATTAATTTTCACCGGAAACTGGGAGAGTAATGCTAAATACCCCTAAGGAATCTCTAGACACTCCTGTTTTTAATGGTGATCTTTGATATACGGTGAAATTATCATTGGTTATAAAGCTAGACCTTCCCATTTCCGCTTCGTTACGGACCAGTAACACAATTCCTTGGTAATATTTTTCAAACTCATCCAGTTTCATTATCATGGTTCCTCTAGAAGGGTCTCCTAGAATAACTGAGTGATTGTTTATACCTCTGATGACAACAAAATGCATATACCCATCGAAATTAACGAGAGTAATCCCAGGGACGCCGACTTCTTTAATTTTCTCCAATCCTACTTGAAAGCCGTCAGAACGTAACCCTATGGAATCCAAGTAAAACTTCATATCCAACAAAGAAAAACCTTTCTCTTTGATTTTTTCTTTATCACCTTTTTCAAACATGCTTTTGAAGATATCTTGTTCAGATGACTCTGTTGCATAATGAAAAGTGAGAAGAGAAGCCAGGGCGGCAGAGCCACAGCTGAAGTCATACTGTTGGCGAAAAACATCACCGAACACTATTTCTTTGTAGCTTTTAACAGGAACAGAGTAATGTGCTCGGTAAGGTAGCAGTTCTAATGAAATGGCTGATGCTGAATAAACGAGCATCAGCCAAATTACGTTATTTAATACTTTCATATTGTTTACTTGAGTGTCAGGTTAACGACGGTAGAGTTCTGGATTAAAACGTTGTTTCCGCTGTTCTGAATTACGTTGGATATACCCGAACTGTCTGCGAACGCTCCACTTGATAGTATATTGTTACCACTCACGGTGTTTGACGCGACATTATCTGACGAAATACCATTGATATCTGATTCTGCATAAACCAAGTCGAGTTCAACATTTTGTCCACCTCTTGATTCATTCATGATATCCAAGCTAACTTCTCCGCCAGATAATGCAATGTCATCAGCGAGTGCAGTGCAGGCAACTATCATACTCAAAGTACAGATTGCCAAACGCATCGCTTTCTCCTACTAGTCGGTTACTCACCCCCAGTAAACACACTTGCATTAGTTGTAACAGATTGTTGTACAAGTGAATTTGAACCAGCATTCTGACCAACGGTAGTAATACCAGCCGCACCACCAAGACCACCAAGGGTGTTCATGTTTTCAACTCGAACTCGAGTATCATCCGCGTTAGTTGCATAAATAACTGATGCACCTGTAACACCACCCATTAGGCTTGAGCTCGCAACAACCATATCTGTATCCATATGGACTTGATTGAAGCTATCAACATTTGTTGAGCTCGAGTCACTTTGATAGTTACTATTGTCGTTAAAGCTGTTCGAGTTTGTTGTGCTTGAATCAGCGTAGCTACGGTTATCACTCTGGTTACGGTTGTCGCTTTGATTACGATTATCGCTGTTATCGTTAAAGCTACTGTTGATACTAGAGTCACTGTTGTCGTTGTTGCTACGTCTTACAGTAGTACTAGAGTCGCTGTTGTCGTTGTGGCTTCTATTTGTGTTAGTACTTGAGTCACTACTATCACTATTTAGGCTCACATCAAGATCAGCACTGGTACTGTTGTCGTTAGCGTTAGACGTACTATTGTCGTTGTGGCTTTGAGCTGTGTTAGTGCTCGAGTTTGAGTTGTCGCTGTTGTTATTAAAGCTGTCATCAACACCAAGAGTTGCACTGTTGTCAGTGTCGCTGTTGTCGTTGAAGCTATGACCAATACCTAGTGACGCACTATTATCGCTGTTGTCGTTGAAGCTATCACCAACACCGAGAGATGCGCTATTGTCACTGTTATCATTGAAGCTGCCAGATAAACCGATATCGGTATTAGCGCTGTCAGTCCATTGCATGTTGTCGTCTCCATCATCGATCTCATTCGCGATTAGAGAGCCACTAAATAAAATTGCTGACATTGCTAAAGCAAGCCCTGTTTTGTTTAGAGTCATAACGATTACTCCATTTCCTGTTATTCCTGATTAAAAATGACTGCACTTAACTTCTTGCTGCTTCCTTCAAATGTTGTGGGAAGCGATGAAATTATAAGAAAGGATCAGTGAAAGCTGTTCTCATTATTGAGAATGATTCAGGCTGGAAGGGAGTATTTAGGTACGTCTATTTAAAGTATTAAAGAAAAAAATAACATAATCATAATGTTATTTTTTGTATTTACTTTAAGTACTCATCAAGTATGAAATGAAGCCAATATAAAGAAGTAATTTGTTCTATTGCACTGAGCGGAGCAGTCATCCATTTTTTATAAATGGCATTTTATCCAATTATTATCTTTATTATTTAATATTATAAATCATATCCTTATGCTAACACAGGTTGAAAAGTATGGATAAAAACACAACAGGTTCATACTTTTTAAGTCTTTTTCGGTGCTGAAAAGCAATGCGATATCATTCTGAAGTGCTATATTTTCTACTTAAAATGAAGATAAATTCTCTTTGCTGCCTCCAATTAATTTTCTAACGGGGGTTGGTGAAACAGGTAAGTTAATGTGGTGGGACTATGGAAAAGAAGCACTTGATACTGCTAGCTGAGAGTAATTTACAAAGTAACTTAATAAAAAAACAGCTGTCTTCCATTCATGATGTCGATGTAAAGATAATGCAACCAGATGAAGTGGTGTTCAGAAGTCACTCACTCAGTATCGATTTGATGTTTATTGATTACGATTTTATGCGTCAGCTTGAAGTACAAGGAAAGTTACCAGATTTTGATCTATTTGGGTGGTCCTTTATGCTTCACAACGTCCCTTGTGAAAAAGTACAAACGGACTTACTGCATTGGAAGTTGTTAAAAGGAATTTTGCTCCGAAGTGCATCAGTGACACATATATGTGATGGCGCGGAATACGTACTGAAAGGTGGGTTGTGGCTACCAAGAATGTACCTAGAGAAGTTAGTCCTCAATTATCGGCATGCAAATTTGTCCGAAGAACAGCAGCATGATGAGTTAACATGCAGAGAAAAACAGATTCTAGAGCTACTTGTGTACGGCATTTCAAATCAACAAATTGCTTCAAGACTTTTTTTATCTGAAAGTACAGTGAAAAGCCATATATACAAGTTGTACAAAAAACTCGATGTCCATTCTCGTCATGATGCAGTTAAGTTGGTAAGAATGAACAATGGCTTAACCGAGAGAAGTTAAGTCATAATTTATGATGCTCTTTTTATCGGGGTCTGTTCCGTTTTCACTATCTAATCTAAGCAAGGGCACTCGTATTTGAGTGCCCGTGGTTTATCTAGATTCAATAGTTGGCGTATCAGCAGGCTACATCATGCCCGTGACAAGGCCTGCTGCCACAAAAAACACGATCATCCATAGTACCGAAAGGTTGAGCTTTTTGTGTAGATAGAAACCCGCAATCACTAACGCCATGTCGATGGGAGCAACAACTGCGCTGCTAAATACTGGCTGGTAAAGTGCCGCGAGTAGTAACCCTACTACCGAGGCATTTACACCGTTGATGGCGCCGGAGACCAGCGGTTTGCCTGCCAGTGCTTGCCAGTTCTTAAGAACGCCAAGTAGTAAAAGAAACCCAGGGAGGAATACGCCAAGCGTTGCGATCAGAGCGCCTAAAATTGGCGTATCCGAAAGCTCATAACCGATAAAAGTAGCAAAGGTGAACATTGGCCCCGGTACAGCTTGTGCAGCGGCGTAGCCTGTTAAAAATGCATCTTGGCTGAGCTGGTCGCCAACAATGTTTTGCAGAAGCGGCAGAACCACATGACCGCCACCAAACACTAAGCTACCAGCTTGGAAAAAATCACTAAACAGCCCAAGCAAAGGTAACGTATGAGCCACTAACGGTAAGCCGAGTAAAAGCATCGCAAATAGAGCTAATGGCGCGATAGACGGTTTAAACGGCTCGGCTGATGGCGCGGAGTCTTTCTTCAGATATCGCATTCCGACAAAACCTGCTGCGATCAACACGAACATTTGCGTCATGATGCTTGGTGCCACCAGCAACGCAATCGCAGTCGCGACGCACAAACCCGCGGTCAGTTTACTTTGGCAGAAGTTTTTGTACATGCCCCAAGTCGCATCCGCCACGACGACGACTGCGAGCAGTTTTAGGCCGTGAACGATGTTTTGGAACACTGCGGTGTCGGTGATTTGGCTGCTCACCATCGCCAGCGCCAACATGATGACCACTGAAGGAAGCGTGAATCCGACAAATGCTGCGCATGCGCCACCTAAACCGCCACGTTTATAGCCTAAAGCAAAGCCAACTTGGCTTGAGCCCGGTCCCGGCAAAAACTGACTGAGCGCGACAATTTGCGCGTACTCGCTGTCATCAAGCCATTTCAGTTTCTCAACAAAGGTTTGGCGAAAATAACCAATATGAGCCGCCGGGCCGCCGAAGCTGAACCAACCCAGCCAGAAAAAAGTTTTGAATATGGTGAACATGTCGAGCCTGTTTATCTAAAAAGCATTGTTGCTAATTTATCGAATGCTCTAAAATGACTCAAATTGATGATTTTAATTTCATCTATGAATGAAATGGGATGAGGATGTTGGAGTGAAAGAGGACATTCAGTGGCGCAACATTGACTTGAACTTATTGGTGACGTTTTCCTACTTGTATCGCTATCGAAGCGTTAGCGTCGCGGCAGAGAAAAGTTACGTTAGCCAGTCGGCGATGAGTCATAGTTTGTCTCGTTTAAGGTTGTTGTTTGACGACCCGCTTTTTGAGCGAAAAGGGCACAAGATGGAGCCCACCGAGCACGCTCACCACATCGCGCCAACTGTGCATCACTTGTTGGATTCTATCGCCAAAGACTTGCTCACTAAGTCTGCCTTCCAACCTGAAAATTACGCGGGTGTATGTCGCATCGGGTTAACGGATTATGCCGAGTTTATCTTTGCTCCTCGGCTTTATGACGAAATACGCCAGCGCGCCCCAGAGGCGCAGATCAGTTTTATTAACGTCAATCGTAGCAACTACGTGGCATTAACTGAGCACGAAAAGCTCGATGTCATTATTGGCAGCATGCCGGTGTTGGATGACAACTTTGAGAGCTTGTACTTGTACACCGAAAAGCACGTGTGCATGTGTGATAAACAGGTATTGCAAGGGGAAACACAGCTGTCTCTGGAAGCGTTCGCGAACATAGAGCAAGCTCTGGTAAGTCCCGATGGGAGCTTAAAGACACAAGTAGACCAAAAGCTTGCAGAACATGGTTTGAGCCGCAAAGTCACCGTGGCGTCGCGCAACTTTCTCACTATTCGGCATCTATTGAAAAAACGCGATCTCATTGCCATCGTGCCAGAAAAAATGGCATTGGCGGAGGGCTTTTCGGACGATCTCGTTACCGTTAAGCCGCCGATCGCCGTTGCGGATTTTGATATTGCCATGCTGTGGCATTCCAGCCGAAACAATGAAGACAAAGGCATTTGGCTACGCGAGTTGGTTTCTTCGACCATCACCTCTAAATGATAAACATTTGGGGCATTCATGGTGCTTAGAGTTATTTGTTGTTGAACTTCTTACTACCCGCTGAGTTATCGGCGTTATACCGAAACAGTACTGATTGAGCAAAATGAGTGTCTTTGGTTGGGGGGGGGGATGTTCCAGATTTAATTCATAAAAGAGATTAATGGAAAAGGTATCATTGAGTTGTACCACGTAGTTTAAGCTCTGTTTGCACGTATACATGAAGAGGTTGTAAGCGTCCATCTCGGTATTTTTCCACCAGTAAGTTCACTCCCTGAGTTCCCATCAACTCAGAGTGAATACGAATTGTAGACAACGGCGGAAAGGTAAAGCGAGCAGTAGGAATATCATTCATACTAATCAACGTAATATCCTCTGGTATCTTTAAGCCAAATTCATGGATTGCACGTACTATGCCAATCGCGATGGAGTCTGAATCAATGAATACTGCTTTCGGGAAGTCACCTTTGGCTAGCATCTCTTTCGCTAAGTTATAACCGGACAAACTAGAGCAGGCACAATAGTGTATATCTTGTTCTGCGACCACGCCTTTTAGATAGCCATAGTCCAAAAACACATTTTCACGAGTGTCAGCTGCGTCGGGCTTGTTTTGACCGCCAATATAACCGATGCGGCGGTAGCCTCGTTGTACAAAGAAATCAACTACTTGCCTACTGATTCGAATAAGGTCGACATCAACGCAATCATAAGGGCAGGTTGGATCTGAAAAGTTTATGTAGCAGATGCTATCGGCTAGACGTTTAGGTAATTTATCTACTACCTTTTGGTCGACATTTCCGACTAAAAGGACACCTGTTATCTTTTTCGTTTCAACATCAATTTCACTGTTATAGCAATTGGTTAGCGTAATACCTAATTTGTCGCATTGCGTTTCAATCCCATGACGAATTGATAAGTAGTAAGGGTCATTTACCTCTGTTTCTTGTTTGTAGTTATATAAGGCTAAAAAGTGATGTTTTTGCTTAGCTTCTTTGATGCCTTTCTTCGAGCTACTGGTGCGGTACTCCAGTTTTTCTGCAATTTCCAAAATGCGGTATTTGGTTTCTTCTTTAACGCTCAACGTTGGGTCGTTGTTCAAAACCCGCGATACGGTTGCAAGTGAGACGCCCGCTTCAATGGCGATATCTTTTAGCTTTGCCATGTAAATTTCCCGTCGGCACTGCTCACTGCCCAAGTGTGAGCTCAATAATCTGACTATTTTAAACAGCTACTTAGAGATGCACAAACCTTTAGTAAGACAGTCCTAAACACTTTAAATCAGCATATCAAGCCAACTTGTTTTCATGAAATACACTCTATTGAGTAATAAATAAAGCCGTAAACGTAAGGATTATATTGCTGTAAAAATACTGAAAAACGCGACTGGTTTGGAAACTTGCTACTTGTGGTAACTCTAGTACTTAATAGGACTCGAGCTGTTTAGAGTTTAATCAAGCAAACGTTTTATTGTTCATGTTTATGTTTTGTGTCTCATTTTATAAACAAATCAATAGGAAAGTATTCAACTCTATTTATAATCTCCGCGCTTTTAAAAGCTGTCTAACAGTATGAAAAATTAGGAAATTATAATGAAAAAAGTATTGCCATTATTGGCTTTAGGTGCAGTGGTTGCTTCAGCATCAGTTCAAGCAAAAGGTAACTGGTATGTTGGTGCTGATTTGGTAAATTCAGATCTTAAAGTTAAAAGCTTGTCAAAAGATTTTTCTGCGACAGGTCTTAGCCTTGCTGTAGGTAAAGAGCTTCAATATTCAGAAAACTTCAAACTAGCTTTTGAAGGTGAGTACATATACTTTGGCGACTTTGAAGAAACATTTTCTTACATGGGGTGGCCGGTTAAATTTAGTGTTGATGCTTCTGCGTTCAATTTCAATGCGAAGCCTAAATACCAATTTGCAGGTACAGGCTTCTATGTTGGTGCGATTGCTGGCCTTGGTGTAATGAGTGTTTCTTATGAAGTGAAATCATCTAGCACTGTTACCGATGATGGTCGTGATGTAGGCTTTAACTACGGTGTTGAGGCTGGTTATGAGTTTTCTTCAGGTTTGGTTGTATCTGGTGGCTACCGTGCTTCTTCGGTAAGTATTGATGCCGAAAACGGTGGCAGCGAAGATTTTGATTTTGACAGCCTGTACGTTGGCGTTGATTACAAGTTTTAAGATCGCGTAAGCAAAACATAGATACTAAAAAGGAGCCGTTAGGCTCCTTTTTTTATTAGATTATCAATCAACTCATAATGGTGATCTTGTACGCCTGCAAGGTTGCCATATTTGGGTTGGTGGCGGTCATTTTCTTTCGCGTGTTGCCAGCCAATGGTGTGACGCACAAAATGCTCTGCAAACGCGTGGGAAACTTCCAAGCAACCTGCCAGTACGGTATCAACATAACTTTGCATGATTGGGCTCTTTTCGCATGGTGGTAGTGGCTCGTCTTTTACGTAAACCCAAATGTCATGTTCTTGGTTAAAACTCGCATCTGTTTCGATTTGATCTGGCTGAAGTTGAATACGATGATAACCTCGCTCACGGCGGTCGAATTCTGCGAGCGCTTCTTCATTTACTTCGAGTAAAACGCCATTAACCTGTCCATCGCCTTGGTTCACCACTAATGGAGAGAGGCTGTAGCTGTCGTCAATCTTCCCCCAGTAGCGAACCAACCCATGTGCTATGACGGGAATGGCTTCTCCCGTTTGTCCGGTTAACTTACGCGACGCAGAATTAATCAAACTGCCATAGCCAAATATGTACATTGTCGTTGCATCCCTTAACTGATAGTTGTGCCTCTCATGTTTATACCTAACCCGCATCTGAAGCACAACTTTACCTCTTAAGTATAATCTTAATTATAAACATGTATTTTTTATACATGTTTATGGTAGCATCAATATGTAGTTGAGTTAACCAGCATCGAGAGACGCTTGAGGGCAAGATAATGCTGAATATCACCGATAAAAAAGTAGAAGAAAAAATCCCCGCATGGCTGCGATTAGGCTTTCGGCCGTTTTTTCTGTTTGGGTCGATTTACGCCATTGTTGCGATTGCGTTATGGGTGTGGATGTTCCAAAGTGGGCCGCCAAGCGCATTGGCCGTGCCTGCATTGTGGTGGCACGTACATGAAATGTTGTTCGGTTTTTCAATGGCCATTGTAGTTGGCTTTGTACTGACCGCGGTACAAAACTGGACTGGCATTAATGGTACCAAGCATTACATGCTTCTGGCTTTATTTGGCTTGTGGTTAGTGCCCCGCATATTGCTTTGGACACCAGCACCGTTATGGTTAACCAGCAGTATCGAAGCGGTATTTTTACTGTTTGTCGCCTATGAGGTGGGCATTCGTGTGTATCGAGCCAAAGGTTGGCGTAATTTGTTTTTCGTTCCACTGTTTCTTTTGGCCATCTTTGCGAACTTTGCAAGCTACGCAACGATAAAAGGTATGCCGCCCTTTAGCTCTTCAGCGGTGTGGCAAGCAATGCTGTGGTGGTTTACCTTGCTGTTGTCAGTGATGGGCGGACGTGTGATTCCATTTTTTACTGCGCGTCGATTTAATTTCGAAAAAGCGCAACCATTGGCTTGGTTAGAGTGGCTCGCGAATTTGCCGTTGGTAATGCTATTTGTGCTGAGCTTTTTCCCTGTGACGTTTGCAGAACTAGGTAGTCCTTTGATGTTGTTTGCAGGTGTTGCTCAGTTGGTGCGTTTTGTTCGCTGGAAACCTTGGTTAACCCTGAGCGAGCCTTTAGTGTGGTCGCTGCATGCTGCGTATTTGTGTTTACCACTAAGCTTAATTTTGCGAGGCGTCTGGGGAGATGCATTTGCCAGCCATAACCTCATTCACCTGTTTGCGATAGGTGCGTTAGGCGGTTTGATTTTAGCGATGATTGCACGGGTGACGATGGGACATACTGGTCGCATGATCTACAAAGGACCAAACATGAGCCTTGCGTTTGCAGCGATTACCGCGGCAGCTTTGGTTCGCAGTTTCGCCGTGATCTTTGACCCAGCGAACATGATGCTGTGGATTGATATCAGCGGCGGATTATGGATTGTTGCGTTTGGGCTATTTGTGTGGCGCTTTGGTGTGATGCTTGTGACCCCTCGTGTGGATGGTCACCCCGGATAAGATTCTAATGTGAGTAGAGAAAAGAGGAGCCGCGTGCTCCTCTTTTGGTTTTTGTTCTTTATAGGTTTAGTGTTTATTCGTCTTCGTCGTCCGCTTTATTCGTGAGCCCCAATCGTTTAAATAGCCACCACTCTAGACCAAAAATGACAATTAAGGCGATGCAGAACCAGGTGAATGCCATGGTGGATTCCACACCTGGCATTCCACCAACATTGATGCCGAGTAAACCTGTTAAGAAGCTGGTTGGTAGAAAAATCGTTGCTACCAAAGTAAACAGATAACTGTTTTTATTGGTTTTCTCATCACGATGATGTTTGATCTCTTCTTGGAAAAGCGCCACTTCTCCAAGATAAAACTCAAGTGTTTCATTTATGCGCGTAATATTATTGTGTGCGAAGCGATATTGATGAGGTCTCAAAGCAATCAATTCTGATTCTGACTCCACAAGATCACGGATAGCGTACTGCTGAGGGCGAATAAAACGCTTGATAGAAATCAGTGCTTTTTGAGTAGCCATATGTTTGTACGTCGACTCATCATTCACATCGAACTGGTTTAGTGTTTCTTCAATCGTATCAAGGTAAATGTCTATTTTACTGTTTAATCCTTCAATGATCTGATGAAGTAAACTGGCAAGACTTTTTGGGCCTTTGTGTTCCGCTAATGCTTGGCGAATCTCCATGATCGCGCGTGATGGAATTTTACGAGTTGAAATGAGTGCGCCTTGAAAGTAGAGAATTCGAATACTAAGCATATCTTCTGGTGATGCATTGCCGTTCATATTGACGCCTCGTAAAATCAACATGAAGTTCTCGTCATCCAAAGGATGGAAAGATGGTCGGCTTTCGTCGGCTAATAGATGATCAACCGTAGCTCGAGGTACTTGGTTCTGCTCCAGCCAACCACGAATATCAGGATGCAGCCGTTCGCAATGGTACCAATGCTTAGCTTGAATTTGCTCTGCCGTGGTGGATTGTTGAGTTGCTTCTGGGGTTGAGAAGTCCCAATGTTCAATCATAAAACCCATTTTCTTTTCCTTGTTTGAGCCGATACCAAAATAACCTCAAGATACTTCTTTCGCGAGAATTGCATTGCCAAACAGAGGCAATACTCTGAGTACGGTACTCTGAAGTCATTGATGCATTATTTTTCAAATGAGTATGATTGTATTTAACGCCAAATGTCTATGAATAGTTGTTCTTATTTGCAATCGAGTGGAGCGCACCAAGGTGTTGTGCTTAAACAACAAAACAAAAAGCCTGCAACTAAGCAGGCTTTATTGTGGGGGAGGGAGGGGAGCTGTTAGCCAACTTGAGAAAGATTAACCACTTTCTGTTGTAGCTTTTTCTTTAAATAGTCCGTTAAGGCCTGTTTTTCTTCCTCGTTCATGTAAAGACCAAGCTTAGTACGGCGCCATAAAATGTCTTCATCGGTCATTGCCATTTCATGGTTCATTAAGTAATCGATCTCACGTTGGTAAACACCACCTGCTTGTGCCGAGAACGTTTGTCCTAAGTCAGCTTCACTTGTTGTACCTTCCATTAAGTTCCACGTTTGGGTACCAAACTGTGTGACATAACGAAGAATCAATGCTTCTGGCGCCCAGGTGTATTTAGCGTGAATTTGTTTAGCTAATTGTTCACGACTACAGCTGAAGTTACCACCAGGAAGGGTTTGGTTGGCAGTCCAGTCTTTACCCATTTCAGGTAGGAACGGAGCTAGCTTTTTCATTGCTGCTTCACCTAACTTACGGTAGGTCGTTAACTTACCACCAAAAACAGAAAGCAGAGGTGCATGGTCGTATTCCGCATCGAGCTCTAGCGTGTAGTCTCGTGTGATTGCTTGCGGAGAGTCAGATTCATCGTCACATAAAGGACGAACACCACTGTATGTCCAAACTACATCTTCGCGAGTCAACTGGTGGACAAAGTGTTGGTTTACGATATCAATGAGGTAATCGACTTCGTCATCTGAGATCGACACTTCGCGAGGGTCACCTTTGTATTCCACATCTGTTGTACCAATGATTGAGAACTTATCTAAGTAAGGAATCATAAATACGATGCGATTGTCTTTGTTTTGAAGGATGTAGGCTTGCGGTTCGTTGTGGATACGAGGAACAACGATGTGCGAGCCTTTGATTAAGCGAATGTTACGAGGAGAGGCTTGCTCTAATCCATCATCAAAGAACTGTTTTACCCAAGGCCCCGCTGCATTGACTAACGCTTTCGCTTTACGTTCGAAACGTTGGTCTGTCATCACATCGTGAATAGTAACGTGCCAGATACCACCTTCACGGTGTGCTTTTTCCACGCGGCAGTAGTTACGCACTTCAGCATGGTTTTCGCGAGCCGCAAGAACGTTCAGTAATACTAAACGCGCATCATCAACCCAACAGTCAGAGTATTCGAAACCCGTTTTCATTTCTGGTTTTAGCAAGCCAGATTTCGCAAGGTTGACGGTTTTACTGCCTTGCAGCGTCGTACGTTTACCCAAGTTATCGTAAAGGAAAAGGCCACAACGAATCATCCAAGCTGGGCGTAGGAATGGGCGATGCGGTAAACGGAAACGCATTGGTAGTGCGACGTGTGGTGCTTTACGAAGAATAACCTCACGCTCTGCGAGCGCTTCCGAAACTAAACGAAACTCGTAGTGTTCAAGGTAGCGTAAACCGCCGTGTATCAGTTTAGAACTTGCTGAAGAAGTCGCAGATGCGAAGTCATTTGCTTCATATAAGCCAACACTCAAACCTCGGCCTGCTGCGTCTGCCGCAATACCAGCTCCGTTAATGCCGCCACCGATTACGATCAAGTCTAAGGTAGTGGATGAGCTAGTAGTGGAAGCATTATTTTGTATACTCATAAATTTGACCTCTTGGTGAGCGAACGAGCATTTTGGAACATAATGTAATCCTAGCTCAGGTTTCGTTTGTGATCATCTATTATTTTCGTTTGTGAGCGTTTTGTGTGATTTAGACACAAAAAAACCTCTGTCTAATTAAGACAGAGGTCATTTGAGGGGGAATTATACGATTGACGTTACTCGTTTTCGGAGTTTGATTCGTTAGCTTCAACCACTTCAAGTGGGATAGAAGCTTCCTTCAAAATTGACAAGATTTCTTCTGGTGGCTGCTTATTGGTAAAGATCATGTTGAGCTGTGCAATATTGCCTAGTTTCACCATAGCATTGCGCCCGAACTTGGTGTGGTCTACGGCAAGAAATACACTACGGCTATTGTCAATGATCGCTTGTTTTACCCGGACTTCGTGGTAATCAAAGTCTAATAGCGAGCCATCGAAGTCGATACCGCTAATGCCGAGAATACCAAAGTCGAGACGGAACTGTTTAACGAAATCGAGGGTAGCCTCGCCAACAATACCGCCGTCTCTGCTGCGGACTTCTCCACCCGCTAAGATGACTTTGATTTCAGGGTTAGGGAAAAGAATGGTCGCAACATTGATGTTGTTGGTGACAACACGCAACTGTTTATGATTTTTATTGAGCGCTCGCGCAACTGCTTCTGGTGTGGTGCCGATATCGATAAATAGTGTGGCACCATCTGGAATGTGTTTGACTACCTCGTCTGCAATGACATCTTTTTCATTGAAGTTGAGCGCTTTACGCGTGTTGTAAGATGTGTTTTCAGAACTGAGAGGAATAGTGGCTCCACCGTGATAACGACGAATTTTGTTGTCATCGGCGAGTTCATTGAGATCGCGTCGGATGGTTTGTGGGCTAACATTGAATCTTTCTACCAACTCATCCGTGCTGACATAGCCTTGTTTTTTCACCAGCTCAACAATCTGCTGGTGTCGAGGTATTTGCTTCACTTACCACTCCCTTGTGCATTGGTAACGGCCAATGCTTCAAATTCGAAGCTCTATTGTGCTCGAATTTGCTCGTTGTGAGAAGTAAGCGAGTTCAGGAATCGGGGATAAAGCGCAAAAAGAGCGCACAAATGGCGCTCTTTTTTTCTTATGGAGATGAGATTAATCTTCTTCGTCGTGAAGTTCAGACCAGGTTTGTGCACATTTCACTGCACGCTTCCAACCCTTGTAACGACGATTGCGTTTTTCTTCATCATCGTGTGGCTCAAAGGTGCGATCAAGTACCGCTTTATTCTGCAACTCATCAATGCTATCCCAGTAACCAACTGCAAGGCCGGCAAGGTAGGCTGCACCAAGAGCGGTAACCTCAGTTACTTGAGGGCGGTGTACTTCTGTGTTCAATACATCGGATTGGAATTGCATGAGGAAGTTGTTCGCTACTGCACCACCATCGACGCGAAGGTTCGCAAGCTTAATGCCTGAGTCAGCTTGCATCGCATCCAGTACGTCACGAGTTTGATAAGCGATGCCTTCCAATGTTGCACGGATGATATGGTTTGAATTCACACCGCGAGTAAGGCCGACAATCGTGCCACGTGCGTAGGCATCCCAGTATGGAGCGCCTAAACCAGTAAATGCAGGCACGACATAAACGCCGTTTGATGTATCCACTTTTGTCGCGAAGTATTCAGAGTCTTCTGCACCGTTTAGGATTTTCAATTCATCGCGTAGCCATTGGATAGAAGCTCCACCCATGAATACGGCGCCTTCAAGTGCATAAGCTGGTTCGCCTGCAGGACCACAAGCCAAAGTAGTTAGAAGGCCATGTGTCGAAGTGACTTTTTCTTGGCCAGTATTCATTAGCAAGAAACAACCCGTACCGTAAGTGTTTTTCGCTTGACCCGCTTCAACACACATTTGGCCGTAAAGCGCCGCTTGTTGGTCACCTGCGATTCCAGAAATAGGAATACGAGTACCGCCTTTACCACCGATGTTGGTTTTACCGTAAATTTCCGATGAGCGCTTCACTTCTGGCATCATAGATGCTGGGATGCCAAGCTCATCTAACATTTTTTGATCCCAACATAGATCGTTGATGTTAAACAGCATGGTACGCGATGCGTTAGTGTAGTCGGTTACGTGAACGCGACCTTGAGTCATCTTCCAAACTAACCAAGTATCGACAGTACCAAACAGCAGCTTACCTGCTTCTGCGTCTTCTCGTGCGCCTTCAACATTGTCCAGAATCCATTTAACTTTGGTACCGGAGAAGTAAGGGTCAAGCACCAAACCAGTGTTGTCACGTACATAGTTTTCGAGACCGCGTGCTTTTAAATCTTCACAGATATCAGCAGTACGGCGACATTGCCATACGATCGCATTGTAAACGGGTTTACCTGTTTCTTTATTCCAGACGATGGTCGTTTCACGCTGGTTAGTAATACCGATAGCCGCTAATTGGTCGCTACGGATACCAGACTTAGCTAGAGCTTCTACTAAGGTAGAGCTTTGTGTTGCCCAGATCTCCATTGGATCATGTTCAACCCAACCAGCTTCTGGATAAATCTGAGTAAATTCGCGTTGCGCGACGCTTACGATGTTCGCATCGTGATCAAGAATCACTGCGCGAGAGCTTGTTGTACCTTGGTCTAGGGCAACAATGTATTTTTGCTCAGTCATGGTAAGAATCCTTTTGTTTCGTTATTTATATTTTAGTAAATGTTCGAGTTACGTCAGTTTTAAGCTCTAGCTTCTTCTGTTTCTTCTTCCGTCTCACATTGGTTTGGAATCGTGCAACCGTGGCCTTGTTGTGGAAGGTAAGCTGCAATCGCTTTTGGATACAACCAACCACCAAAACACGCACCTGCAATCGGAGCAAGTAAAGGCACGATAAAGTAAGGAATGTCTTTTGCACCTGTCAGAGCGTAATCCCAACCTGCGAAGTAAGCGAACAGCTTTGGTCCAAAGTCACGAGCAGGGTTCATCGCAAAGCCTGTTAGTGGGCCAAGTGAACCACCGATGACGGCAATCAAAATACCGATCAATAGAGGGTTCATTGCGCCACGTGCCGCGCCGTTATTTTCATCGCCCAGAGCCAGAATCGCAAACATCAGCACAGCAGTGATAACGAATTCCACAGCAAAAGCACCAAAGAAAGAGAGGGAGGCATGCGGATAGGTTGAGAAGATACCAGCAGTTGCTAGTGCATCTTGGCTGCTGCGAACGAAGTTATGAGCGATTTCGTAGTCGGTGAAAAGGTTGCTGTATAAGCTGTATACCAATGCAGCAGAACAGAATGCCCCAAGCATTTGAGCGATAATGTATGGCACCACTTTCGCCTTATCAAAACCATGGAACATAGCAAGTGCGATGGTAACGGCAGGGTTGATGTGTGCACCAGAGACGCCAGCCGTACAGTAAATAGCGATGGCGACACCGAAGCCCCATACAATACTGATTTCCCATTGTCCAAATGATGCGCCTGTTAGAACTAAGGCTGCAACACAGCCTACGCCGAAGAAAATAAGTAGTCCTGTACCGATAAACTCGGCCAAACATTCTCCGAGCAGAGAGGGGTGTTTGTTCGTTGTCATGTTAAAAGTCCTTTGATCATTTTTGCCTGTCTAGCACGATACTATTGTGCATATATAAACGTTTGCGAAAACAAACGAGCGTTAAAAATGAGCGTTTGAGCATAAATTTGTTAATCAAAGTCTTCGTTTTTGTTAAATGGCGCATCTTTTAACCGGAAAAGAACACAACGAAAATAAATTATTTGTCACGAGGCCAGTGTTGAGAGCGCTCAAATTACCGATGTGAAAAAGAATGCACAACTGGTAAGAGGAGTTTTGTGAAGCTGCTACGTGCTTGGAGATTTATTACACAGAACTTGTGTAGCAGTTAACCCTAAAGGAGTAGGAGGATGTCAAATGTATCAAGGGCTAGCAGTGATATAAAAAATACGCAGTCATGTTTGGACTTTTAGAAAAAATCGTCATCCCATTGATACCAATAGGATGAGTTGAGAAGAGAATAAACGCTGTTAATGTCTTGTGTTTGTGAATCATTGCTTCGGCTTGTATTCAAATAAAAATTGTTTTTTTTATTTCGTTTGATGCTAAACGTGATCGTTTTTCAGCTTTTTAGTTATTAGTTGGTTCGGAGCGAGTAGGGCAGGCGTAAATCGCCCTTTTTACGGTTAGTTTATGTTCTAATTCGAGCCTTTGTTTCAAAGGTTTCGAATTGGAATGCTCAAGTGAGAGGTTTGAATATCAGTTTCATATTAACGAATCTTGAGTAAAGTTGAACGATGATCTAATTAATGCTCATATAATTTACTGTATTTACTTATATTTAATCCATGTGCAACATTTGTCACAGAAATAAAATCCTAACTCCATACAATTCATGAACTTTCGAACGAAGATTTATTTTGTTTCGTTCGCTCCTTTTGTGTTTTTACCATCGCATACAAAATAATGAGGTTCCTATGTTTGGAATATTCAAACCTAAGGCGCACATTGATCGTCTGTCCCCTGGCAGCATCGATAGCACCTACTCTCGCCTCCGTTGGCAACTCTTTATCGGTATCTTTGTTGGCTACGCCGGTTACTATCTAGTTCGTAAAAACTTCAGTTTGGCGATGCCTTATCTTATCGAGCAAGGCTTTAGCCGCGGAGACTTAGGTGTCGCCCTGGCAGCTGTTTCCATTGCATATGGTCTCTCTAAGTTTCTAATGGGCAGCGTTTCAGACCGCTCCAACCCTCGCTATTTCCTTAGTGGCGGCCTATTGATGTCTGCATTAGTGATGTTTTGCTTTGGCTTTATGCCATGGGCGACTGGTAGCGTCACTGCGATGTTCATTTTGCTTTTCTTGAACGGTTGGTTCCAAGGGATGGGGTGGCCTGCTTGTGGCCGAACCATGGTGCACTGGTGGTCACGTAAAGAGCGTGGTGAGATCGTTTCGGTTTGGAACGTGGCGCACAACGTGGGTGGTGGCTTGATTGGTCCACTATTTATTCTTGGCCTGTGGGCATTTAACGATGATTGGCGCACTGCATTTTATGTTCCTGCATTTTTCGCCACGTTGGTTGCTGTGTTTGTTTGGATGACGGTTCGCGATACCCCTCAGTCTTGTGGTCTGCCTCCTATTGAAGAATACAAAGACGATTACCCAGATGACTATGACAAGTCCCATGAACAAGAAATGACAGCGAAGGAAATCTTCTTCAAATACGTCTTCAACAACAAACTTCTTTGGTCGATTGCAATTGCAAACGCATTTGTTTACCTAATTCGTTACGGCGTACTGGACTGGGCACCTGTTTACCTAAAAGAAGCGAAGGATTTCTCGGTAGATAAATCGTCATGGGCTTATTTCTTATACGAATGGGCTGGCATTCCAGGAACACTATTGTGTGGTTGGATCTCTGACAAATTGTTCAAAGGTCGTCGTGCACCTGCTGGTATCTTATTTATGGTGCTAGTGACAGTTGCAGTGATGGTTTATTGGTTTAACCCTGCGGGCAACCCAACAGTAGATATGATGGCGCTTATTGCAATTGGCTTCCTAATCTATGGTCCGGTTATGCTGATCGGTTTGTACGCACTTGAACTCGCTCCGAAGAAAGCCGCAGGTACTGCCGCTGGTCTTACTGGTTTGTTTGGATACCTGGGTGGGGCAGTTGCCGCAAACGCGATTTTGGGCTACACCGTAGACCACTTTGGCTGGGATGGTGGCTTTATCATCTTAGTGGGTTCTTGTATTACTTCTATCGTGTGTTTGATGTACGCCTTCTTAGGTGAACGTGCGCACCACGAGCAAAAAGAGCGCGAGAAGGAAGCGCTAGCGTAATATTTATTTAAAGAGGCAGTGGAATACTGCCTCTTCGCTTTATCAAGGAAATAACAATGAAAACAAAGTCAGTATGTCTTACTTTTTTAGCACTTAGCCTCTCTGCTGGTGCGATTGCGAAGCCGCTTGTCATTGCGCACCGTGGCGCATCGGGCTACTTGCCTGAGCACACGCTAGAAGCCAAAGCACTTGCTTACGCAATGAAACCTGACTACATAGAGCAAGATGTGGTAATGACGAAAGACGACCAGTTGGTCGTGTTGCATGACCATTATCTCGATCGCGTAACGGATGTTGCGGAGCGTTTTCCTGATCGTGCACGTAAAGATGGTCGTTATTACGCGATTGATTTCACTCTGGCGGAAATCAAATCCTTGCGAGTTACCGAAGGGTTCAACATCGATGAGAAAGGCAACAAAGTAGCGGGCTATCCAACCCGATTCCCTATGTGGAAATCTGACTTCACCGTGCCGACGTTTGCTGAAGAGATTGAGCTGATCCAAGGCTTAAACAAAACGCTGGGTTATGACATCGGTATTTACCCAGAAATTAAAGCGCCTTGGTTCCATCGTCATGAAGGTAAGGACATTTCTAAAGCAGTACTTAAAGTCTTGAAGCAGTACGGTTACGGCTCTCAAGACGACAAAGTCTACCTTCAATGTTTTGATGCGAATGAACTTCAACGCATCAACAATGAACTCATGCCTGCAATGGATATGGACTTAAAGCTCGTTCAGCTTATGGCTTACACGGACTGGAACGAAACTATGGTGTACAAAGGCGACAAGGCAACACCATACAGTTATGACTGGATGTTCGAAGCCGACGGAATGAAGAAAGTAGCGAGTTACGCGGAAGGAATTGGACCTTGGAAGCCGATGCTGGTGGATGATAAGTCAACCAAAGACAATATCATCATCAAGCCGTTGATGAAGGCTGCAAAAGACGCTGGCTTGCAAGTGCATCCATACACGTTCCGCGCCGATCCAGGACGCATTCCAGCGTACACTGACAGCTTTGAAGGCATGATGGATGTGTACTACAACCAAGTAAAAGTGGATGGTTTGTTTACTGATTTCCCAGATAAAGCGGTCAGCTTTTTAAATCAGTAATCACGCATTTTTCTTTAAGCTAAAAAATCCCCCAACAGTTTCCTGCTGGGGGATTTTTCTTAACTATTTATTAGTTGTTTTTATGCAGTTCGCTGTTCAGTTCAACCGCGCTCTTGTTTGCAAGACACTCGATTTGACCTGTTACAGAGTTACGACGGAATAGTAGGTCAGAAACACCAGCAAGATCGCGTGCTTTCACTACTTCTACTTCTTGGCCAGCAGAATCTAGCATACGTACTTTAGAACCAGCAGTTACGTATAGACCTGATTCGATAGTACAACGGTCACCCATTGGGAAACCAAGACCTGCGTTCGCGCCTAGTAGAGAGTTTTCGCCGATAGAAACCACAACTTTACCGCCGCCAGATAGCGTACCCATGATAGATGCGCCGCCGCCGATGTCAGAGCCGTTACCAACCACTACACCAGCAGAGATACGACCTTCAACCATGCTCACGCCAGTTGTACCTGCGTTGAAGTTGATGAAGCCTTCGTGCATTACCGTTGTGCCTTCGCCAACGTGTGCGCCAAGACGTACGCGAGAAGTGTCAGCGATACGAACGCCAGTTGGTACCACGTAGTCCACCATTTTAGGGAACTTGTCTACACAATCTACGCTTAGTGCACGACCCGCTAGGCGAGCTTCGATTTGACGCTCTGCTAGTTCAGGTAAGTCGATTGGGCCTTCGTTAGTCCATGCGATGTTGTGTAGTAGACCGAAGATGCCGTCTAGTACCGTGCCGTGCGGTTGAACTAGGCGGTTAGAGATAAGTTGAAGTTTTAGGAAACCTTCAGCAACGCTTTGTGGCTGCTCGTCAGTTGCAAGGATAACCAGTACAAGTGGTTGTGCTGATTCTGCTGCTTTTGCTGCGAAAGATGCGTTTGCCGCATCGCCGTTTGCTTCAAATGCTGCTGCCAGTTCTGCGCTTTGTGCTGCAGAGATCTCGATAGCTTGGTTGCCTTGCTCGTAACCTGCTACTGCTGCTAGTGCGTTAACAAGCGCTTCGCTTGGGTTAAGAACTGGGTTTGGGAAAAACGCTTCGATGATTTTGCCGTCGCGGTTTTTAGTTGCCGTACCAAAGGCTAGAGAGAAGAAAGCCATAGTTGATCTCCATGTGTTGAGTCTTGTGTCTCGTCTGTTCACTGACAAGAAATAATTAAGTTGTCAGTCATCATAAAGAGAGTATTGGGGAGTTTAAAGAGGGGAAATGGAGAAAGTCCGTAGATGGATACCTTTTGTCTTTTTAGAGATATGTTTGTCTGATGAGAAATGTGTCGCAAAAGCCTTATCAGACCGATTTTGGGCAGAGACACAGTGAAGTGGGAGAAGGGAGCATCGCAAAAAATAAGGGGAGGACCGAAGTCACTCCCCCTACACTGGGTTTGTTGGATTTACTGGCTTTGGGTAGTAAAGCGATAAATCGACTTAGAGGCTTAGCTCACCGACCTCTACTGCAAGTGCAACCGTTGCACCTACCATTGGATTATTGCCCATACCGATGAAGCCCATCATTGCTACGTGTGCAGGTACTGAAGAGCTACCCGCGAATTGCGCATCGGCGTGCATGCGACCCATGGTATCGGTCATACCGTAGGATGCAGGACCTGCCGCCACATTATCCGGGTGTAGAGTACGACCAGTACCACCACCTGATGCAACTGAGAAGTAAGGCATGCCTTCACGGTTACGTTCCGCTTTGTAGATACCTGCTACAGGGTGTTGGAAGCGAGTCGGGTTGGTTGAGTTACCTGTGATGCTCACATCCACTTGTTCTTTATGCATGATAGCCAAGCCTTCACGCACATCGTCTGCACCGTAGCAAAGGATCTCACCACGTGGACCTTGGGAGAAACGGCGACGTTCTACTTCCACTAACTCACCAGTTTGGTAGTTGTATTGAGTACGTACGTAAGTGAAACCATTGATGCGTGAGATTAGGTAAGCGGCGTCTTTACCCAAACCGTTCAGGATCACTTTCAACGGATTTTTGCGTGATTTGTTGACGTTCAATGCGATTTTGATTGCGCCTTCTGCCGCTGCGAATGACTCATGACCGGCAAGGAAAGCGAAACAGCCACTTTCTTCATTCAGTAGACGAGCCGCCAATGCACCGTGACCGATACCCACTTGGCGTTGCTCTGCGACGCTGCCAGGTTTTGTGCAGGCTTGAAGGCCTTCACCGATGATGTTTGCAGCTTCTTCTGCTGTTTTTGCACCGCGGAAAATCGCCAAAGCAGTACCCAGTGTGTAGGCATCGGCAGCGCTTTCAAACGCGATAGGTTGAGTGTCCATCACCAGCGCTTTAGGGTCGATACCACGATCCATACAGTATTGGTAAGCCTCTTCCAGAGAAGAAAGTTGCATTTCGTCTAATGTGCGACGTACAGATTCAGTAATTGGAGTGTTCATAATCTCTTTCCTCTTGGTGGCAATTATTTTTGGCGTGGGTTGATGGTAGATACGGCTTCGTCAAAACGACCGTAAGTCCCCGTTGCTTTGTCTGCGGCTTCTGCTGCAGATACGCCTTCGTTGATGGCTTTCATCATCTTGCCTAGGTTGAGATATTGGTAACCAATCACTTCTTTGTTTTCGTCTAGTGCGAGTTTTGTTACGTAGCCTTCAGCCAATTCCATGTAACGCACGCCTTTTGCTTTGGTTGAGTAGCTAGTACCCACTTGGCTGCGTTGAGTTTGACCGAGGTCTTCCAGTGCCGCACCAATTTCCAAGCCACCTTCAGAGAAAGCAGATTGAGTACGACCGTAAACAAATTGAAGGAAGATTTCGCGCATCGCGACGTTGATAGCATCACATACCAAGTCGGTATTCAGTGCTTCCAGAATGGTTTTGCCTGTTAGAATTTCTGCGGCCATCGCGGCTGATTGAGTCATGCCTGAACAGCCGATCGTTTCGATCAAAGCTTCTTCGATGATGCCGTTTTTGATGTTAAGAGTCAGTTTTGCTGCACCTTGTTGAGGAGCACAAGCGCCAACGCCGTGGCTAAGACCAGAAATCGCGATAACGTCTTTTGGATTGATCATTGCGCCTTCAACAGGGATCGGTGCAGATGCATGAAGCTCGCCGCGTTGAATCGGGCACATTGATTGGATTTCGTGTGAATATTGCATAATGTTTTCCCAGTGTACGATATCCAGCCTATTTGTCAGTCTCAACGGCGTTGACTGCTCTTATTCGCTCCATCAAATAGAAAACTATGTTCAGGAGGTTCATGCGTTTGTCGCCTTGTTGAGTTAACAACTATTTTGGATATCTTTTTAATTTTTGAGAAAACAGGAGCGGGGTTGGAGAAGAGTTGAATTGCTCACTACAGAACTCTCGCTTTCACAACATAAGCGAAAGCACTTCCAACAGGGCTGACCTGTTTTCGTTTCTGTAGGAGTCATTAGCTTTAACAGCGGTTCGAATCTTTCGATTCCGGTGGCACCCCATCACCGGACCCATTTAGACTAGATCTAAGTCACACTAATCCGCAACATGAAATTTAGAGCAATTTGGGATATTAAATCGGTTCTTTATATTCTCAGAGATATATGGAGATAAACGGAAGGAATAAAAAAACGCCGCATAATGCGACGTTTTTTCTAAACAAATAAGAGGCTTATGCAGCGTCTTCTTGCTCGCTATCTTCTTCAACAGCTTCAAGCTTCTTTGCTTTTTTTGGTGCAGGTTTACGTTTTGCACCAAGAGCGTAAAGCACTTCTTCTTTGTTTTGCGCAAGGAACATTGCAAGATCTTCTTGCTTACCTTCGTCTTCTAGAAGTTCACTTTTACCCAGCAGTGAGAATAACTCGTCTGCCATATCCAGCATTTTGTCGTATGCGTCAGCTTCCGCTTTAGAGGTAAAAGTCATTTTCTCTTCTCCATTGCGTTCTACCACGTACTTGACGATTACAGCCATGGTTGGTCCCCTAATTTGGTGTATTGATACTGGCTTTTTATACAGTTTTTGACCAATCAAGTCTAGCGACAAGCCTCAGAATGAGAGACACGTACAACTAACTGACTAGCATTTAAACTATCTTGGTTTCACTTTGCGGATTTGTCCGCCAAAGGAAGGTTTGTTGGTCGCTCCCAATCTTGGCAAAATTCGATAAACGTTTTGAGCAATGGGCTTTGATATTTCTCTTTATGAACCAGTAACCAGAAGCGACGTTTCATATCTAAAGGCATGTCGAGCAGTTTTACGCGGCCGTCACGAATAGCAGGTTCTGCAGACAAACGTGACAAACAGCCCAAGCCTAACCCTGCCGATACTGAGTTGATCAACGCTTCGGTGGTATTGAGCTGAAAAGCTTCATGCCAATGTTCCAAGCGCGGCGCGACAACGCGCATAAAAAATTCGCGTGAACCAGAGCCTGCCTCTCGCAATATCCATTCACTGTTTTCTAGCTCGGTTAAGTTTACTGGCCCTTCGTGCGCGGCTGGGGAATTGGGCGCGCAAATCACGCACATTTCATCTTCGCTAAACTGGGTAGACTGCAATTCAGGGTGAAGTGTTTTGCCTTCAATGAGGGCTATGTCTAACTCGTAATCGGTCAGCATGTCGCAGATTTGTGCGGAGTTAGAAATGAACAGACTTTGAGAACGATGGTTCGTTTGCTGACGAAATTCGCTAAGCAAATAGGGCGCGACTTGGTTGCCAATGGTGTCGCTGGCACCAATGCGAAGTTGGCCCGATAGCGCTTGGTCACCATCGAAAATGCTCTCGATGTCCTTGGCTCGGTTGAGTAATTCATCCGCCAGTGGCAGTAGTTTTTGACCTTCTTGGTTCAAAATCAGTCGGTTATTAACACGATCAAATAAGTGATGGCCGATCTGCTTTTCTAATTCTGAGAGTGCCATGCTCACTGCGGCTTTCGATAAAAAGAGACTATCAGAAGCCGCTGTGAGCGTTTTGTGCTGCGTGATCGTCGTAAACACTTTCAGTTGTTTAAGAGAAATGTGACTTGCCATACCCCACCGTTAAGTAATTCTGAACGTTTGTTTTAAATAATTAGATATATCGGAACGAAGTGCAAGCGTATTATACGTCTCATCAAGAGTGAGTCTGGTTGAGGTCATCATGATTCAAAGAACAAAAGCAAAAGTAATGGGAGCGCCAACTCCAATGGCGGGTTTGGCTCTTGGTATTGCAAGCTTGGGCTGGAGTTGGGAAAACTTCGCCGAATTACATGGCTACGGACAGTGGATTAGTGCGGGTATCGCGAGCATATTGTTGGCTATATTGGCAACCAAGTTTTTGCTACATAATCATCTATTGAGACAAGATCTTGCTCATCCGGTTGTGGGCAGCGTGGTTCCGACATTTGCGATGGGCACTATGGTGGTATCGAACTCTCTCGGCCATTTTTACCCATTAGCTGGCGATGCGCTTTGGCTGATTGCGGTGGTTTTGCACATCGTATTCTTGGTGAGCTTTGTTTACCATCGCGCCAAAGATTTTGAATTGCACCACATGGTTCCTAGTTGGTTTGTACCGCCTGTGGGTATCATCGTTGCGGATGTGTCTTTCTCTGGCAACCCGATGCTAGCACCAGTGGCACAAGGTGCATTGATGTTTGGTATGGTGGCGTACGCGATCATGTTGCCGATGATGATTTACCGTTTCATGTTCACCCATGAAATTCCGGATGCAGCGAAACCAACAATGGCAATCATGGCAGCGCCAGCAAGTCTATCATTGGCAGGGTACTTAACGGTCACTGCGACACCATCACCAGTGATCATCGCTATGCTATTTGGTATCGCGGTATTGATGACAGCCATCATCTACTTAGCCTTCTTTAAATTGTTAAGACTGCCATTCAGCCCTGGCTATGCAGCGTTTACCTTCCCGATGGTGATCGGTGCGACGGCGCTGTTTAAAATGGCGAATTGGATGGAGTTGCAAGGATTGGCTGCGCACTATGTTCAACAAGTGCGAGGCTTAGCTGGTCTTGAGTTGATTGTGGCAACATTTGTTGTCTCTTATGTGGCCTTACAATACATCAACAACTTGTTGATTCAGCCACGCTTGATGCACGCTCATCACGCTTAAATAACAGATAGGAAAAAGCCTCTTGGTCTTACAACCAAGAGGCTTTTTTATTTCAATCGGCGTCGATGTTGGACGCTAGCCTTTTTTGTAAAATCGCGACATCTCATCCAGAGAATGACGAATGATATCGACAGGAACTTTCTGTTCTTTCTCGACTTTTAACTGACGATTCAGTTGCTGAGAGTGCCCGCCAGGGTTGACCACAAGCATCAGTTCTTTGCCGACCAATGCATAGTTGTAGTAGCTGCCTGCAATATACCAATCGCGAGAGGCAGAGCTATCAAACAAGTTATGACCAACGCTGTATGAACTCGTTGTTCCTTGAACGTCAAACAGCGTATTCATCATGGTTGGCACGACGTCAAAATGGGTCGTGCGGTAATCAACTTGCTCTGGCTGACGATTTGGCATGTACACGTAAAGAGGCACATGTACTTGAACGTCACTGTAGTTACCCGTGTGGCCCCAATAGTTCATCTTATGGTCGTTAAACTCTTCACCATGATCTGATGAAATCACCACAATGGTATTGTCTAAGTCGACGTTTTTCAGCACATCACCAATCAAGCTATCGATGTAGTACAACGAGTTCTTGTATCGATTATGGTAAAGCGAAGCGTCAAAATCGTTGTTGAGCAAAATGTGGTCAACGCGTTCCCAGTATGGTTTGAATTTCGCAAATTCAGGTTCGGGAAATACTGTGCCGTGGGCGGCATCGTAGAACAGAAAACCAAAGTACGGCTTGTCGCTATCCTGCTTTTGGAACTCGATGAACTTGTCTGTTATCTGCTGATCGCGCTCGACAGCTGTTTCCCCAGTTTGTTTCAGGGTCAAGTCCGACACTTTTTTGAATACCGTGCGAGAAAGTGGCGGGCTGGTGAGCGGTGCCGAGCCAAAAATGCCCATGCGGTAGCCTTCTGCTTGCAGCGTATCCATAAAAATAGGAGAGCGTTGACTTGCGTAAAAGCTTTCCCAGTAGGTCGCTGGCAAGCTGTAAAACAGGCTGAAAATACCCGCTTGAGTTGAGTTGCCGCCGCTCATGTGTTGTGTGAAATTCACTGTCTTTTCAGCGAACTTACTGACATTTGGCATGACTTCCGGCGTCGCATCACTGTAGCGCCACGCGTCAACCAAGATAAACAAAACATTGGGTTGTTTCTCTTTGCTTTGCACTTGAATCGGCGCAAGCGGATAGTTGAGTGAGCTACGTTCAATGTTGGTTAACTCTACGCGGTTCTTCGATGCAATGTTCTCATCCACTAGGTTGTGTTTGTAAATAAATTTACGAGCCGTCAGCGGGTAGTAAAGTGGCCAGTTATTCGAAAACTGACTGACTTCATCGTCGTAAAGTGCGTTTTTGTACGCATGAATCATCTGCGTGCTAAGCAATACAGCAAACCAAACGCTGATCAAAACGAACTTAGCTCGGCTTTGTGCCAGTTTATTACTTACCCAAACGGTACAGGCGAGCCCGATCACCAGAACGGCAACTTCACTGACGAAGATAAGCCAACTCATCCAAGAAATATCGAAGACATCACCGCCACCTTCGAAAAACATACGGATTAATAGGGCGTTGATGTGAAGTTTGTATTGCTGAAAAACGAGGATATCGACTTTAAACATGATCAATAGACAGATCGCGATAGCGATCACGATACCTTTGAATGCTCGAGTCGGTAGAAAAGAGAGCAATAAACTCAACAACATAAATGGAAGAGCGATCAAGCCCAGCCAGCCATATTGAGTCGAAACCAAATAGTAACCTTGCAACAAGGTTAGCGGTTCATTCTGATTGTTAGACAACACAAAAGGATAACAAGCGATCGACAGGTACACTGCAAAGCAAGCAAAAAAAGCAATCAGCCAAGCGCTGTTGGAAGACAGTTTGCGAAACATACTTTTTGTTTGTTTATAAATTATGGGTAGAGGGAGTATAAAACAGTGTTTTTTATTATGGAATAGTTGCGACGAATGTCACATTTTGTATGGAAATGTCAGACTTGATTGACATGTGAAAATTCAGAAGATTCATACTCTATTTGAGTGATATATAACCTTTTGTTTTTTCCGAACGCGAGATCACTGCGGGTTTAAATGGGGCTGTGCTAAGCTAGCTAACAGTTTCAATCGGCGCTCGGTATTCCCAATTTGTTTACTGTTTATCACTCCAACCAAGTTGACGTTCTTAAATCACTCCTTGTCGAACTGATTCGAATCAGTCCGCTGGAAAACCCGTTCGAAAAAGAACAAATTCTGGTTCAAAGTCCAGGCATGTCCCAGTGGCTAAAAATGGAATTGGCCAAAGAGTTTGGTGTTGCCGCGAACATTGATTTTCCGCTCCCTGCGACTTTCATTTGGGAAATGTTTACGCAGGTATTGCCAGACGTGCCAAAACGCAGTGCGTTTAACAAAGAAGCGATGACGTGGAAGTTGATGCATTTGCTTCCGGGGCTTCTCAACCAAGAGGTGTTTTCGCCGTTAGCGCAGTACCTCAAAGATGACATTGACCACTCTAAGCTGTATCAGCTGGCTGAGAAAATTGCCGATATTTTCGATGGTTACTTGGTGTATCGTCCGGAATGGATCGCAAGTTGGGAAGCTGGGCAGAGTGTGCCAGAGCTGGAAGATGAGCATCCGTGGCAGCCGATCTTATGGCAAGCGTTGTATGATCACACTGTGTCATTAGGACAGTCTCCATATCACCGTGCCAACCTTTATGAGCACTTTATCGACACGTTAGAGAGTTTTAACGGCAATTTTGACCATTTACCCAAGCGTTTGTTTGTTTTTGGCATTTCTTCGTTGCCGCCTCGCTATATGGATGCGCTAAAAGCAATTGGTGAACACATCGACGTGCATCTGATGTTCACCAACCCGTGTCGTTATTACTGGGGTGAAGTTCGAGATCGCAAATATCTGGCTCGTTTGGCGGCGAAACATCGTCAGCACGTTGTGTGGCAGGACGATCACTCGGAAGTGCAAGGTGAAACTGAGCAACTGAAAGGATCACTGGAAGATAATGTGATCGATGAGCTGCACACCGATGTGGTCGGAAACAGTCTGTTGGCATCCATGGGTAAACTCGGGCGCGACAATATGTATCTGTTGTCTCAGCTGGAATCTCATGAAATTGAAGCCTTTGTTGATGTTGAGCGCGACAGTCTGCTCCATCAATTGCAAGCGGATATTCTCAATCTTGAAGAACATCAAGATGACCAACAGATTGAAAACAGTCATCACAAACAAGTGGTTAGCTTGGGTGATAAATCACTGAGCCTACACGCTTGTCACAGCCCGATGCGTGAAGTGGAAGTGCTGCATGATCAACTGTTGGCGATGTTCGATGCTGACCCAACGTTAAAACCGCGCGATATTATCGTGATGGTCGCGGACATCAACGCTTACAGCCCTGCGATTCAGGCGGTCTTTGGTAACGCGCCGGGTGAGCGTTTTATTCCATATTCGATTTCTGACCGAACCGCCGATCAAGAGAGCCCAATTCTGGCCGCATTTATGCAGTTGGTGAACTTACCCAATACGCGCTGTTTGGCATCAGAACTACTCGAACTTCTGGAAACTCCGGCGATATTAAAGCGTTTTGAACTCAGCGAAGGTGATTTCTTACAAGCTAAACAATGGGTTGAGGAATCGGGAATTCGCTGGGGATTGGACGCCAATACCGGACGCGAATTTGAACTGCCGGAAACCCGTCAAAACACATGGCAATTTGGTATTCAACGCATGTTGCTTGGCTACGCGATGCCAGAATCCGCAGGTTTGTTTGAAACCGAGCAAGGCAGTTTGTCTCCGTACAACGAAGTGCAAGGCATGGGCGCAGAGCTGGCGGGCAAGTTGGCACACTTTATCCAACAAATTAGCACTTATCGAAGCAAACTTTCTCATGTTCAAACTATCGATGGTTGGCGAGAGACTTTGGTTTCACTGCTGGATGACTTCTTCTCAGTTGAGTTAGAAGGCGAAATGGCGCTCAAATCCATTCGCGATACGCTCAGCCAACTCAAAGAGCAGTTAGCTGATGCCGCATTTGATGATGCGTTATCGCCGTCGATCATCAGCCAATACCTTCAAAATAAATTATCTGGCACACGAGTCAGCCAGCGCTTCCTGGCTGGTCAAGTGAACTTTTGTACCCTGATGCCGATGCGCTCTATTCCGTTTAGAACCGTTTGTCTACTGGGGATGAATGACGGCGTGTACCCACGCTCCATGCCGCCAGAAGGCTTTGACTTGATGACCGGAAGAACCAAACCGGGCGACCGTTCGCGTCGAGATGATGACCGTTACCTATTCCTCGAAGCAATGCTATCGGCACAGCAAACGCTCTACATCAGTTATGTTGGCCGTTCAATCCAAGACAATACCGAGCGAGTACCTTCGGTTCTGGTTTCTGAGCTGATGGAATACTGCCACCAAAACTATTGTTTAAGTGGTGATGAAGCGTTGCCCGTTGATGAGTCTGGCGACAACTTATTAAATGCGTTGGTGAATACCCACGCCATGGTGCCGTTTAGCCCAAGTGCGTTTCAAGGCATGCACGCCAGCTACGCGAAAGAGTGGATTCCAGCGGCATTAACTCAAAGTAGTCAATCGCAAGGCTATGTTCGTCGTGATTTTAATCGGGCATTAGACGACTATCTGTTAGGAGCGACGTTCCCACTTGAGCTCGACTTAGTCGAGTTGCAACGTTTCTGGCGCTTACCTGTGCAGTATTTTTTCAATCGTCGTTTAAAAGTAATCTTTGAACCGCCACTACCGGTGATGGAGGACGACGAACCCTTTGTTTTAGGTGGTTTGGAGAGCTATCAAATGCGTGATGAGCTGTTAGAAACCTTGCTTGAAACGACATTGATGCAGCCAGAGAAAAAAACAGAGGTACTTAAACACTTTATGAGTCAACAGCGCGCGCAAGGCAAACTGCCGGTGGGGGCGTTTGGTGATATCGAATTTGAAACTAACCGAGTTCAGGCGGAAGAGCTGGTGGATAAACTGGCGTTTTTATCTGGTGCGCCTCAAGACGATTTGGAAATCGACCTGACGTTTGATTCCTTGTTTGAGCGAAATGAAGGCGAAGAGAAAAACGTTCGCCTAACAGGTTGGCTGACTCAATGCTACCAATCCGGTTTGATTCGCTATAGAAGCGGTAAGATTCGCTCGCAGGATTACCTTGCTGCGTGGATCGATCACCTTGCCATGTCGGCGTCGGGTCATGCTAAGAAAACTCACATCATTGGTTACGATCGTAAAGAAGGCGCGCTGCATTTGATCTACCCAGAAATTGCCGATGCGCAGTATGCCAAACAGCTACTGACTGAATTAGTTCGCTTATTTTTCGAAGGCATGACTAAGCCTTTGCCTTATTTCCCGAAAACGGCGTTGGCTTGTGTTGAAGCGGGCTTTAGCCGCGGTCAGTGGGTAGATTACGAAGAGAAATCTTTGAAGAAAATGGCTGACGCATTCAATGATGGCTTCATGAGCCCGGGCGAAGGCAGTAATGCGTACATCTCTCGAATTTGGCCTGCTTGGAATGATGAGTTGGCCTCAGAAGTTCGTTTGCTGACAGCATTAGTACTGCAAGGTGCGCGCTTAGCGGTTCAAGACGCTGATGATGTAAAAGCGTAATAAAGACAGCTGGATAAAGAGAAGGAAGAGTAGGGTGGCCGCCAGAAAATCATTATTTTTTGTAGGGCGTTCGCTGTACGGCCACAAGGTCAGAGGGACCATGATACTTTTGTTTAATTCATTTGAGTTGTGCCGCCAAAAAGGTTTGGCTTATCTCGTGGGGCGCATACTAACGGTACGTCTTATGGATAACCGTGAGAAAGATCTCACAAAGCTCTAAATTATCCAACTTGTTAAACATATTAATAGAATTTTTAACTATAGATCACATTTATTAGGTGATACGTCCTAGTAAATAATCCGGAGAGATTCAGCGTTATGGATCAAATGTCAGGTGCAGAGTGTCCTCTACATACGTTAGACCGCACAGAGCAACCTCAACCAACGCCACTAGAACCGATGACGTTTCCTCTGCACGGTGCGAGGTTAATCGAGGCATCAGCAGGTACAGGTAAAACCTTCACTATTGCAGGTTTATATCTGCGTCTTTTGCTTGGTCATGGCAGCGCGGAAACTCGACATCGCGTACCGCTTACGGTCGACCAAATTCTGGTTGTAACCTTTACCGAAGCGGCAACTGCGGAATTACGCGATCGTATCAGGGCAAGAATCCATGATGCGCGAATCGCGTTTGCGCGTGGACAGAGTTCCGACCCGGTGATCCAACCTTTGCTTAATGAGTTTGACGATCACAAGCAAGCCGCAGAAATTTTATTGCAGGCAGAGCGTCAGATGGACGAGGCGGCGGTCTACACCATTCACGGTTTTTGCCAACGTATGCTAACGCAAAATGCGTTTGAATCTGGCAGCCGATTTAATAACGAGTTTGTGACCGATGAAAGTCACCTAAAAGCGCAAGTTGTAGCCGATTACTGGCGTCGCAATTTCTACCCGTTGCCATTTACGTTGGCTGGAGAAATTCGCCAGCTATGGGGCTCTCCATCTGCGTTGTTGTCTGACATCAGCAATTACTTAACTGGTGCGCCGTTAAGCCTTTCTGTTCCAGCAATGAAAGGCAGTTTGGCTGATCTTCATACTGAAAATTTGAAAAAAATTGATGAATTAAAAGCACAGTGGCGAGAAAGCCAAGATGACTTCTTAACGCTAATTTCAGATTCAGATATTAACAAACGTAGCTATACCAAAAAGTCTCTGCCGACGTGGTTGGAGGCGGTAAACGCTTGGGCGGCAACGGAAACTACAGGTTACGATTATCCAGACAAGCTGGAGAAATTCGCGCAAAACGTCTTGTTGGAAAAAACACCGAAAGGCAGTGCGCCGCAGCATGCGGTATTTGAAGTCATTGAAACATTTCTTGCCAACCCAATCAGCTTAAAAGCGCCACTGCTTGCTCATGCGATTGAACATTGTCGTGTGATGCTGGCTAACGCGAAAAATCAAAAACAGTGGCTCTCTTTCGATGATTTGTTGACACAACTTTCTGCTTCTATCGATACGGACGAAAGCGAGCTTTTAGCTGCGCGTATTCGTACTTTGTATCCTGTCGCAATGATTGACGAGTTCCAAGATACCGACCCGCTTCAATACAGTATTTTCAGCCGTATTTATCTGAACAACCCGGAATGTGGTTTGTTTATGATCGGGGACCCCAAGCAGGCGATTTATGGCTTTCGTGGCGCAGACATTTTCACTTATATCAAAGCGCGTAACCAAGTAAGTGCCCACTACACGTTAGGAACCAACTGGCGTTCTAGCGCAGATATGGTGCAGGCGGTAAACCAAGTATTTGCTTTGCCAGACAGTCCATTTATCTATGATTCGGATATTCCGTTTTTACCCGTTAAGTACAGTCCCAATGCCGAAAAACGCATTTGGACTATGGGTGGCCAAAAGCAACCAGCGCTGACTTATTGGTTGCAAGAAGCGGACGATAAACCGCTACCAAAAGGCGAGTATTTGACTCGAATGGCAGAGGCGACCGCAAGCCAAATCCAAACCATTTTGACGCAGGCTCAACAGGGGCAAGCGTGTCTGGTGAATGGCGAAAAACAGAAAGCGGTTCAAGCGGGCGATATCGCGGTGTTGGTTCGAACAGGTAGTGAAGGTCGAATGGTCAAACAAGCGCTGGCAGACCAAGGCATTGCCAGCGTGTATCTGTCTAACCGAGACAGTGTGTTTACCAGTTCGGTGGCGCAGGATTTACAGCGTTTGCTGCAAGCGGTGCTGACTCCAGAAAATGACCGTGCGCTGCGTGCAAGTCTTGCTTCTGAGCTGTTTGCCCTCGACGCAGCAAGTTTGGATGCACTTAATAACGATGAAGTGGTGTGGGAAAACGCCGTAAACGAATTCAAAGAATATCGCAAACTTTGGGTTCAACGTGGTGTGCTGCCGATGTTGCGCGCGGTGATCAGCAAACGCCATATTGCCGAGCGATTACTAGAAGAAGGTGCTAGTTCACAGGGTGAGAATGGTGAGCGAGTACTTACCGATTTAATGCACATCGGTGAACTGCTTCAACAAGCCAGTAATGAACTGGATAGCGACCACGGTCTGCTGCGTTGGCTCGCTCAGTCTATCAGTGATGCGGAAAACGGTTTGGGTGGCAGTGATGACCAAATCCAACGTTTAGAATCGGAACGTAACTTAGTGCAGATCGTAACTATTCACAAATCAAAAGGCTTGGAGTATGACCTCGTGTTTCTGCCGTTTGTATTCAGCTATCGAGAAGCCAGTGAAGCCAAATATTACGATGCAGCCAATGACCGCACGGTACTGGATATCACTGGCAACGATGCGTCCATGAAGCAAGCGGATAAAGAGCGTTTGGCGGAAGACTTACGCTTGATATACGTGGCACTAACGCGTGCTGTGTATGCGTGTTTTATTGGAGCCTCGCCTTTGCGCAATGGTCGTTCGACCAAAGAGCCAACTGGCGTACACCGCAGTGCGATTGGCTATTTGATTCAGAATGGTCAAGAAGGTGGCATTAACGATTTGCACCAAGGTTTAACAAAGCAACAAGACGAGCTTGATTGTGTCGTCGTGGCCGATCCGCCGCAGAAACTCGAAGAGAAGTACGTAGCGCCACAAGAAGAAGTACACGATCTTAGTGCGAAAGAACTGCAAAACCCTATCGACAGAAACTGGCGCATCACCAGTTACTCTGGCTTGGTCAAGCAAGGCTCTCATCACGCCGAGCATGATGCCACGATTGAGATTACAGGTTTCGATATCGACTCATCTGAAGAACAAGACGAAGCGGATTTGGTGGAGCCAGAGCGTTCGATTTTTACCTTCCCTCGTGGTGCGCGTCCGGGTACGTTCCTGCACAGCCTGTTTGAGGAAATTGAATTTACTCAGCCAGCCACGACGGAAGAGAATACACAAATCATCCTTGGCTTGATGGAAAGCGAACAGCTCGATGAAGAGTGGTTGCCCATTTTACAGCAATTGATTGATACCGTACTCGCAACGCCGTTGGATGGTAAGTCTTTGCTGCTGAATCAAAAAGCACCGTCGCAACGTTTGGTGGAGATGGAGTTTTTGCTGCCGATTGAAGTTTTGTCTGCACCGGCGTTAAACCGAGTCATTCAACGTCACGATCCGTTGTCGGCGAAAGCGGGGGATTTAGGTTTCCAAACCGTGCAAGGCATGCTCAAAGGTTTTATCGACTTGGTGTTTGAACATCAAGGTAAATACTACGTGCTTGACTGGAAATCGAATCATCTTGGCGACGATGTGACGAGATACCATGGTGAGGCTCTGAAATCGGCGATGGCGGATCACCGCTACGATTTGCAGTACCAGATTTATGCGTTAGCACTGCATCGTTTCCTACGCAGCCGATTGGCGAATTATCAATATGAGCAGCACTTCGGTGGCGTGTATTACTTGTTCTTGCGCGGCATGGATGGGCAGAGTGACCACGGCATTTTTGCCGCGAAACCAACTTTCGAGTTCTTACAAGAGATGGATCGTTTGATTGATGGTCAAGCACTCGAAACGCGCTCAACTCAAGCCGGGCAGATGGAGCTACTTTAATGACGACAAATCACAATCTTCATTCTGACCAAGATAGCCTATTGGTAGTGTTGGAACGCTTGGCGCACAAAGGTGCTATTCGTCAGCTCGACTACCAATTCGCCTGTTTTATTGATTCTCAAACGCATGATGAACAGTCGGATAGTCAAGCATTGGCGTTTATCGCTGGTGTTGTCAGTAGTGAGCTCGGCAAAGGACATATCTGTCTGTCTCTGTTCGATGCACAAGGGCAATCTGCGGATTTAGCCAGTAAGTTAGGGCTGTTTGGTGAGTCGGCATTGGCGCTCAACACACAGTTGCAAGACATAGACTGGATTCAAGTATTAAAAAATTCCACCGTGGTCGGCGCGCAAGGAGAAGCCTTGCCGCTGATGTTCGATGGCGAGCGTCTGTATCTGCACCGCTATTGGCATTATGAAGTGACACTGGCGGAAAAGCTCAATCAGTTGGGCGCCCCAGTTAACTTGCAACCACAAGAGTTTGTGCGATTATCCGAGTTGCTCAACCATCTGTTCGCACGCCAATACCATTTTCTGTTTAACGTGTTGGGCAAAGCAGTAGAATCGGGAAGCAGCAACCAAGTGTTACGTCAACAATTGGTGTGTGATCACCTTGATGTGGTCGCAAGCGAATCGTTGGATTGGCACGCCATTGATTCCGTGCTTAGCAATGCGCGCAAGGTTCAGGATTTGCATCAACTGGATGAGCTGGTGCCACTTTCAGCTTGTGTGAACTGGCAAAAAGTCGCGGCGGCGGTTGCGTTAACTCGTCGATTTGCTGTGATTTCTGGTGGCCCTGGTACGGGTAAAACGACGACAGTAACCAAATTGCTTGCTGCTTTGATTGAACAGGCGACACACGAGAAAAATCTGACCATTAAGCTGGTGGCCCCGACGGGGAAAGCGGCGGCGCGATTAACCGAGTCCATTGGTAAAGCAGTGCAAGAACTGCCAGTTTCTCCGGAGCTAAAAGCCAAAATTCCGACTGAATCGAGTACCTTACATAGGTTGCTGGGCGCGATTCCTAATAGCGCAGAATTTCGTCACAACAAGCAAAATCCACTGCATTTGGATATTTTGGTTATCGATGAAGCGTCGATGGTCGATTTACCGATGATGTACAAAGTGGTCGATGCCTTACCGAAACATGCGCGGCTGATTTTGTTAGGTGATAAAGACCAACTTGCCTCAGTTGAAGCTGGGGCAGTGTTGGGTGATATCTGTTCGTTCCATGCATTGGGTTATGGCAAAGAGCAGGCGTCAGCCATCGCAAAACTGACGGGTTTCGATACTTTAGCCCATACAGGTACCAGTGCATCTAGCATTGCTGATAGTTTATGTATGCTGCAAAAGAGCTACCGATTTGACGCTCGCTCAGGCATTGGTCAGTTGGCAAAAGCGGTTAACTCAGGTTCTGCTGCGAGCGTAGATAACGTCTGGGCGCGTGACTTTTCTGACATCGAACATTTCGCGCTAAGTAGTCAACATTACAACCAAATGATGCAGACGTTGGTGCAGGAATACGGTCGTTACCTCAAACGCATTGGACAACAGGAAACTGATCCTAAAACCGGAGAGCTAGAGTCGCTAACGCACAAAGTCAAAGCGGTGTTAGATACCTTCAACCAATGCCGATTGCTGTGCGCGATCCGTGAAGGTGACTTCGGTGTGGCTGGGCTAAACCAACGCATCGAGAAAGCGCTCGCGGCGCGCAAGTTCATTCAAGTTCAGGATGAAATTTGGTATCACGGCAGACCCGTCATGGTTACGCGTAATGATCACGGTTTAGGTTTGTATAACGGTGATATTGGTATTTGCATGCGAGATGACAGTGAAGAAGAACCGCGTTTGAAAGTCTTTTTTGAGTTACCTGACGGCAGTGTGAAATCGGTCTTGCCAAGCCGAGTACCTGAACATGAAACGGCTTACGCTATGACCATCCATAAATCGCAAGGCAGTGAATTTGATTACACCCTGATGATTTTGCCACCAGACTTTAGCCCGATATTAACCCGTGAGTTGATTTACACAGGCATTACCCGCGCGAAAAAGCGTTTAGCTCTTTACGCCGAACTTAATGTTCTGAAGCGAGGCATTAAGGTGAAAACCACTCGTGCGAGTGGGTTAGTACAGCGGCTTACTAACTAAAACAAGAAGACCGAGCTTATGGCTCGGTCTTCTTTTATGCATGTTTTGCAAACGCATTGGTAAAAGACACGCTGCGTATTTTGTATTGCTGTTGATAAGCAAGAATAAAATCTCGGATAGCGTCATTTACGGGGAAAACACAGTGGACGTCTAGGCCTTCTAAAAACTGATTGTCAGCCATATCCCAGAAGCTTTGAAGCGAATTACAAATGATTGTTCTCATAACAGTGCTCGTCTCGGCTTATTTAAAGTCAGATTAACAACTGTCCTTGGTGTGCAATACGGAGCTAACTAGTTTTTCAATTGCCCAGTATTTTAGGGTGAAGGCTACATTACATCACCTAGATCCATTCGTATTGGTTAAAAACCAATCACTAGCGAGCAGAGTATAGCCAACCAAATGTATATTTAAAAGATAAAATTGGAACGAAAATCAAGCAATGGTTTGCGCATTTCTAAGTTGGGTTTACATGATGACCCGCTAGTCCGGAGTAGGGTTTATGTGTGGCCTTACTCCTAAACAAACTCGTTCCTAAACAAGCTCGATGTGCAGGGTTGAGCGTCAATGAACTGAATCCTGCCCTTTGAGGTTAGTTGGTATAGTGGAACGTTAAGTTTCGCTCCCTGATTTAAGGTTAAGCTATAAATCTAACGCTAAGATTTTGGACTTACGCTGGAAGTTATATAACCCTTGTTTGGCTCCAGGCAAATAGTCGACACTGACTTCGTAAAAACCTTGCTCTCTGAACCAATGCAAACTGTGTGTCGTGAGGACAAAAATTTGATCAATGGTTTCGGATTTAGAACGATGTTTCATGTAGTTGAGCAGTAACAAACCTCGGTTTCCATCACGATAGTCAGGGTGAATCGCTACGCAAGCCATCTCAGCTTTACGCTCTTCTGGGTATGGATAAAGGGCAGCACAGCCAATAATCAAACCGTCTTTTTCGATGATGGTAAATTTTCCAATCTCTTGCTCTAGCTGCTCTCGAGAGCGCCTAACGAGTACACCTTGTTCTTCTAAAGGACGAATGAGGTCTAAGATACCGCCAATATCGTCAATATTAGCTTGCCTCACTTGTTCAGCGCTCGCCATAACGACTTGGGTTCCGATACCGTCGAAAGAGAACAACTCCTGAATTAAGGCGCCATCTACTTTATAACTGATCAAGTGGCTACGAGGTACTCCGGCACGGCAAGCTGCAATAGAGCCTTTAAGAAAGCGCAGTGTTCCTGTGTTGTAATCTAGATCAGGAGACGTATTTTCAGAGAGCGTTTTGATGACATGCTCCGCCTCAATTGGCAGTAACTCGGCGACAGCATTGCCGTTGTCATCAATGACACCTTGTTCGGAGCAAAAACCAATCAGCTTATCCGCACCCAGCTTTATCGCTAGTTGGGTGGCGACTTCTTCAGAAAGTAAGTTAAAGCACTCGCCAGTCACAGAGCTAGCAATGGGACCTAGCAGAACAATTGAACCTTGATCAAGAGTGCGGTTGATAGCATCGGTGTCAATGCGGCGAATGCGTCCACTATGGCAATAGTCCACACCATCATCAACGCCGAGTGGCTGAGCAATGATGTAGTTTCCGCTAACGACATTGAGCTGGGTGCCTGCCATCGGAGTGTTGTTGAGGCTCATTGATAGGCGCGCAGTAATCGCAAGTTGAAGTTGTCCGGCAGCTTGCATAACAACAGATAAAGCCGATTCATCCGTAATGCGGATATTTTTGTGGTAAGGCGTAGTGAGGTCTTGTTTTTCTAGCTGCTGATTAATTTGAGGACGTGCACCATACACCACCACGACTTTTATTCCGAGGCTGTGCATGAGTGCGATATCATTAATAATATTGCCAAAATTTTTGTGTGCGACGGCTTCTCCGCCCAGCATGATCACCATGGTTTTTCCGCGGTGAGCATTGACATAAGGTGTTGATTGACGGAATCCTTTTACGAGAGCAGTACTACGAATTTTCACTACAGCCATTCCTTTGTTTAATTATGTTAAAATAATGCCTTTTTATTCACTTGGTGGCAAGGTGAAATTTTGGAATAAAGCACAAACATATTGAGGTAGGTTCTTGGTCCCGTTAAGAGGGAAGGTTACAATGGTGGCGTCTTTCCTCAATACGTGAACCTCATGTCTTCTGCTGTTAATAAGAATGCTGCGATCACTGCTTCCAATCTGTCAAAAACGTCATCTAAATCAATGTTTCGTAAGTGGCTAGAGCGTTCTCTCATGCTTATAGCGATAGTTGGAACCGTTGTCGTGTGCATGCTGTATAGTGATTTGATTACTCGAACCATTAATCCGCCCATTCCCAAATCGACAATTTATGGTCGCTGGGTTGAGCAAGATGTTGCGCCTTATGCTCGTGAAGAATTTGTGTTGAGTGAGCGCGGTGTTACCGTAAATGGTTCTACAGTGGCGACCAGTTTTGAATTCGATGGGGATTCGTTTTCGTATCGAGTGGGTTCAAATGAGCGGCACTTCAATTTTGTGGGTAAGCAGCATGCAGAAATGAAGCTGGATGCTAATGCACATTATCTACCTGTATTCCGTTTAGAGGGGCGTGCAAGGATTGCGGTAAGATAGTCGTTTTTATTATTGTCTCTTAAGCTGACAGCTTTTTCGTCTGTGAGTCACATGGATGATCACAACTTCATCTCTCAATCAGTAAATTTTACTTTCAAACATAATCCGGACAATTCCGTAATTCTTCCGCTGTTATCATGTTGCATTAACTGAATGAATTTACAACGAGTAAACGGATTGGCTTAGCGTTGAAACATTTTGTCGTTGCTTTTCAATTGCGTCGTATTCATTTGTTTGCCATCCTTTTGCTATTCTCTTTTACGGAAAAGACACGTGTTAAAAAAACTCCTTCCTATTATCTCTTTGAGCCTACTCTTTGGCTGTGCTCAACAAAATGATCGTGCTCAGCAATATCTTGATGGTGAGTTTCCTCAGCTCCTCAATAAAGTGGATGTGGTTGAGTCTAACAAACCACGCGATTTTACTGAATTTAACAAGCAAGCTGAGCAAGTGGTGATAAAGTCACCATCCATGGCGAAGATATACCAACCGCTATATCAACGATTAAGTGAGTGGGCGCAACAGAGCGGAGATACCAGTGCGTTGAGTGCGTTTGGCATTCAAGCCGCGCAATTGGGTGGTGGTGATAAAAAAGGTAATGTGCTGTTTACCGGATACTTTTCTCCCGTGATGGAGCTGCGTCATACACCAAACGACATTTTTAAGTACCCAGTTTATGGCAAGCCAAACTGCTCATCAGATTGTCCGACTCGTGCGGAGATCTACAACGGGGCATTAGATGGCCAAGGTTTAGTGCTAGGTTATGCGCCTAACCGTATTGACCCGTTTATGATGGAAGTGCAGGGCAGTGGCTATGTGCATTTTGAAGATGATGATACGTTGGAGTACTTCGCGTACGCAGGGAAAAATAATAAAGCTTACGTTAGTATTGGCCGCATTTTGATTGAACGTGGTGAAGTGCCGCGTGAAAAAATGTCTCTCAAAGCGATTAAAGAGTGGGTAATGGACAACGACGACGCAACAGTACGCGAGTTGTTGGAGCAAAACCCTTCTTACGTTTTCTTTGCGCCAAAATCGGAAGCGCCAGTAACGGGGTCGGCTGGTATTCCTTTGTTGCCAATGGCCGCGGTCGCGGGTGACCGTTCTATCTTACCAATGGGCACACCAATCTTGGCGGAAGTACCATTGCTGAATGCGGATGGTACGTGGAGCGGTGCTCATCAACTGCGAATGCTGATCGTTTTAGACACTGGTGGTGCGGTAAAACAGAACCATTTGGATCTGTATCATGGCATTGGTGCGAGAGCAGGAACGGAAGCAGGGCACTACAAGCATTTTGGTCGAGTTTGGAAACTTGGGCTGGAAAACTCACCAACTCAAGCGCCTTGGGCTTTGCCGCCAGAAAAGCTACAATAGCCATCCAAGAAAGAGGAACCGCCTCTTATCTAGACATTTCATCAAAGAGTGCGTATAAATCGCACTCTTTGTTTTTCTATCGATCATCTGGACTTCAATATGCGTGAACTCGATACCCCAGCATCTGACAGCTACAATCAACGCTTTGGCGGCACTCGTCGTCTTTATGGCAACAGTGAAGTGGACATTCTTCGCGCTGCACACGTTTGTGTTATTGGTATTGGTGGCGTGGGTTCATGGGCGGTCGAAGCGCTGGCCCGTACTGGGATCGGTGAGTTGACTCTGATTGATATGGATGATGTTTGTGTCACGAATATTAACCGCCAAATTCATGCGATGACGGGCACCGTTGGCCAAAGCAAAATTGAAGTGATGGCCGAGCGTGTCAAATTGATCAACCCAGAGTGTAAAGTCAATCTGATTGATGATTTCATCACGCCAGACAATCAACATGAGTACTTAAGCAAAGAGTTTGATTACGTGCTAGATGCGATTGACAGCGTAAAAGCGAAGGCGTCTTTGTTGGCGTATTGCCGCAGCAACAAGATCAAAGTGATCACCACGGGGGGCGCTGGTGGTCAGGTTGACCCAACGCAGATCATGGTCGCTGACTTAACGAAAACGATCCAAGATCCTCTAGCGAAGAAAATCAAAGACACCTTGCGTCGTCATCATAACTTCCCTAAGAATCCGGCTCGTAAGTTTGGTATTGATTGCGTGTTTTCAACCGAGCAGCTGAAGTACCCTCAAGCAGACGGTTCAGTGTGTGGTGTGAAGTCGACAGCGGAAGGTCCAAAACGTATGGATTGCGCTAGCGGTTTTGGTGCGGCGACTGTCGTAACTGCAACGTTTGGCTTTGTCGCGGTATCGCGAATCGTTGAGAAGTTGATTTCAAAATATAAGCAGTAAACTAGAAGAAGAGCGCATCATGACAGATTTTCCCGTTTCTCCATTTGGTACAGATATCACCAGCGAAGACATTGTAGCGACTATGCAGCAATTTCAAGGCTGGGAAGATCGTTACCGTCAGGTGATTCAGTGGGGTAAAAAGCTGCCACAAATGCCAGAAGAGCTGAAATCAGAACAAGTTACCGTTTCGGGTTGTGAAAGCTTGGTGTGGTTAGTGAGCCAAGAGCAAGATGGCGTTTGGCATTTTTGTGCGGACTCCGATGCGCGTATCGTCCGTGGATTGATTGCCTTGGTAATGGCAGCTTATGACGGTAAAACGGCCGATCAAATTCAAGCATTTGATATTGATGCTTATTTTGATCAGCTGGGGCTTGTCTCCCATTTAAGCCCGTCACGTGGTAATGGCTTGAAAGCTATTGTAGAGCAGATTAAGCAAGTCGCCGTGTAACGAGTTATTTTTCCAACTCTTAAAAAACGCCGAATAGCCTAGCTGTTTGGCGTTTTTTGTATCTGAGTTGAGATATTTTTTGCATATGGATAAAAAGTATGCAAATGGTCGACTATTTTAGCGTTAATTAACCATTCTATTGATCCTGGTTCATTATATTGCCCACTTGGTTTTTATAAACTCAATTGTATTTAAAATTTGTCTATATTAGATAATAGACATATGCCCCATCCGCTCCTATTCCCCAATGTGGAAACACACTTGGAAGCGATTGGGTTACTTAGATACAAATGCTAGGAACCTCCCTATATGCAATTCACCTTGGAACATGCGCAAGACGTGTTATCCGGAATGCCAGACCCCACTTTTATTCTGAGTGAAGATGGTATCTATATTGATGTTTTTGGAGGAACAGATAAAAAAGCCTATCACGATGGAAGCAATTTGATAGGTGAGACGCTGCACAGCGTACTCGAGAAAGATAAAGCTGACTGGTTTATCGAGCAGATCAATCGATCACTGAAACAAGACAGTATTGTGACGGTCGAGTACAAGATGTGCGCCGACAGCATTCAGGGAATAGATGCTAACAGTGGGCCAAGAGGCGACCTATACTACGAAGGCAAGATCTGCCCACTCGCTATAAAATACCGAGGTCGTCGCGTTGTCCTTATTCTTACACGCAACATCTCCAATCGCCACCGAGTTGAAACCCTTCTTCGCCATCAAAGCCAAATTGATGCTCTTACCAACATCTACAATCGACGTGTCTTTTTCGAAAAGCTCACAGAAGAGGTCATTAAAGCTCAAGAGCCGAACTATCACTCCGCGTTGTTATTGTTTGATTTGGACTTTTTTAAAGTCATCAATGATAAACGTGGTCATGATGCGGGGGATTATGTCTTAGAGACCTTAGCTGATTTGGTTTCTCACTTACTCGTCAAAGACGAAATTTTTGCAAGAGTCGGAGGGGAGGAGTTTGCGATTATTTTGCCAGAAACTTCTCTGTCGGCGGCGAAAGAGGTAGGAGAGGAAGTACGTTCCCACATTCAAAATTGTCAGTTCGAATTTGAAAAGATTGAAATTCCGGTCACGGTGAGTGTAGGCGTGGTGGAAATAGGCAGAAATGAAACCACCAAACGTTTGTATGCGCATGCAGATAAAGCGCTTTATGCTGCGAAAAGAAATGGCAGAAATTGCGTGGCGACTCTGGATAGGCAGATGGAGTAACCTTGTTGGTTACTCCAAATCAAACTGTTGGCGTTATAGCATGTCGACGGCTTTTTCTACGGCGGCGATGAGTCTATCCACATCTTCAGCCGTGTTATAAATACCAAAAGAAACGCGTACCGTGCCTTTAACGTTTAGCGCATCCATCAATGGGTGAGCGCAGTGGTGTCCTGCTCGTACCGCAATGCCTTGTTGATCGAGCAGCGTCGCCATGTCTTGGTGATGAACGCCGTCCATGACGAACGTCAGTACAGAGGCATTCGGTTGATAGCCTAGAATATGGATGTCATCCAAAGCGCTTAGTGCTTGGTAGGCCTTATCCTGAAGCACATGGAGATGAGTCTCTACTTCGTGATGGTCAAAACCTTGGTACCACTCAATGGCTTTCGCTAGAGCAATCGCGCCCGCAACGTTTGGTGTGCCCGCTTCAAATTTACCAGGAAGTGCAGAAAACGTCGTTTTTTCGAAAGAAACGCGTTCAACCATTTTACCGCCGCCGTGCCATGGTGGCATGGCTTCCAAAAGTTCAAGCTTGCCGTATAAAACCCCAATGCCTGCTGGTGCATAAAGTTTGTGACCTGAGAAAACGTAGAAATCGATATCTGATGCCGATAAATCAAGTTGCTCATGTACGATGCCTTGCGCGCCATCAACTACAACAACCGCGCCAACGTTGTGCGCCAGTTCAGTGATTTTTTCGATAGGTTGGCGTGTGCCTGTTACGTTGGTTATTTGTGCGCAAGCAACAATTTTACAGCGGTCAGACAGAAGCGCCTCAAATGCACTGATGTCGAACTGGCAATCTGATGTCATCGGAACTTTAATGACTTTAGCACCCGTTTGCTCTGCCACGATTTGCCAGGGCACGATGTTGGCGTGGTGCTCCATCTCGCTAATTAAGATCTCATCACCTGGTTGTAACGTGCTACGGGCGTAGGTTTGAGCAATTAAGTTCAGTGCTTCGGTTGCGCCCCGTGTCCAAATGATCTCTTTAGAGCTGTTTGCACCAATAAAGCTTGCCACTCGTTCTCGTGCCGCTTCAAATTGGCTGGTGGCATTAGCCGTTAAACTGTGGCTGCCACGGTGAACATTGGCATTTTGCGCACTGTAGTAATGACTGATGACATCAATCACACATTGCGGTTTTTGCGTTGTCGCTGCGCTATCTAGATACACTAAGGGCGTATCGTTGACGGATTGGTTTAGAGCAGGAAATTGCTCGCGTACAGCATTTACGTCAAACATTATTCTTCACCAAGCTTGTGGTAGTGCAGAGTAGGCAGAGGGATCATTGGTTCAGCAACTGACCATGCGTGTTTTTTACCTGAGAGTTGAATGATTACTTCCATCGCGAACTCTAAAGCTGTACCCGGACCTTGACTAGTGATCAGGTTGTGGTTGATATCAAAGGTCACGCGTTTGCTGCGCCACTTCTCTTCCGGGATATGTGACTGAAAGCTCGGGTGACAGGTCATCAGTGATTGTGGGAAAAGATCATGGTGTTGCAATACCAACGCCGGTGCTGCGCAGATAGCAGCGACCAATTTTCCCTCGTAGATGTGCTGCTTAAGGATTTCTATCATCACCGTGCTATCACGAAAAATTTCTGCACCACCAACACCACCAGAAAGCGCTATGGCGTCAAACTCATCATCAGCAATATCGACCAGTTTACAATCGGCTGTTAGTGTGACTCCGCGAGAAGCTTTCATCGTCAATGAGCCATCAAAAGCAGCACTCGCTACCGTAACGTCATAACCCGCGCGAACCATCATGTCGATAACGGTGACGGCTTCCATTTCTTCGGTGCCCGGAGCGATTGGCACTAAGATTTTCTTACTCATTGTTCTGTCCAGCTTTGTTCTATTTGTTTGATGCGTTGGTAAAGTTTTAAATTCTCAGGCGTATTGATGCGATGTTTCTCGGCAGCCTTTAACAAGTATCCGGTTATAAAATCAATTTCCGTTCGACGCTGATGGAATACGTCTTGTCTCATTGAAGAATAGTTCTCAGCTGTGGCGTTCACCACTTGCATTACCGTATCGAAAAGAGAGCGAAACTCGATAGCAATACCTTCTTTACTCATTACTTCAACCAGTTCTTGAGTGATGCTTTCGAGTTGTATCTTAAACTCGGGCTTCGCAAGTTCACCATTCTTACACTGGAGAATCGCAGTCAGTGGGTTAATCGCGCAGTTGATCGCTAACTTAGTCCATAACGCAGATTGGATGTGTGGATTCCAAATGGCCTCTGGAAGGGCATTATGCATAACATCTTTCAGAAAAGTGCACTGCATTCCTTTGTCATTATAACCACCCGCTTGCGTTGTTCCGTGACCGGTATGCAATACGTGTTGGTTATCTGGTTTGTATGCGCCGTGCGTTGTTGTTGCGAGCACTATCGGATTGTTTGGCACAACCTTCTCCAAGGCAGAGGCAGTACCCATACCATTGTGCATCAGCATGATAATCGTGTCTGTATTGATATGAGGGAGCAAAGGCTGAATGGCGTCTTCCACTTGCCAAGCTTTTACCGTGATCAAAATGAGGTCCGCTTGATTTACGGAGGAAATATCTTGATTACTGAATACGATTGCGGGTGTGTCATCCAACTGAAGTGGTTGTTGTCTCTCTGAACTTCTTCCCCACAATGAAACATTGTGCCCGGCAAGCTTAAATTTTGTTGCCCAGAGTGAGCCCACCGCACCTGGACCGAGGATAAGGATATTCACCAAACGCTCTCATTAAAAAGGTTTGCTGCAAGGATAATGAGGGAAAAAAGGAAAGCAAATAAAAATGGCGCCGAAAGGCGCCATTTTTGAGCAAACTTAGTGGTTCAATTAGAACTTGTAAGTTACAGCTAGGTAGTGGCTTACACCAGTCGATTCTAGCTCAACACCTGGAGCAACTTGTAGACCGTCTTTTACGCCATATACTTCTTTGTATGCTTTCAGGCCGTAACCAACCGCGAAGCGATCTGAGTGCCAGTAAATGCCGTTGAACATTGCACCACCGTTTGACGCGGTAGTACCAAATTTGTTACCAGCATCATCATCCATACCGAATTGGTAATCAATGTAACCTTGGTAAGAAATGAATGAACCATTGTCGAAGAAGTAGAATGGTTTGAACCAGTTAGTCGAGATTTGGAAACCGTTCCAACCTTTGTTGTTGCCATCGTAAGTGCTGTACAGGTTTAGGCCGATTTTACCTAACCAAGGAACCATTACATCAGAACCTAAACCGATTTTCTGGTTGTTTACACCACCGTTGTTACCGCCCCATTCCATTAGAGATGCAATGTATAGCTCTTGAACTGGACCGAAAGATAGGTCTTTACCAGTTACGGCATCTAGAGACATACGTGGTGCAAATTTCATGAACATCTTGTCAGGAGCGCCGTTCTCAATTGACTTATCTTGGTTATCTTTAGTCGCTAGGTTAAATACGTCTACGTAACCGTATAGGTCGAAAATACCAGAGCGACCGCCAAATTCCATTTCTAGGTAATCGTGAGCGTTGTCGTCAGCGCCTTTAACTCGTGGCATTTCATCAATTGAGTACATGTAGTTGAACTGCATCCACTTGTAATCGTTTTTGTGGATATCGCCGTCAGAGTAATCTGCCGCCATAACTGGAGCTGAAGTAGCCGCTAGAAGGCTAAGAGCTAAAAGTGATTTACGCATAAGGGGACTCTCTATGTTTGTAATGATTCAGAACACGCAATCTATGCTGCGCTTTCCAATTGGCGGGAATAATAGCGATAAAAATCCCAAATGAAAGTGATAAAGGGTGCAAAACTGAACGTTTTTGGTGAGTTGTGTCACGAAATTATCTTTATTTACGGAACTTTTTGTTTGTTGCATTTGATTGCAATAAATGTGTGATTTGGATCGTTTGCGTAAGCGATTTTATGACTTTTTAAGCCAGTCGATTAACCAACATAAATCGTTAGTGATCGGAGTGATAAGGGATTCGTATGTATCCGTGAATCAAAGAGGACGTTTGAATGAAAGAAGTCATGTTATTCCCACTCACTTCAGTTGTACTCCCTGAGGGTAAAATGAATCTGCGCATTTTTGAGCCACGATATAAGCGAATGGTAAAGGAATGCAGCCTACAAAATGTGGGCTTTGGAGTTTGCCTGGTAGGAAGTGAAGGTGACCCTAAAGACGTGGGTAACGTTTCATCTATCGGAACTTTGGTCAGGATCGTTGATTTTGAAACACTCAGTGATGGCCTTCTTGGTATTACAGTTGCTGGTGAGCAACGCTTTATTGTCAAACGCGTCCGTGCAGATGCGGATGGCTTACGTCATGCAGAGGTTGAATGGTTAGACAATTGGCAACATCTAGACAACTCACCAGATTTCTTCTTTTTAAGCCAGCAGTTATCCCATGTTTATGAAGAGTTTCCTCAACTTGGAAGCCTCTACCAGCATCGTTTTTACGATGACTCTGCTTGGGTTACTCAGCGTTGGCTTGAGTTACTACCCCTAGACTGCAATCTGTTCGAACAGCTAGTCGGCGCAGAGGACTGTATTCCTGCGTTGCAATTTCTGACAGAAGCCATAGAAGCCCCGACTAACCCCGACTAACAAAGAGGCAAGGATATGAAAGGATTTAATAAAGCTGCGCTAACTATTGTTGCGACATTAGGACTTGCGGCGTGTGGCTCCGACAGTGACACTATCGAGTATTCCAATTTACAAGCAGTGCACGCTTCTTCTGATGCGCCGCTTGCAAATGTGTGGATCAACGATAAACCATCTTTAACGAATGTTGATTATGGTGTGGGATCTGGCTACGTTAAATTGCGAGAGGGGATGAATTCGATTCAGGTCGATGTACAGCTCCCAGGTAATGAAACCGCGACCGTAGTACCTAAAACAGAACTAGATCTTGATTCCGACCTCAATTATAACGTGTTCGTTGTTGGCGATGCCGATGGTTCGCCAAACCCAGTTGAGCCTTTAGTTGTGACTCGCAGCGCCGATTCAATGGCTGATGCCAATAGTCTAGATGTTCAAGTTGTTCATGCAGCTTCAGGCGTTCCTGCTGTTGATCTTTATGTCACTGAGCCAGGTGTTGCTCTTGCTAGCGCGACTCCAATAACTAACCTTGCTTACAAAGCTTCTACCGACGTATTGAACATCCCAGCTGGTGAGTATCAAGTTCGACTTGCCGTAGGAGACAGCGTTGCTTTTGACTCGGGCAAAGTATCTCTTGCGGCTAACTCCAACTTGACGATTGCCGCTATCGGCACAGGAGATTCGAATAGCACGTCACCTGTCAAACTCTTGGTGTTGGACGGTTCGGGCTCTTCTATAATTGAAGATATGGGCAGCCAAGCTGAAGTAAGAGTCGGACACCTTGTCGATGGAGCGCCAGTCGTCGATGTTAACGTTAACGGGGCGGCCTTCGCTCCTCTTGCCGACTTAGCGTTCAAAGAGATTCGTGGTTATTTGGATCTTGCTGCTAGCGCTTACGATATTGACGTTTACGTGGATGGCACAACAACCAATCCGATCATAGATGTTGGCGGGTTAATGGTTGCAGGTGGAATGGATTACAGTGTTTATGCAGTCGGTGTTGTTAGCCCAGCGATTGATATCGAAGCTCTGGTTGTTGAAGATATGAGACGCGCTGTGGCGACTAGCGCGACATTGAATGTGACACACGCGGCGGCTAATCCTATAGCGGAAATGGTGGATATTTACCTCACTACGAGTGCAGGAATAGATGGAAGTGATCCAACTATTGCTAATTTTGCGTATAAAAATAGCGTACAAGGATTATATGTCGCTGAAGGTACATATTATGTAACGGTAACAGTGGCTGGTAACCCAAGTATTGTTGCGGTTGACTCAGCACCAGTCAATGTAATGAACGGTGTTGTGTACCAAGTCGTTGCCATTGATGATGGGAACAACGGTGGTTTCAACTTGTTGGTCGATGACGTGACCGATTAGGACGAATGGGAGGAGGAGACTCCTCCCACAAATTAAGGCCGATTATGATGAGTGATAGCCCGAAAAAACTGGGGCGCAGTGATTGGAACGATTACATGGATAAAGTGAAGGATCGAGACAAAGATGCGTTCGCTTTTGTATTCCGTTTTTACGCACCCAAGCTGAAGCAATTCGCTTACAAACATGTTGGTAATGAGCAAGTTGCTATGGAGATGGTGCAAGAGACCATGGCGACAGTTTGGCAGAAAGCGCACCTCTATGATGGTGAAAAGAGCGCGTTATCGACTTGGATATATACCATAATCCGAAACCTTTGTTTTGATCTGCTGAGAAAACAGAAAGGTAAGGAATTACACATTCATTCTGATGACATTTGGCCGTCAGAGTATTATCCACCTGATCTTGTTGATCACTATTCACCAGAACAAGATATGTTGAAAGAACAGGTGGTTAAGTTTTTAGATATATTACCGAAAAACCAGAGAGATGTTTTACAAGCGGTATATCTTGAAGAGTTACCTCATCAACAGGTCGCGGAATTATTTGATATACCCCTCGGTACCGTAAAATCCAGGCTGAGGCTTGCAGTAGAAAAGCTAAGGCATTCAATGCATACGGAGCAACTATGAACAAACACCCAGATAACAGCTTGTTAGAAGCATACGCTTCGGGAAGCATTGATGCAGTTTCTGGTCTTGTGGTCGCAACCCATTTAGAAACATGCACCAAGTGCCGAGCTTATGTGAACCAAGTCGAAGCAAGTCAAGCGAACATCGTAAGTGACATACCTTCTGAGTATGTTTCTGAATTTGACGACATGTTTAATGACATCATCAATGCGGAGCCAGCGACTGATAATATCGTGATCCGCGACTCTGCTGCTGTTAATGTGGCAGGAAAAAGTTTCGCTCTTCCTAAAACTCTAGCGCGTTTCTCTGACCTCGTAGGGTCATGGAGAAGTTACGGAGGCAAGGTTTTCAGTGCTCAGATTGACCTAGGGGAAGACGCTCGTGTCAGCTTAATGTACATCGGGGAAGATGTGCAAATTCCTCAACATACGCACAAAGGCCTGGAGTCTACATTGATCCTACATGGTGGATTTAGTGACGAGGATGGCCAATATGAAGAAGGCGATTTGATGATTAGAGACGCATCAGTGAAGCACAGCCCTTACACTAAGGCCGGAGAAGACTGCTTGTGTTTAACCGTATTGACTGAGCCGATGATCTTTACTCAAGGCGTGGCACGTATATTTAATATGTTTGGTAAAGGGTTATACCCATAGACCTCTTATCTTATATCTCGCAAAACAAAAACCACCGAATTCGGTGGTTTTTTATATGTTTCGTTAATGTTTGTGACGTGCTTTTTCCAATAGAGCATCAAAGTAATGTCGTAGCGAGTACAACATAATCAAGCTTGGCACGACCATGACAGCGGTAAGCACGAAGAATGTGCTCCAATCATTAAGATAATCCACTAGCTCGCCACTGAAAGAAGCAAGAGTCGTCCGTCCGAAGTTTCCTAGAGAGGCAAGCAACGCATACTGAGTTGCCGAAAATGCTTGCCCGGTTAGAATCGTCAAAAATGAAACAAAAGCGACGGTTGAGAAAGCAGTCGTAAAGTTATCGACAATAATCGTGGCTAAGTACAAGTGCTCGTTTGGGCCTACCGAAGCAATCCATGCAAACATCAAGTTACTGGCAGACATAGCAATACCGCCGATCATTAATCCACGTACAATACCAAACCTAACGTTGAACATGCTTCCGACAAAAGTAAAGAAGATGGTGGCTCCCCAACCAATCAGTTTGGAGTAATAGCCAATTTGTTCATTGCTAAAACCAATATCTTTATAGAACGCGATCGACATCCTGCCCAAAAACGCTTCGCCAATTTTAAATAGGAAAACGAACAGCAACAGAGTAATCGCGACACGGACGCCATTGCGATTAAAGAAATCAAGGAAAGGTTCTACAACAGTCACGGTAAACCAAGCTACGACTTTTGAACCAACCACTTCTTTGTGTCGTTGTTCAGCGGCAGACTGAAGTTGTTCGCGTTGAGTCTTCGGTTCACCGACTAAAATCGTAAAGACCATTAGAATGCCGACTATCACCGCCATCCCGTAATACACACCATTCCAACCGACACTGTCAGCATTAACAAACGCTAAATAACCCGGTAGTGAATAACCTGTCCACCAGCCAATGACCGCCATTGCAGAAGCTTGAGGCAGTTTAGACTCTTCTGACTTTGGGAAAGTATCAATACGAAAAGCATCAATTGCGATGTCTTGTGTCGCTGAAGCCGTTGCAATACACAAGGCGAGTAGTGACGCAAACACCAAGTTTTCCGCTGGATTAACGCCGGCAATAAATAGGGTAGCGACGAGTACGATACTTTGGCAAAAGAAAATCCAGCTACGTCTTTGCCCCAGCAGTCTAAAGAGGACTGGCAGCTTCACGCGGTCAACCAGAGGTGCCCACAGAAAGTTGATCGCATAGACCGCAAAAACGCTACCAAAATAGCCAATTGCGGAGAGGGTCAAGCCGGCATCTTTTAGCCAACCTGACATGTTTGAACCGATAAGAACCCACGGAAAGCCGCTAGAGCAGCCCAGCATGAAAACCCACATGAGTCGTTTATCGAGGTAACTTTTTACCGTTTCCAACCAAGTGATGGAAGGTAATGAAGACATAAATCAATCCAATAAAATGAAGCCGTTGAAAGAGAAAGCCCTTCGATTATTCAAAGGGCTTATCGTTTTGGCTATTTAAGTAGTGTAGCTTTGGTGATGACGATTTGCGTCTCTGGTACATCACGCATTCGGCCTACTGTCGTGGTCGGCTGCTGAGCCATTTTCTGGATAACGTCGAACCCCTCAGTAACCTCACCAAATACAGCATAACCTGGTGGTCGAGCGCCATAGTTGAGAAAGTCATTGTCGACTAAGTTGACGAAAAACTGACGAGTTGCAGAGTTTGGTGCATTAGTTCGTGCCATGGCGATGGTAGCACGGTCATTGTTTAGACCATTATTTCCTTCGTTTTTGATTGGCGCGTATGTTTTCACCATCTGCATATCTTGGTTAAAGCCGCCACCTTGTGCCATGAAGCCTGGGATAATACGATGAAAAATAGTACCTTCGTAGCTCCCATCTTCTACATATTTCAGAAAATTAGCGACAGTGATAGGTGCTTTCTCTTCGTTTAACTCAACCGTAAATGAGCCAAGTGTCGTTTCAAACGCTACTTTTGGTCCAGCCCAAACGCTGCAGCTGAGTAATGCTAAAGACAGAATCGCTTTGCGTAACATTAGAAACGCTCCTGCATGTATTGACGAAGCTCAGGGTCATTGGCAATCTCTTTAAGCGTTAATGTCACCACATCATTCAAGGTTTCTTCAATATCGGCATCAGAAGCACTCAATGTGCCAGATCGCTTTGCTGTACCTGTATAAGTTTTGACTAGCTTGCCCTCAGGTGTCTCTGCTGTGATTTCCAGCACAACTTTAGCATCCATCTCATTTTCCATCACCGAATGCTTCACGTTGACCAACGCTTCTTGAACGCTCAATTCAATCGCGTTGTTGCTGTTTAGATCCGCATGGAAACCTTGAGATGAGAATTGCTTCTCTAATGCTTCTTCTAACGCAATACGTAAATTCTGTTTAGCATGAAGAGGAAGAATGTTCGAACGGCCGTTATCCACCAACGCCACGTACTGCGCTGCACGTACATCTTTGCTGGTCAAACTGTAAGTCTTGCCTTGAACAATTGGATTGGTGCTCAATGTGCTTTCTGGCATCAGGTTCAGCTGAGGTTGTTGAGGGGCTGAACACGCAGCAAGCAACGCAACCGAAGCCGCAAGTACCAATTTTCTCATTTTATTATTCCTTTTAACTATTTTGCTAAAGCTTATATTGCGCTTAATTTAGCAGGATTTTTTGTAGCCTGTAAAATCACAAACTTATTGTTGGAAGCGATAAGTTTCACATTTTTATCGCCAAACAGACGTTTGAGTTTTGCGTCGTACCCGAGGTGACGATTTCCGATAACCAGTAAACGGCCATTTTCACTTAATACTTGTTTAGCATCGCAGAACATTTGCCAAGCAATATGATCGGTGATTGCCTGTTGTTGATGAAACGGTGGATTACACATAACCATAGAGCTGCTGCTGTGTTTAAAACCGTCCAAGCAATTGTTCGCTATACACTGTATGTCTCTATTTTCACCAAGGTTGTCGCGTAGGTTCTGTTTTGCTGATTCAAGCGCCATAAAACTTTCATCAACACATGTTAGCCGAGCATTTGGATTCAACTGACCAAATTTAACAGACAAAACACCATTGCCGCAGCCGAGGTCGATGACATTGTCTATCGAAGGGTCTTGAGGCAGGTGCTGCAGCATAAAGCGTGCACCTAAATCTAAACTTTCTCCTGAATAGACATTTGGCATGTTCTTGAGTTCGATATCTTCGCCATCAACGCGCCAAGTCGTGAAAGGCATTACTTCAATCGGAGGCTCAACTGTTGCTTGAGAAAACACCAATCTGTGCTTTTTCCAGGCCAAAGATGTTTTTGTTTCGCCTAAGTATTTTTCAAACAGTTTTAGCGTCGAAGTATGAATGTCTTTCGCTTTATTGACTGCAATGACGGGGCAGGAAGCCGGTAGCGCCTTTCTTAATTGGCTTAGTATCCACACTAGATGGCGGTTACTTTTGGGCAGTTGCAGCAAGACGAGATCAATATTGGCAGGAACGAGGTCCATCGTGGTGGCAAGCGCTACTTTATTGCACTGGTTTTGCTCGAGATTTTGCTGTGCACCTTTATGTGAGATGAATGAATCACTCATTAGCGTTACATGGTGCTTTTCCGAAAACCAGCAGGAGAGGGCACCAAAGCTGTCATTAATCACGAGGATGTTTTGATTGTCTGGCAAAGCAAGCTCTTCAACATGATTAATAAGATACTCATCACCGGCATCCCACGCTTGTAGCGTTTCGTTACTACGTTTTGGGAAACGATGAAGTGTTAAGCTTCGCTCGTGAAGGTTCAGTTCGGTTTTCATAGCTAAATGTAAGTTGATTTAGAAATTAAGTGTTATTGTCGCAAATGATGACGTGTCGAGATACAAAAAGCTGTCAAATTTTACGAGTTCAGTGATGGCTGCTCTCTAGGCATGCTCATGGAGTCGAGCGCCTTGAGACAATATGTCTACAAAGTGCGTCAATAATGAGAGTGACGTTTGAGTGATGCATGTCTGCTTTACTTAGGTATATACTTATGGAATTCGCATCAATGAGGAACGAATATGATCCAAGAAATCATAGAGAAGAAACTACACAGTGAGCTGCAACCCAGCTATCTCAAAGTCATTAATGAGAGCTACATGCATAATGTGCCACCAGGCTCAGAGAGTCATTTCAAAGTGATTGTTGTGAGTGATTCGTTCGCGGGACAGCGTTTGATTGGGCGCCATCGTCAAGTTCATCAAATTTTGGCAGATGAACTGGACAACCACATTCATGCATTAGCTATTCATACATATACTGATGAAGAGTGGAAGCGTGAACAAGATGGCGCCCCTGATAGCCCGATGTGTATGGGTGGTGGTCACTAAAAACGCAAGATATAAAGGTGCAGAGAAAGGTGGCTTAAGGCCATCTTTTTTCGTTTTACATTCTTTAGGGACGTTAACGTGGCACAAATTCTGGTTAAAAAATGTGTTAACAGTGTTTCAACAAATGAATGGAAATTGCAGAATATTTCAGGCGATGAATATCACTTTTCCATAAGATATGTATGGAATATGGCATTTGTGCGATGGGTCAAAGTTATGACTATTCTTTGACCTTTTAGACCTGATTCTACCGAAATAACCCCTCTATTCTAATGATTGATCATGGCATCAAGTTCCTAAAAAATGCTAGACTACGGCACCTGATAAATCTCGCGTATTCCTTGTGACGAGATTTTTAATAGGATGTTGCGATTTTGATGTTTAAAACAACATCAAAACCGGACACTGATGTCGTGTCTAAAAGTTACGCAATCAAAAGAATCTTTTTCCCGATAAAAGTAGTGCAAGTGCGTATGATTACAATAAAGAAGGGCTTGGATCTTCCTATCGCAGGAACTCCATCCCAGGTGATTAATGATGGTAAGACCATCAAAAAAGTCGCCTTGCTTGGCGAAGAGTACGTTGGCATGCGACCTACCATGCATGTCCGCGTTGGTGATGAAGTGAAAAAAGCGCAAGTTCTTTTTGAAGATAAAAAGAACCCAGGCGTGAAATTTACTGCACCAGCAGCCGGTAAAGTGATCGAAGTTAACCGTGGCGCTAAACGTGTCCTTCAATCTGTAGTGATTGAAGTGGCAGGTGAAGAGCAGGTGACATTTGATAAGTTCGAAGCCGCTCAACTTTCAGGTCTAGATCGTGAAGTGATCAAGACTCAGTTGGTTGACTCTGGCTTATGGACCGCTTTACGTACTCGTCCGTTTAGCAAGGTTCCTGCAATCGAGTCTTCTACTAAGGCTATTTTCGTAACTGCAATGGATACTAATCCACTAGCAGCTAAGCCTGAGTTGATCATTAATGAGCAACAAGAAGCATTCATTGCTGGTCTAGACATTCTTTCAGCCCTGACAGAAGGCAAGGTTTACGTATGTAAATCTGGCACTAGCTTGCCACGCTCTTCACAGTCTAACGTAGAAGAACACGTCTTCGATGGCCCTCACCCAGCAGGTCTTGCTGGCACCCACATGCATTTCCTATACCCAGTAAATGCAGAGAATGTGGCATGGAGCATCAACTACCAAGACGTTATCGCGTTCGGTAAGCTGTTCCTAACTGGTGAGCTATGCACAGATCGTGTTGTGTCTCTAGCTGGCCCAGTTGTGAATAACCCTCGTCTAGTTCGTACCGTAATGGGTGCAAGCTTAGATTACCTAACAGATAACGAGCTGATGCCTGGCGAAGTTCGTGTGATCTCTGGTTCAGTACTAACAGGTACACATGCAACTGGTCCACACGCATACCTTGGCCGTTACCATCAACAGGTTTCTGTATTACGTGAAGGCCGTGAAAAAGAACTATTTGGCTGGGCAATGCCTGGTAAGAATAAGTTCTCGGTAACTCGCTCTTTCCTTGGTCACGTATTCAAAGGTCAGTTGTTCAATATGACAACGACGACCAATGGTAGTGATCGTTCAATGGTTCCAATTGGCAACTACGAACGCGTAATGCCTCTAGATATGGAGCCTACTTTGCTGCTTCGTGATCTATGTGCCGGCGACACAGACAGTGCTCAAGCACTGGGTGCGCTTGAACTGGATGAAGAAGATCTAGCATTGTGTACCTTTGTATGTCCAGGTAAGTACGAGTACGGTACGTTACTTCGTGAATGCCTAGATACTATCGAGAAGGAAGGGTAATTTTCATGGCTCTTAAAAAGTTTCTTGAAGACATCGAGCATCATTTTGAGCCTGGTGGCAAACACGAAAAATGGTTTGCCCTGTACGAAGCTGTAGCAACAGTTTTTTACACGCCAGGTATCGTAACAAATAAAAGCTCGCACGTTCGTGATAGCGTTGACCTAAAACGTATCATGATCATGGTTTGGTTTGCGGTATTCCCAGCAATGTTCTGGGGTATGTACAACGCAGGTGGCCAAGCTATTGCAGCACTTAACCACATGTACGCTGGTGACCAACTAGCGACAGTTATCGCAGGTAACTGGCACTACTGGCTAACAGAAATGCTTGGCGGCACTATCGGTGCGGAAGCGGGTGTTGGCAGTAAGATGCTACTAGGTGCGACTTACTTCCTGCCAATCTACGCAACAGTATTTATTGTTGGTGGTTTCTGGGAAGTGTTGTTCTGTATGGTGCGTAAGCACGAAGTTAACGAAGGTTTCTTTGTAACTTCTATCTTATTCGCACTTATCGTTCCACCAACGCTACCTCTATGGCAAGCGGCGCTAGGTATCACATTTGGTGTTGTTGTAGCAAAAGAGATCTTCGGTGGTACAGGTCGTAACTTCCTTAACCCTGCACTTGCAGGTCGTGCATTTCTATTCTTCGCTTACCCAGCGCAAATTTCGGGTGACGTAGTATGGACTGCAGCTGACGGCTTCTCTGGTGCTACTGCTCTTAGCCAATGGGCTCAAGGTGGTAACGGTGCTCTAGTTAACACAGTAACTGGCGCTCCTATCACTTGGATGGACGCGTTCATCGGTAACATCCCTGGTTCAATTGGTGAAGTATCGACTCTAGCTCTAATGATCGGTGCAGCGATGATCGTTTACATGCGAATCGCTTCATGGCGCATCATTGCGGGGGTAATGATCGGTATGATCGCAGTATCGACTCTGTTTAACGTGATCGGTTCTGACACTAATCCAATGTTTAATATGCCATGGCACTGGCACCTAGTTCTAGGTGGTTTTGCATTCGGTATGTTCTTCATGGCAACGGACCCAGTATCAGCGTCATTTACTAGCAAAGGTAAATGGTGGTACGGCATCCTGATTGGTGCAATGTGTGTGATGATCCGTGTAGTTAACCCAGCGTACCCAGAAGGTATGATGCTGGCGATTCTATTCGCGAACCTATTCGCACCTCTGTTCGACCATGTAGTGATTGAGAAGAACATCAAGCGGAGACTAGCACGCTATGGCAAGTAATAACGACAGCATTAAAAAGACGCTGGGTGTTGTTATCGGGTTGAGCCTTGTTTGTTCAATCATCGTATCAACAGCAGCAGTAGGTCTGCGTGATAAGCAAAAAGCTAACGCTGTCCTAGATAAGCAATCAAAGATCGTTGAAGTTGCAGGCATTGACGCAAACGGTAAGAAAGTACCAGAGCTATTTGCTGAGTACATCGAACCTCGTCTAGTAGACCTTGAAACAGGTAACTTTACTGAGGGTAATGCATCTACGTACGATCAACGTGAAGCATCAAAAGATGCAGAACGTTCAATCGCATTGACACCAGAAGAAGACGTAGCTGATATCCGTCGTCGCGCGAATACAGCAGTGGTGTACCTTGTAAAAGATCAAGATGAAGTCCAAAAAGTTATCCTGCCTATGCACGGTAAAGGACTATGGTCGATGATGTATGCCTTTGTAGCCGTTGAAACTGATGGTAACACTGTGTCTGCTATTACTTACTACGAGCAAGGTGAAACTCCTGGACTTGGTGGTGAAGTAGAGAACCCTTCATGGCGCGATCAATTCATTGGCAAGAAATTGTACAATGAAGATCACCAGCCAGCGATTAAGGTCGTGAAAGGCGGCGCACCGCAAGGTTCTGAGCACGGTGTTGATGGCCTATCAGGAGCGACGCTCACTAGTAATGGTGTTCAACACACATTTGACTTCTGGTTAGGTGATATGGGCTTTGGTCCTTTCCTAGCAAAAGTTCGTGACGGAGAACTTAACTAATGTCTAGTGCACAAAACGTTAAAAAGAGCATTCTAGCGCCAGTATTGGATAACAACCCAATCGCGCTACAAGTTCTTGGTGTATGTTCTGCTCTTGCAGTAACAACTAAACTAGAAACAGCTTTTGTAATGACACTAGCGGTAACATTTGTAACTGCGTTGTCTAACTTCTCTGTTTCATTGATCCGTAACCACATTCCTAACAGTGTGCGTATCATCGTTCAGATGGCAATCATCGCATCGTTAGTAATCGTGGTAGACCAAGTGCTAAAAGCTTACCTATACGATATATCTAAACAGCTATCTGTATTCGTTGGTCTGATTATCACTAACTGTATCGTAATGGGTCGTGCTGAAGCATTCGCAATGAAGTCTGCGCCAGTACCATCTCTTATTGACGGTATTGGTAACGGTCTAGGTTACGGCTTCGTTCTTATCACTGTAGGTTTCTTCCGTGAGCTATTTGGCTCAGGCAAACTATTTGGTCTAGAAGTTCTACCTCTAGTGAGCAACGGTGGTTGGTACCAGCCTAACGGCCTAATGCTACTAGCACCATCAGCATTCTTCCTAATCGGCTTCCTTATCTGGGTAATCCGTATTCTGAAACCAGAACAAGTAGAAGCGAAGGAGTAAGGACGTCATGGAACATTACATTAGTCTGTTAGTTAAATCGATTTTCATCGAAAACATGGCTCTGTCTTTCTTCCTAGGTATGTGTACTTTCCTTGCCGTATCTAAGAAGGTTAAGACCTCTTTCGGCCTAGGTGTTGCAGTTGTGGTAGTTCTGACTATCGCTGTTCCTGTGAACAACCTAGTATACAACCTAGTTCTGAGAGAGAACGCGTTAGTTGAGGGCGTGGACCTTAGCTTCCTAAACTTCATCACCTTTATCGGTGTAATTGCAGCACTTGTACAGATTCTAGAGATGGTCCTAGACCGTTTCTTCCCACCTTTGTACAACGCGCTAGGCATCTTCCTACCGCTGATCACAGTAAACTGTGCAATCTTCGGTGGTGTATCTTTCATGGTACAACGTGACTACAACTTTGCTGAATCGATCGTTTACGGTTTCGGCTCTGGTGTGGGCTGGATGCTAGCAATCGTTGCTCTTGCAGGTATCCGTGAGAAGATGAAGTACTCTGACGTACCTCCAGGTCTACGTGGTCTTGGTATCACATTTATCACTGTAGGTCTTATGGCGTTAGGCTTTATGTCTTTCTCTGGTGTTCAACTGTAAGTCGGGTAAACCGCAACAATTAAGGAATAGTCAATGGACATTATTCTTGGTGTAGTGATGTTTACTCTGATCGTACTAGCACTAGTACTAGTGATTCTTTTCGCTAAGTCTAAGCTTGTACCAACAGGTGACATTACAATTTCTGTGAACGATGACCCTTCTCTGGCGATCGTTACACAACCAGGTGGTAAGCTACTGAGTGCTCTAGCAGGTGCTGGCGTATTCGTATCTTCTGCTTGTGGTGGCGGTGGCTCATGTGGTCAGTGTCGCGTAAAAGTTAAATCAGGTGGTGGCGACATCCTACCAACCGAGCTTGACCATATTACTAAAGGTGAAGCGCGTGAAGGTGAGCGTCTAGCGTGTCAGGTTGCAATGAAAACTGACATGGATATCGAGCTTCCTGAAGAAATCTTCGGCGTTAAGAAGTGGGAATGTACTGTTATCTCTAACGATAACAAAGCGACATTCATCAAAGAGCTTAAGCTACAAATTCCAGATGGCGAATCAGTACCTTTCCGTGCTGGTGGTTACATCCAGATTGAAGCTCCTGCTCACCACGTGAAATACGCAGACTACGATATTCCTGAGGAATACCGTGAAGACTGGGAGAAGTTCAACCTTTTCCGTTACGAGTCTAAAGTTAATGAAGAGACCATTCGTGCATACTCTATGGCTAACTACCCAGAAGAGCACGGTATCATCATGCTTAACGTTCGTATCGCAACTCCGCCGCCGAACAACCCAGACGTACCACCAGGCATCATGTCTTCGTACATCTGGTCTCTAAAAGAAGGCGACAAGTGTACTATTTCTGGTCCATTTGGTGAGTTCTTTGCGAAAGATACAGATGCAGAAATGGTATTCGTTGGTGGTGGTGCTGGTATGGCTCCAATGCGCTCACACATCTTCGACCAACTTAAGCGTCTGCACTCTAAGCGTAAGATGTCTTTCTGGTACGGCGCACGTTCTAAGCGTGAAATGTTCTACGTAGAAGACTTCGATATGCTACAAGCTGAGAATGACAACTTCGTATGGCACTGTGCACTGTCTGATCCACTTCCAGAAGATAACTGGGATGGTTACACTGGCTTTATTCACAACGTTCTTTACGAGAACTACCTACGTGATCACGAAGCGCCAGAAGACTGTGAATACTACATGTGTGGTCCACCTATGATGAACGCTGCTGTAATCGGCATGCTAAAAGATCTAGGTGTAGAGGATGAAAACATCCTACTAGATGACTTCGGTGGTTAATTCCTCCAAGTGATTGAATCTATGGCTAGCTCTCCAAGAGAGCTAGCCATTATTTTTTATAGACATAAAACTGATACTCAACAGTTGATATAGGTAATCGGATTGAAAGGATTGATCCTATTTCCCATATCAATTCAACAACATTGGGAGTTAACAAGTGAAAAAGTGGCTTGTTGCATTTGCTTCTCTATTGATTTTGGCTGGCTGTGAGCAGCCTGCCGATCAAATTCATTTAAGTGGCCCTACCATGGGGACTTCTTACAACATCAAGTATATCGAGCAAGATGGTATTCCAACGCCAAAAGCGATGCAGACAGAAATTGATCGCTTATTGGAAGAGGTTAATGACCAAATGTCGACCTATCGTGACGACTCAGAGTTAAGTCGTTTTAATCAGCATCAAACGAGCGAGCCATTTACAGTTTCGACACAAACTGCAACGGTAGTGAAAGAAGCAATTCGCCTTAACGGTCTTACTTTAGGTGCATTAGATGTGACGGTAGGCCCTCTAGTTAACCTGTGGGGGTTTGGTCCAGAAGCTCGTCCAGATGTAGTTCCAACCGATGAAGAACTCGCTGCTCGCAAAGCAAATACCGGTATTCACCACCTATCTGTTGATGGTAATACACTGTCCAAAGATCTTCCTAACTTGTACGTCGACCTATCGACGATTGCGAAAGGTTGGGGGGTTGACGTGGTTGCTGACTACCTTCAATCTGAAGGGGTACAGAACTTTATGGTCGAAGTTGGCGGTGAAATGCGTCTCAAAGGTGTCAATCGTGAAGGTGTGCCTTGGCGTATCGCAATTGAAAAACCGACCGTTGATGAACGTTCAATTCAAGAAATTATTGAACCAGGCGACATGGCAATTGCAACAAGTGGTGACTATCGTAATTACTTTGAGAGTAATGGTGTGAGATACTCTCATATTATTAATCCACGAACAGGCAAACCAATTCATCATAAAGTGGTGTCTGTAACGGTATTAGATAAATCGTCGATGACTGCTGATGGTCTTGCAACTGGTCTTATGGTGCTAGGTGAAGACAAAGGCATGGCAATTGCGAACGAAAATAATATTCCTGTTTTCATGATTGTGAAAACGGAAGATGGTTTTAAAGAGTTGGCTTCGGAAGCATACAAGCCATTCATGAAGAAATAACAACAGAAGTGAGCATGTTTTTATGAATACATTTCTAATTACCTTTGCTGTGTTTGTCGCGGTAATCACTGCAATGGCTGTCGGATACATTTTCCAAAAGAAAGTCGTGAAAGGTAGCTGTGGTGGCTTAGGGGCAGTTGGCATCGAAAAAGTGTGTAATTGCCCAGAACCCTGCGATGCGCGTAAAAAACGTGAAGCGCGCGAGGCTGCGCGTGCTGAGAAATTGGCGGCGTGGGAAAAAGATAGAATTGCTTAGTATTGGTTAATCGTACTAAGAAAGTGATAAAGCTCAGCGTTCTGCTGAGCTTTATTTTTAGGCGGCTAACCAAAAAACTCAAATGTCCGAGAAAGAGCTCAATACCGTGTTTTGTTGTTTCTTTCTCTCATGTTATAGAGCAAGACTACATCGATAATCATTAGGACGAAGCAATGATTTGGTTACGTCCGTTCTCTTTGGCCATGTAAAGTCGCTCATCCGCCACTTTTATTTGTTGTTCCAGCTCCCCCTCGATGTTGCTTACACCAATACTCGCGGTCACAAGAATGTTTTTGTCCAAATAAGTTATTGGCGTTTTTTCTATGCGCTGTCTCATTTGTTCTAAGCGTGTTAGAAAGCCGTCATAGTCGCCACTGGCTTGAATACAAAACTCCTCGCCACCAAGCCTAGCGACAATATCATTTGGAAAATAGATTTTTAGAATATTCGCTATCATGACTAACACTGCATCGCCGCCCTCATGTCCGTGTGTATCATTTACTTGCTTAAAGAAATCGATATCAAGCATCGCGATGTTTCTTTGAGCGTTTTCTACATGGGGTTGCTCAAACAGAAAGCGGCGGTTCCATAAGCCCGTTAGCGCATCTTGATTTGCCATTTTAAACAGTTCAGATGTTGCGTCTTTGATATCTAACAGTTGGTGAATACGGCAAAAAAATTCTTCTTGATTAAATGGCTTGTATAAAAAGTCATTGGCCCCTGCTTTTAGAAACCTAGCCGTCATGGTCTTAGAGTTACTACCCGACAAGCCGAGAATGGCTAATTGATTTTTATCCCACTTCCGACGTAATTCACGCACCATAGTAATGCCATCTTTAACGGGCATATCATGGTCGGTTAAAACGAGAGTGATATCTGGATTTTGCTCGACAAGCTCTAGGGCTTTTTGCCCATTGTCAGCTTCCAACGTCTGAATATATTGATGCTCCAAAAGTTGGGCAATGTGTCTTCTTACGGTGTGTGAATCATCAACGACTAAACATTTGTGTTGTTGATTGTTGGTTAGTCGCTTGAGGAGTGGTAATAGATAGGAAACGGACGCCATGCTGTCTTTCAAAATATAGTCGAGGACACCTTTTGCAAGCATCTTTTCGCGAGTGTCTTCTTGAAATCGAGCCGTTAAAACAATGACACGATGACCATGTTCCAAAACGAGGTCAATAATCTCGCCATCTTGAGCATCCGGTAAACAATAGTCTAAAACCGCACAGAAGAGGTCCTGTGCTGAAGATAACAAGTTCTTTGCCTCCGCGTAGCTTTCCGCTGCGATGACCTCATAACCAGCTTGGCTTATTGTTTGGCAAAGAAAGTTTTTAAATGCACGACTATCTTCAACAACCAGAATCTTATTACTCAAGCGCAGTCCCCAAAATTAATTGTTTAAAATCAATGATAACTAAAATTAAACTTATCGCCATCAAAAAACACATGTCAACCAAAAGTAGAACAACTACTCAAATGTTTGACACGCATCCGTTAACATCACATCATTATTCCTGTCTTAGTTATATAATTATGTTTAGCTAACGTAGGGAGAAAGTAGTATGGAAATGCATCAACATGGTATGGCTGAGCTATTTCAACAACTGGGCCTCGGTAGCTCTCCTCAAGAAATGAAAGATTTTATTAATCAACATCGACACAAAAGAGATTCTGCGCCTTTACATGAAGCTAGCTTTTGGACGATGTCACAGGCGAACTTTCTAAAACAAGCCATCGAAGAAGATGCAGATTGGGCCGAATTAGTCGATCAATTGGACGTAATGCTTCGAGATTGACGTTCGCTTAAACACGCCCATTTCTCTTCAGGTAGATTTGATTTATACTGTTTTTTTGAACAGTGCTTTGATGGCTATGTCAGATCGAATTAGAAAAATTATTCATGTCGATATGGATTGTTTTTATGCTGCCGTAGAGATGAGAGATAACCCCAGTTACCGTGGCATTGCACTCGCTGTTGGCGGACATGAAAAGCAGCGTGGAGTGATTAGCACCTGTAATTATGATGCGCGTAAATATGGTGTTCGCAGTGCAATGTCAACGGCGCGCGCGCTGCAACTCTGTCCTCATTTGTTGGTTGTGCCCGGTAGAATGCATGTATATAAGCAAGTCTCTCAGCAGATTCGTGCTATTTTTGAGCGTTATACGCCTATCATTGAACCTCTCTCATTGGATGAAGCATACCTCGATGTCACGGACTCGACAGCTTGCCGTGGCTCCGCAACGTTGATCGCAGAGTCAATTCGCCGTGATATCTGGAGTGAACTTGGGTTGACGGCATCGGCGGGCATTGCTCCGATTAAGTTTCTTGCCAAGGTCGCGTCAGACATGAACAAGCCCAACGGTCAGTTTGTGATTCCGCCAGAGAAAGTCCAAGAGGTTATCGATAGTCTTCCGTTAGAGAATATTCCTGGCGTGGGGAAGGTGAGTCTTGAGAAGCTCCACCAAGCCGGTTTTTATCGATGTGAGGACATTAAAAACAGTGACTATCGAGAGTTGTTGAGGCAGTTTGGTCGTCAGGGTGCCTCCTTATGGCAGCGAAGCCATGGAATTGATAATCGAGAAGTCGTTGTTGAGCGCGAGAGAAAGTCCGTCGGTGTGGAAAGGACATTCAGCCAGAACATCGCAACCTATGATGAATGTTGGCAAGTGATTGAGGAGAAACTTTATCCTGAACTCGAGAAACGTTTAGAGCGTGCAAGCCCAGATAAGTCGATTATTAAACAAGGTATTAAAGTCAAATTTGCCGACTTTCAACTGACAACAATTGAGCACATCCATCCGCAATTAGAGCTTGAGGACTTCAAGATCTTGCTAAGAGATATTCTTAAACGCCAAAATGGACGGGAAATTCGCCTTTTAGGCTTGAACGTGATGCTCAAGCCCGAAGACCAAGCGCGTCAATTGAGCTTTTTTTAGGCCCTTACCGTTTCTACCTGCGTTAATACCTGCTCAAAACTTACATTTGCCATTGCACCATAACCTGCTAGCTTTGAGGCTTTTAGCTGGCTAATCAAAGGAGTGCTGATTCCGCACAAGAAGCGAGCAACGGCATCATTACTGATGGCCGATGGGGAAAGCTGAATAAACTCCCGCGCCCATATCGATACTTGAGATTGTTCAATATCTTCAGGTTCTGGTGCTGTGAATGTGGCGACGTGACCACGACACACGGAGCAGTGACCACATTGCTTTGGTGCATCGTGATCCGCAAAGTAGTTCGCCAATTGTGAGCTCAAACAGTGCTCGGACTGGAACAAGTGCAGCATGGTGTGGATTCTTTCGATATCTTTGCTTTCTTTGGATTGGAACAGTTCATACAGTTGTTGGATTAAAACATCCGAGCTCTGTTTGGTTGGCATAACTGAGTACACGTCCGTCAGTTGTTTGCTCTCTAGTTCTATCCAGCCGTTCTGGTGAAAATAGTCGAGCGCTGCGACAACTCGGCTGCGTTCCGATTGATAGTTCATCCATAGCGCTTCTAGATCAACTTGGCACCACACTTTGGCTTTTTGTGAGCAGGAAAAAATAGCCTCCACAAATTGACGTCGCTCGCCTTGAAATTGATTCACAATAAATTGCTGATCGTGCAAAAACTTAAACCGATATTCCGCAAAGTAACTGTACTTTGCTTCAATGACGTTATGTAGCTCCAAATAAACCAACAAGGTTTTGAGTGGCAATTGGCGGATATTACTTTCACGCGACAAACGCAGTGGCACTACCTCCCATTGTGGAGCATGTTCTTTCGCTTGCTCGACTACATAGTTAATTGACGTAAATTCTGGTGTGTCACCATAGACAAAATTCTCCAACACCGTTAGGCCGGACGTATTGCCTAGCAGAATGCACTCCGAGCGTTGCCCGTCCCTGCCTGCACGTCCAATCTCTTGTGCGTAGTTCTCGATTGATTTGGGTAAGTCGAAGTGAATGACGCGTCGAATATCAGATTTATCGACCCCCATACCAAATGCAATCGTTGCAACAATACAGTCAATTTGGCCATCCATGAACTGCTGTTGGATTTGTTCACGAACGTCGCTTTTCATGCCAGCGTGGTATGCGTGAGCGTTAATGCCAATATGGATTAATGACTTTGCTACTCGTTCTGCTGTTTGCTGCTGCGTCACGTATACGATGGTCGGAAGCTTAGGTGAAGAGGCGATGATCTCACTGAGCTGTTCTTGTTTCTTTGTTTCCTCACACGGGATCACCGAGATATCCAGATTAGAGCGGTAGAAGCCTGTAACGGTAATATGTTCACTGGAAATATCGAACTTTTTTTGCATGTCTTCAATAACTGCAGGCGTTGCCGTTGCGGTGAGAAGTAAAGACTGTGGGATGTTCAGTTCACGTTGATATTGCGGTAGTTTGAGATAATCTGGACGAAAGTTATGCCCCCATTCGGAAATACAGTGCGCTTCATCAATGACCATCAAAGAAATCGGTACTTGGCGAATGAATTCACGAAAACGCTCATTTTTTAGTCGCTCAACAGAAATCATCAAGATTTTGATTTGTCCATTCTTCACGCCAGCCATGACCTGTTGTGCTTCTTCTCTACTTTGACTGCTATCGATAGAAGCGGCCGCGATTCCTTTACTTTGTAAAAAGCTCAGTTGATCCTTCATTAACGCCAACAACGGAGAGATCACCAACGTAAGGTTGGGTAATATGGTTGCAGGTAGTTGATAACAGAGTGACTTCCCCGAGCCTGTAGGAAAGATTGCCGCAGCAGAGTAACCATTCATAACGGCTTCAATAACGGGTTGCTGACCTTGGCGTAATGAGTCAAAACCAAATACAGATTGAAGTGTTTGATGCAGCGAGTCACTTTGCATAATAGGGAAACCTTTCTTTGATGGTAAACTTGGCTACATTAACACACCCCGAATACTAAACGCGCGTCCTAAAAGTATGAACAAAGCTGACTTAGTCCAAATTATCATCCAACATCTGGAAGAAAAACTTCAAGTTGCCCATTCATCGGCTCAGCGAGCTATCGATGCCGCCACAGATGAAGAAACTGTTCCCGAGCACAAGTACGATACATTGGCACTTGAAGCCGCGTATCTTGCTCATGGACAAGCCATGCGAATTCAAGATAGTGAAGAGGAGTTGCGTCAATATCGTTCTTTAGTGACTCGTAACTTTAAGAATGCGCCTGTTGGTGTTGGTGCTTACGTTGTTCTCGCAGATGAGAATTTGATCGAAAAGCACTTCTTTGTAGGCCCTTGCTCTGGTGGTTTGACTGTTCAATATCAGACTCTGGAAGTCTTTGTCTTAACAGCCAAATCTCCTCTGGGTCGAGCGTTGTTCGGGAAAGAAGAGGGTGATGAGGTTGACGTGAAAATAGGAGATAAAACAACTTGTTACGAAGTCGTGACGATTTGCTGACATCTCATGTATCACTCAGTGTTATGTTTAACACGAGTAATGTTAAATAAAAGAGAATGACATGAAAAAGCTTTTTACACTCTCATTGCTGGTGGTCAGTGCTACTGGTTATGCAGCGCAGTGTCGTGTGGACATCAATAATGAAGTCCGTATGGATGGGCAAAGCTTGGAAATTCGCCAAACGACAGGTGATAAAGCTGTCGTGGATGAGGATAACAACCTCTTCATCAAAGGTGAGCTAATTGAACTCAATGCCGACCAAAAAGCGGCAATTGAAGACTATCGCGAAAAAATGAACGCGTATATTCCACAAGCAAAGCAATTGGCGAGTGATGGTTTAGCGCTTGCGAATGATATTATTGATGATGTTGCGGAAAGCCTCGATGCACCTGGTGCGTTTGATAATGTAAAAGTCGCAGTAAAGGACTTTTTCGCTGATGTTGAATCACGTTACTACAAAGATGGTGATTTCATCCTGCCTGCGGAGAGTTTTGAGTCTATGACACAAGGGTGGACTGAAGACTTTGCAAAAGCACAAGAGATCTTCAATAAAGAGTTTTTAGCCAGTTCGTTGGATGCTTTATCGAAAAAAATGAAGGAAGAGGGAGGGATAAACCTCACTGCATTATCAGAGAGTATGGCTGAACTCAGCGCGAAAGTAGAAGAGCGTTTAGCCGAGCATTCGAAAGAGGTAGAACAACAAGCAGAAGACTTGTGCGATTCGCTGGATGACATGGCAGGGCAAGAAAACGATCTGTTGAAGAAAATCCCTGAGCTAAAAGATTACCGAGTATTTACGATTTAATTACTCATTAAAAAGCAAAAACTCGATGAGATAAAGAAAGAGAGCACTATTGTGCTCTCTTTGCGTTTTACTCGCTTATTCTTTGATAGCTTATTGCGCATTCATCTCGGTGAGTTTATCGCCGACAGGTTTTGAGAAGTTAAAGCCATCATGCTGATCCCAGTTGATAGACCATGTCATTACTCCTGCATAATTCGGGTAATGGTACGCTGGTTTAACGGTGCCACATGAAGTGCCTTTGGTTAAACAATCTAGTGCGTTGATAATATTCTGTGTTGGAGCCTGCCCTGAATTTGCCGAGCTAGGACCTGAAGGTAAACCGATTGCGACTTGATCATCGCGCAATGGTGCAAATTGAGTGCCGTCGGCCAACTCAAAACCTTCGATAAGCATTTTAGATTGCGCTACCATCATATCCACAGAGCCTTCTGGTGCACTGCCTGGCAGGTATGGGTTTGGCAAACCGCCGTTGTTATATAACTGGACGTGAAGCAAGTCGAGCGTGCTGCGTGTCTCGTTTATCACAGGAATGTAAGCTCCCCAAATACCGCTGTAAGCCACATAGCCGCCTTGAACATAAGGGTGCTCAGGCGCCATGGTTAGGTACATATCTCCACCCATGTTTTGCTCTATTTGAAGCAAAGCACGACCAAGGCGAGCTTGAATTTGCGAGCCATGAACTAAGTTAGAACCACTCTCTAAATCCACATCTAGACCATCAAAGCCCCACTCAGCGATAAGACCTGTTAGGCTAGAGACAAAGTTGGCTTCATCTTGGTCGGTATTCAGCGTAATCGTGCCTTCTGCGCCGCCAAGAGAGAGAACAAACTTCTTACCTTTAGCTTGAAGCGCTGCCATGTCCTGCTTGAATTGTGTTGGATCGAGTGCTGGACAATCGCTGTAAATATCGCCTGAATATAGATTAAAGTGCACAGTGCCATCACTGTTGCGATCATTTTCAGCAAAGGCAATATCAATCACATCCCAAGCATCTGCCATATCTGCTAGACGAATTGGACAGCCCGCACCATTTACAAAATTGTGCCAGTAACCGATGAGTTTATGGCGTTTCTCTACTTGCTCAACCACCGTTATTGCTGCGGCGTCAGACAGTGCATTGCTTCCTGACAAATCCACAGCTTGGGCGCTAACTGTAAAGTTACCAAGTGCAGTTGGTGTCCAGTTGGCTGTGTAAGGTGCTGTGGTATCGGTTGCAACAATAGAGCCGTTGATCATGAAATCAACGTGTTTAATGCCTGAAGTTAAAGACGTTGCATCGGCGCTTAATGCGAGACTTTTGCCTAATCCGACGGTTTGACCGCTGCTTGGTGAAGTCAGAGAGACGACCAAATCTTTATCGCTGACTTCCACACCAACCAGGGACTCTGACGTGTTGTTATCATTATCGGTTGCGACGGCTTTAAGCTGGTTAGCGCCAATAAGTGTGGCGTTCCAAGTAACGGAATATGGCGCTTGAGTGGTGACCCCTAAGCTGGTGTTGTTCGCAAAAAACTCAACTTGCGTGACTGTGCCATCAGCATCGCTTGCGTTTGCCGTGATTTCGTTATTGCTGCCAGCGAGCACGACTTGTCCATCCGTTGGTGCCGTAATGGTAACTTGCGGTGGTGTCGAACAAGCACCTAGGCCACTCCAAGCATCTTGCCAGTATAGCCCTTCACCAGGCTCGTAAGCCCATGTCGCATCCGAGGAGCACCAACCAGCAACATCACAACGATATTTTTGGTTGAAGTGAGAAATCAGGTCGCCAGCTTGATAACTTGTGCCTGCCACATAAGGTACTGCATCTGCACATCCGCCCGTTCCGGTTTCTGAATTACTAATAACCAGCGCTACTTCTTGGCTCATCGTTGCGAGGTTTGTATCATCAGTCGCTTGTGCTTTGAACGAGTATGTACCTGGACTAGCGGTCCATTGATATTCGTAAGGTGCGCTAGTATCAATGGCGACAGATTGATTGTTTACGAAGAACTCAACTTGTGTGACCACACCATCAATATCGTCAGCTTGAGCGGCTACGGTTAGGTTATCGCCTACATTAAGCACTTCTGTGCCTACTGGGCTTGTCAATGAAATGCTTGGTGGCGGTAATTCGACTTGTGGTTGAACTTGGATAGAAATCGTCGTGGTGCTAACAGCTCCCTCATTATCTGTCGCAATTGCGGTCAATTGCGAGATCCCTTCAATAGCTGTCCAAGAAGCTTCGAATGGTGCTTGAGTTACCACAGCAACGGTTTGGTTGCCTGCAACAAACTCAATTTGTGTGATTTGGCCATCTTCGTCAGTTGCGTTGGCTAACAAAGTGATCGCACTGCCTTCGGGAATTTGTGCGTTGTTTATTGGAGAGGAGAACGACACCGTTGGTGATAAATTGTTGCTTCCACCATCACATTGCCCTAACGCTTTCCATGCTTCCCAAGATCCTGAGTTGGTCACGGGATCATTGCCTTGCGTCCAATATGCAGCCTCATAAGCGGCTCCTTGCGTTTTTACTAAAGCGCCCGATGTATAAGTCGCAGTGCTGTCCCAGTCGGGTAAACTTTGACAGTTATAGGCTTGAGCTTGGTAGCTGGCGCTGAGTGCTACAACCATCGCTCCGTGAAGTAGGGTGACCTTCATTTTCCTCTCCTTGAATCATGGGTATAAATGAGAACAGAGTAATAACTAGCTGATAAATAGACATTAGGGGGAAAAAGCGAAGCACAATATTCTGCTTTTCGACACAGTATCACGAGGAACAGTTCGTCCCTTACACCAGAGCTCATTATTTTTCGGCTCACTTCACGGCAGAAGGATTGGTAAAATTCAGCCACGTAAAACGAACAACAGTCGCGAGGCTTTTGAGCGATGAATATGAGATGTACGTTAAAATTTACAAGCTGAATGACTACAAATTGTTTCAACTGTCGAGGATTTAACCGAGGTGCTCTTGTTGAATAGTGAATATTGCTATAGTGTACTAGTTAGCTAGTTCAATGATATTTTTGTGTGAGTAGTATGACACAGCAAACCTCTTCTCAGCCTCGCGAGCATTTTGGCTCTCGTCTCGGGTTCATCTTAGCTGCCGCAGGTGCCGCAGTTGGCCTTGGCAATATTTGGGGCTTCCCAACTCAAGCAGCCAGTAATGGTGGCGGTGCTTTCCTGTTAGTTTATTTGGTGATGATTCTTATCGTCGCATTTCCGATGCTGGTGGTTGAAATGGCGATTGGTCGCCATGGTCAAGCCAACCCTGTAGACAGTATGCGTGCAATCACAGATAACCCTACCGGTAAAAAACTCGGCGGCATTGTGGGTTGGATTGGTTTAAGCGTACCAAGCGCTGTCTTAGCGTTTTATTCAATTGTTGGTGGTTGGTTGATCTGCTTTTTACTGGGTGCAATCACAGATCTAATGGGGTTAGAAGCTGCAACTCAATGGCTAAAGGGCTTTAGTGTTGAACGTAACTTGTTCGGAACCATTACTTTTTATGTACTGACGATTCTCATCGTACAAGGTGGCGTAAAACAAGGTATTGAGAAGTGGTCCACACGTTTGATGCCAGCATTGTTTGTTCTGTTTGCTCTGCTATTTGCTTACATCATGACGCAAAACGGTGCGATGGAAGGTCTGAAACATTACCTAGTGCCGGATTTTGAAAAGGTATGGGACCGCAAGTTGATTCTTGCTGCAATGGGACAGGGCTTCTTCTCGCTTACGATCGGTGGCTGCTCAATGTTGATTTACGGATCTTACTTGAGTAAGAAAGAAAACCTACCAAAGATGGCGATGAACGTGACCATGGTAGATACTGCCGTTGCTTTCATTGCAGGATTAGTGGTGATGCCAGCGATGTTTGTGGCAATGCAAAAGGGCGTTCAAATCTATGCAGAAGATGGCTCTCTATTAAGCTCAGATACGTTAGTGTTTACGGTATTGCCACTAATGTTTGATAGTTTAGGTTTGCTTGGTCAATTATTCTCTATTGTGTTCTTCTTATTGCTGACGATTGCGGCGCTAACGTCCTCCATTTCAATGTTAGAGTGTCCAGTGGCTTTAGTGAGTGAGCGTTTCAACACCAAGCGTAGCGCAACGAGCTGGGTTTTAGGTGGTCTCATTGCTTTGTTCAGTGTGGTGATTGTTTATAATTTTGGTGCTCTATTTGGTATGGTCGCGACGGTTGCTACTCAGTATCTACAACCAACCGCTGCGCTCTTATTCTGCTTATTTGGTGGTTGGGTATGGAATCGCAACTCAAAAATCAAAGAGCTTGAGCAAGGTTGCCCGGAGTTTACGCAAGGTTGGTTTGGTAAGTTATGGCCTGCGTATGTGAAGTTTGTATGTCCAATTCTTGTGGCGACAGTCATCTGGGCTTCATTTGGCTAACCGAGACGCCTATCGAATAAAAGAAAAGGGCTTGATGGTAACTCATCAAGCCCTTTTTCATATTGGTTATTCTCGTTTCGGTTATCCGCCAAGAATGGTGTTGATTAACGGAATTGTCCTGCTTCTGGAAGAAAGTCAAAACCAGCAGAAGCCAGTTTTGTCTCCAGTGCTGTGCGTTCGATATCGAAGAAAGCCACCAGTTTATCTAAGTCACCACCGAAGTCGTCGCGTAGCTTCATATTCACAATGCTCATCAGCATGACAGGATCCATGGATTCAAAGTTCGCTAGATTCATTACTTATCCTCAAAATCTGAAATCAGTAGGTTTGCCGCAGCAAATGCCGCTTTTTCACGCACTTCTTTAGGCAGGGACTCATCCGCTGCAACATCGTTCAGTGCTTTAACTGCACATGAAATTGCTTGGGGAATATAAGCTTGCTCGCCACTACCAATCTGAGCATAAAGCTCACGAACCAGTTCACAACAGCCGTATACTTGCATGTTTTCTTTCCACTAAATGATAACTTATCTCAATATACACACAGCGGATTTGAAACTCAAAGTACAGAGTTGTTTTGGCTCAAGTTGAAGGTTTGCTTGAGCGAGATTTAATCACTGCATTTGTGCTTCTAACTGCTGAGTGACTTCTGGTGAAAGTTGAAGTTGTTTTGCTAGTTCTTGCAGATACGCTTTTTCCATAAAGTTTTGTTCATCAGCGACGATCAAAGACGCCAGGTAAATTTCTGACGCTTGTTGAGGAGAGGTCGCCTGATTAGCAATTTCAGCAGGATCAAGCGGTTTGTTTAACTCTTGCTGAACGAGGTGACGAACGTGCTCATCTGCGCCCATATCCGCGAGGGCTTGTTCAATGCGCGCCATTTCCTCTTCATCAACATGGCCATCAGCTTTTGCAGCACCAATCATCGCTTTTAAAATTAAGACACTGTGTTTACTGTCATCGGGGTCAAAGGTTTCTTGAACACCTTGACCGGATTGCTTGGCTTGCCAGTCGTTATACACTTTGTAGGCCAAGGCTCCAAGCGCAGCTGCGCCACCGACTTTTAATGCGCTTGACCCTACTTTTTTAGTCATTTTTTTACTTTTCTTTGAGCCCATCAGCATACCGATGAGGCCTCCGCCTACAGCACCTGCTCCTAGCGTTTTTAGGCTACTTGAATTTGATGAGGATTTGATGTTGTTGGTTTGTTTGCCCAATGCATCTGCACCTTGCTTAAGTAAGTCTGATTTGAGTGCTTGGTTTAGAAGACTTTTTAAATCCATAACTGACCTCCTTTAGATGATGAAATCAGTTTAATAGCAAGAAGCTGAACCAAAGATTAACAAAGTGAATAGTTCGAAAAAGGTGGAGGGGGGCGTTGAGCTGTAATAAAAAGGGCTGACCGAAGCCAACCCTTTTTAACTATTTGAAACTACTTCAAATGCGAACTCGTCGAGTGCTTACTTTAGTTGAGCTTTTACGTGCTCAACAATGTCAGTCATTGCGACTGCTGTTTTCTCACCAGTAGCACGGTTCTTGTATTCGAAGTTGCCTTCTTTCATTGAGCGGTCACCGATAATAATTGTATGCGGTACACCAATAAGCTCCATGTCAGAGAACATTACGCCTGGGCGTTCTTTACGGTCGTCAAATAGCACTTCGATGCCCATTGCCGTTAGCTCAGCGTACAATTTCTCAGCGGCTTCTTTCACTTCTTCTGACTTGTGCATGTTCATTGGAACGATCGCTACCTGGAATGGTGCGATTGCATCTGGCCAGATGATGCCGTATTTGTCGTGGTTTTGTTCAATAGCAGCCGCTACTACGCGAGTGATACCGATACCGTAACAACCCATTTCTAGGATGACGTTCTTACCATCAGGACCCAGTACACCACAGTTCATCGCTGCGGAGTAAGCGTTACCTAGTTGGAAGATATGGCCAACTTCGATACCACGCTTAAGCTGGATAATGCCCTTGCCACATGGGCTTGGGTCACCTTCCACAACGTTACGTAGGTCTTCAACTTGACCAAGCTCTACATCACGACCCCAGTTAATACCGAAGTAGTGTTTGCCATCGATGTTCGCGCCCGCACCGAAGTCGCTCATTACCGCAACGCTGCGGTCAACAATGAACGGCAGTTTAAGGCCAACAGGGCCTAGTGAACCAGGGCCTGCACCGATAAGCGCACGAATTTCTTCTTCAGATGCCATTTCCAGTGGAGCTGCAACCTGAGGAAGGTTTTCTGCTTTCACTTCGTTCAGTTCATGATCACCACGAATAATAAGCGCGATGATTGGCGCATCAACTTCGTCAGATGCTTTCACAAACAGTGTTTTCACTGTTTTTTCAATTGGTAGTTCGAACTGCTCAACCAATTCAGCGATTGTTTTCGCGTTTGGCGTATCAACCAACGTCATTTCTTGTGTTGGTGCCGCAGCCTCAGAGGCTGGAGCTAGTGCTTCTGCTTTTTCAATGTTTGCCGCGTAATCTGACTCGCTAGAGAATGCGATGATATCCTCGCCGCTTTCAGCCAGTACGTGGAACTCTTGAGAGCCGCTACCACCGATAGCACCGCTATCTGCAAGTACAGGACGGTAATCCAGACCCATGCGATCGAATGCTTTACAGTAAGCATCGTGCATTGCGTCGTATGATTTTTGTAGTCCGTCTTTATCAATGTCAAAGCTGTACGCATCCATCATTGAGAATTCACGTGAACGCATTACGCCAAAACGTGGGCGTCGTTCGTCACGGAATTTAGTTTGGATTTGGTACAGGTTTAGCGGAAGCTGTTTGTAAGAGCTCACTTCATTGCGAACAAGGCTAGTGATCACTTCTTCAGCGGTTGGGCTAAGTACAAACGGACGAACATGACGGTCAGTAAAGCGAAGTAGCTCAGGACCCATCTTTTCGCTGCGGCCTGTCTCTTCCCATAGTTCAAACGGCTGAACAACGGGCATCAAAGTTTCGACTGCGCCTGCATTGTCGATTTCTTGACGAACGATGTTTTCGACTTTACGCAGTACACGTAGACCAGTAGGTAGCCAGGTGTATAAACCTGAAGCCAGCTTACGGATCATACCTGCACGTAGCATGAGCTGGTGGCTCACTACTTCTGCGTCGTTTGGAGTCTCCTTCAGAGTAGAAAGAAGATAATTACTGGTACGCATTAAATTTATCCGTTTATTTAAGTTAGATACTCAAGCTTGAATAAGCAGGAGTATGGGAGTTCCCGAAAGGGAAATTTGTTAGCCGTCTATAATATCAGCCAATTGCGTTTGTCAAAAGCTTTCAATAGCGGTAACCGTTATTAAGTTGCTTGTTGCTGTGAACTTTACGTTCAAGTCGAACAAATTTACCGCATATTCTTTGTCGTCCGGTTTGTTTTTCTTATATGCAGGGCGAGGATCTTGTGCCAGAACTTGTTCAATGACTGATCTTACATAGTCAGTATCGGATCGATTTTCTATCGTTGCTAATGCTTGAGCAGAAAAGGTGACTTGTGACTTTTCTGGCTCTTGGTCTGCGTATCCGCCTTGTGCTTCCGAAATAGAATCCGAATAGGGGATATAAGGCTTAATATCCACAATCGGTGTCCCATCCACGAGATCTACACTGCCTAAATCAAGATAGATTTGATCGCCTTGCTTAGTGACTCCTTTCACTTCAACGGCTGACATTCCGATTCCGTTTGGACGGAAAGTCGAGCGCGAGGCAAAGACACCAATTCGTTCATTGCCGCCTAATCGTGGCGGACGTACAGTTGGTTTCCAACCAGCTTCCAGGTTCTGATCAAATAGAAACAACAACCAAACGTGAGAGAACTGTTCTAGCCCACGCACTGCTTCAGGGCTATTTGCTGCACCTAACAGTTTTACGCGTGCTTTAGCCTCTGGTACTAAGCGTGGTTGGCGCGGAACTGCAAACTTTTCTTTGTACGGTGTCTCAATGACGCCGATGGGTTCGATGGAATACATGGTGGACATCTTTAAGAATTCATTGAGATGAAAGTATCACAAATTTCTCTTGCTTTTCTTGTTGATAATGATTATTAATTAAAATGTTATAACATAACAATTTAATTGAAAGGAAAAGTATTATGAAACCAGGAATCCATCCTGAATATCGTCCTGTGGTGTTCCACGACACCAGTGTAGATAAGTACTTTGTCGTTGGTTCTACATTGAAAACGGAGAGAACCATCGAATGGAAAGATGGCAAAACTTACCCTTACTTTACGTTAGATGTGTCGTCAGCTTCTCACCCGTACTACACCGGTAAACAGCGCGTTGTACAAACCGAAGGTCGCATTGCGAACTTCAACCGTCGTTTTGGTCAATTTAAGAGCGAAAAGGAATAAATCATGAAGGTAGTAAAATCATTAAAAAGTGCAAAAAGTCGTCATCCGGATTGCCAGATTGTAAAACGGAGAGGGCGTCTTTATGTCATTTGCAAAACGAACCCGAGATTCAAAGCTGTGCAAAAGTAATCAACCTGCATATATCTAACTTATGGTTTTGTTTAATTGATAATGTTGAGTTAATTATCTTACATGGATGAAATATCTACATTTTTATTCAATGTTGGTTATAAATGCCTCTGTTCGTCACAGTTTGTAACATTTAGGGCTTTTATTTGACCTTCTACTCAAGTACCCTTCGCACGCTTTTTGACATTTTTGTCACATTTGCATAGGAATAAAAACAAGGAGGGAACAGATGAGTTCATCTGATTCAATTAAACAAAACTCGCCTAAGAAGCCGCTGTTTACGCGCTTTTTGGATACTGTCGAATATTTGGGGAACTTATTACCCCACCCGATCACACTATTTGCCATTTTCTGTTTAGCCATTCTGGTGATGTCGGGTATTGCAGGATACTTCGAAGTTTCCGTAGTTGATCCTCGTCCTGAGGGTGCAAAAGGTCGTGCCGCGGATGGCATGATTCATGTCGTTAGCTTGCTTAACGCTGATGGCCTTGAACTAATCGTTACCAATCTAGTGAAAAACTTTGTCGGCTTTGCACCTTTGGGTACGGTATTGGTTGCGATGTTGGGTGTTGCTATTGCTGAATACTCAGGCTTACTATCTGCAGCAATGCGTGGCTTAGTCATGGGTGCATCACAACGCATGGTAACAGTGACGGTCGTTTTCGCGGGTATCATTTCAAATACGGCATCAGAGCTTGGCTATGTGGTACTTATTCCACTGGCTGCAATGCTGTTCCATTCTTTAGGTCGTCACCCACTTGCCGGTCTTGCTGCGGCGTTCGCTGGTGTATCTGGTGGTTACTCAGCAAACCTACTTATTGGTACGGTTGACCCGCTGTTGTCAGGCATTACTGAAACGGCTGCGCAAATGATTGACCCAACTTACACTGTTGGTCCAGAAGTTAACTGGTACTTCATGTTTGTGTCGACATTCTTCATTGCAATCACAGGTGCGTTTGTTACTGAAAAAATTGTTGAGCCAAAGCTTGGCAAATACAGTGAAGAAGAAGCCTCAGAAGATTTGTCGAACGACAAAATGGGTGGCTTAACAGACATTGAGAAGAAAGGCCTAAAACTAGCAGGTGTTGCTGTACTGGTTGTTTCAGCGCTGCTTGCTTGGACGGTTGTTCCAGAAGACGGCATTCTACGTTCTGATGCAGGTACAATTGCAGGTTCACCATTCCTGAAAAGTATCGTGGCATTCATCTTTGTGTTCTTTGCTATTCCAGGCTTTGTGTTTGGTAAAGTTGTTGGCACGATGAAGACGGATCGCGATGTAATTGATGCAATGGCGAAATCTATGTCTTCTATGGGCATGTACATTGTATTAGTTTTCTTTGCGGCTCAGTTCGTTGCTTTCTTTAAATGGACTAACTTCGGTCAGGTATTCGCGGTTGCTGGCGCTAGCTTCCTGCAAGAAATTGGCTTAACTGGCCCAATGTTGTTCTTTGCCTTCATCCTGATGTGTGGCTTTATCAACCTAATGATTGGTTCGGCATCGGCACAGTGGGCAGTAACGGCTCCGATTTTTGTTCCTATGTTGATGCTTGTTGGTTATGCACCGGAAACGATTCAGGCTGCTTACCGAATTGGTGACTCGACGACAAACATCATTACTCCAATGATGAGCTACTTTGGTTTGATTCTTGCCGTAGCGACTCGTTACATGAAGAACTTAGGTATCGGTACGCTGATCGCGACCATGCTACCTTACTCAATCTGCTTCATTGTAGGTTGGAGTGTGCTGTTCTACCTATGGGTATTCGTATTTGGTTTACCAGTAGGCCCTGGCGCAGCAACATACTACACACCTTAGAAAACGGTTACCTCACACAGCTCCATTATAAAAAGCCTGCGAACGTCGCAGGCTTTTTTATCGATTGAGACTGTGTACGCAGGCTTACCTGATTATAGATGTCGGATTATAGCTGAAAACGCATCAACAAAGGGCGATAAAAGTGCTGAGTGAGCCAGCACAAGCTTTTCCAAATTATGCGTTTGTACCAGGGTAAGTGCGCAATATACACATAGCTAAATTCAATTTCTGGCTGGGCTTTTCTGTTGCGTTTAAAAGCCGGAGCACCTGAGCTCATATTAAAGCGACGCTGGAATATCATTGCGTGGCGGATGGTATAGGCCGATATTCGACGATACAATGCGAGGCGTTGTGGCTTATTGGTATAGTAGCCAAAAATTGGGCAAGTCATATCATTATCAATTTCTACAATGCCTAACGTAGCCAGCATCTCTTCTTGATAAAACAGTCCCACTAACTTTACTAATTTGTTCTGGCTCGCCTGTTTTAAATATTGGGTTGAAAACTGGATGTTATTGATGCTGTATTTATCAAGGTAAAGCATGTCATATAACTCTTTGGCACGCTGAAACTCTTCATCAGTGGTCAGTGGCCTAAACTGCCAATCTTTATCATTAAGCAGTTTGAAGTCTTTCGTTAAATCTCGGTTGAAGCTGAACGCTTGCCAATCATCAAGTAAATACACTTGTCGTGTTACCAAGCTTTGCCATTGCTGCTGCTCTAATCGCTGAATAAAGCGTGATTGTTGACGTTGGTTAATGGAGCGAAGTACCAAGGGAAAGGTGGGATATTTATCGAGTGCGACGCGACGCAGTTCATCGAGATTTAAGGCTGCCCATTGTTCGCTATACATATTGGTGGACAAGCACTGATTGTTGAGCGTTTGGACTTGATCCAATCCAGCCAATGATAAGATTGGTTTAGTCATATTAATAAGTAACTTACATACCCATCGAACAGCCACATTTTTGACTTTGTGAAGCTCTCCTTCGGCGTAGCCACTAAGCAGTGTCATAGGGGAGACTGCATAACAGTTGTTTGGTATTTTTGGTGTTACGGAGTAAGGAATGGCAACATCATCAATATAGTAGCAACCAAAGCTTGCTGTGCATTCATCAATAGGATTTGACTGCATAAGAGTGATAAAGGTTTGATGCCATTCTTGAAAGGAAAGTGTCATGAGTTCAATGCCTCTCCATTCCACTCAATATCAACGGTAGAAGCGTCGCTCCACTTCGTCTTGTTCTGCCTAGCTAACCGGAGTAATTCAAACATACTCCGGATTTGGCTCCCGACCGGTAAGTTATGCTGTTGCATCACATTCACTCCAGACCACCAATCTTGCCAAGTTCGAGCCTTGAACAGGGATAACCCGCCCTCAGCGATGAGTGTTATTGGACCTAAATGATGCAATCGCTGCTTGGAAGGACTGGTAAACTCCATATTAGGAAGCAGTTGGTTGCATCGAGACGAGAGTAGGTGCAAACCACTGGTGGCTCTTGGGTTACATTCAATCACGTAGAGCTCATCTTGTGATTTGATGAAGTCAAACGACACTTGCCCATGATAAGTATGACGTTTACCAAAAGCGGCGATAAATCTATCTAGTCGTTCGCACGAGATCGGCTGAAAAGCACTGGCGGCCGAGCCGTTTACACAGTATTTCGGCACATAAGCTTGGTGTGCTTTAAGGTCACCATGTTCAAAAATGGCATAGTTACACACCGGAGTCCCTTGGATTTTTTGTTGCTGAACCCAAGGGTAAAGGGGCGATATCGTGGCGGCAGAAATAGACTGAGTCGTCACATCTCTTATGACTTGCCCGCCAAACCGAGAGTAAACGGGCTTTAGAACGGTTCTCTTATTAATTTCAATCTCACTTTTATCAGCGACCAAACGAGTTTTTGGAAGTGTGATTTCTGGCAAACTTTGAAGCTGTTCAAAGACGGTCAACTTGTTGTGCAGGGCATTGAGTAGTCCCACATTGGGCAGAAAAAAATCTACTTCTGGGCATTGTTTGGCAACATGAGCCAAGTAATACACTTCTTCACAAGTGGGTATCACTATATCAATACGCATCTGAGTAATGATTTTTAGGATCTGTTGTTGATAGGTGGGAAACGCAAATCGAGGCGAAGCGGTGGGGATATAAGACTCGATGCCTCGCAAAAACGATCCTAGAGGTTTTTTTAGCGAATCGGTGAGAGTTACGTCATGTCCATGATGCATACACATGGTTGCCCACTCTAGTGCAACTGGTGATCGGGCTCCGGTGATTAAGACCCGCATATGTTCACCACACGTCGTTGTTTATTCATTGGCGTCCAAATAGGCGCAGGGCGGTAACTAAATCTGACAGGATCAAGCCGCAATTGCTCAAACAACTTTATCAAGGCTTGATGTATAACCCGATGGTGGTGAACATCCGCTTCAATTTGAATGGCTTGTGACCCTGTTTGGGTGATTCGGTAATCCACGCGACTTTGGGCGGATAGTGTTATAGCGCGGTAGATGAGATCTGGTAACACCGTCACTGGGACGTGGTTTGCGTTTAGCGTGAGGCGATCACCACATCGTCCGGCAATTGCGCCAAGAGGTTCAAATACGCCATTATCCTGTTTATTCTCAATAATATCGTCGAGCTGATAACGAATAATTGGCTGAGTTTTACGACGAAAATCGGTAATGATTGGGCTGTAATGAGTACGTTCGGTATTCAGCCAATGTTTTTCGATGTAAACAACATCTTGATTCCAGCGCATTTGTCCATGCTGATCCGTACATGCAAGAAAACCTTCAGTACATTGATAGACTTCATGGAGTTCGCTGTCGAACCGTTGAGAAATAAAGTGACGGTCACTCTCGGTTAGGACTTCTGCACCAGAAATGATCCGCTGTGGTTGAATTGCGGGTTGACCAAATTGACCGCTGAACTGGGCGCAGAGCTGAAGAGCTTGCGCACTACCAACCAAAAGCGTGGGTTGGAACTCATCCAGCTCTTTTATCCATTCTTGGTAAGGTTTGGTTAAATCGGCATAAAAAAATGTTACAGGCCCTTTCGCGACGGATTTATACAGTGGGCTGTTGGCGCGCAAGGCTAGAGCAATTCGGTGTTTTTGCCATAGGTTGGGCAACAGGCGAGCCAATATATTGCCAGCCCATAGTTGTGTTTCCTGTTTGTCAGCAAGAAACAACCCGCGCATGCCTGATGTGCCCGAAGAAAGCCCAACAGTAACATCGCCAACTTTCGAAGCGGCGAAGTTGCGTGACTGTTCTGCGTCGAGTGCTTGTTGCATTAGCTGTTCAGCATCTAAGCCTTTCGTATTCAACTCCGAGAGGTTCTCCATCATGGTTTGCTTATTCATGATAGGGAAATCACTGAGTGGTGCACCTTGAAGTGAGCGGTAATACGGTGAATGACGGCATACCCAATCCAAGTGTTGCGTTAAGTGTTGTTGCTGCCATGTTTCGACTTGTTCCCTTGAGCCGAAGGGGCGGTAGCGGGTTCGCCAGAATTCTGAGATAAGCGTTCTCACTTCATCCATCCTTCTTTGATTAGCTGCTGGATAGTTTCCTGACAATGTGAAGGCACGAAGCGAACAAAGTGGTGGGTTTGTTGGTAGCAACTTCTCAACTCGGAGAGGGTGTTTTTATAGGCTTTTGTATCATCGCAAAGCATGTTCGCCAGCCAATGTTGATCGATATTTTCACTCAAGCTCTCGATTAACCAGCATGCATCGGCGAGTAAGAACAGCCAACTTTGGTCTCTTTTAACTAGCAAGCCCACTTGACCCGCAGCATGGCCTGGCAAGCTAACCATATAAATGAATCCGTCGTCGAACATGTCTTTACAGAGCAAATTAACACCTTGGCACTGAGGAATAATTTGGCTGATTGGTACGGAAAAGTCACTATGAATGAATAAGTTAGATTCAAGTTGTGGAGGAAGTAGAGCTTTTAGGTATCCTTTTCTTACGCCTCCAATTCGACCACTCTTAGTAATTGCATCCACCCCTTTTTGTTGGCAATGCAATTGAGAGTGGGAAAACTCAGACACGGCAGCAATGTGATCAGCATGGAAGTGGGAGAGTACTAAGTGTTCAATATCATGAGGTTTGAGACTTTCTTTTGCTAACTGCGCAACAATTCCGTGTTCTTTGTTATAGCGACAAGGTGTTGTCCAAGCATAAAAACGTTCAGGGAAGGGACGAGTCGCGCTAAAAAAATGCTCGTGATATCCCGTGTCAAACAGGATGTTGCCTTGTGTTGGGTGCTGAATTAACGCAACGGCTGCCGGAAATGCTCTAGGCTTGATACCAGAACCTGGTTTGACAACAAAGCCTGGGTGTACGCAGTGTCCAACCTCAAAGATTTTTATTTTTAGACCAGTTTGCATACTGCTGTATTCCTTCTTGAATTGAAAAAAGCGGTTGGTAATTCAGTGTTTGTTTCGCCTTGCTGATATCCAGAGTTTGATGATAGTTAAACAATCCTGCGCTGTATGAGGTGAGCCTTGGTTCTGGCTGATGTGGTAAGTGCCTTCGTATTTGCTCACTGAGCTTTAATAATGGTGATACAACGCCATATGGTAATGATTGTAACGTTACTTTTAGGTTTAACCCCTCACATAAAGCTTGCAGAACAGTCTCAATTGGCATTGGTTCGTTGTTGGAAATGTTGAACACATCACCATGCTGAAGTCGGTCTGCCTGAGTGCAAGCGAGCATCGCTGCATGGGCAACGTTATCGACATAAGTCAGATCAACCACAGGATTTCTACCCGATGGCAGAAGCAGAGTGTTGTTTTTTATCGCCTTAAGCACTCTTGGGATAATAGCGCGATCATTGGGTCCAAAAATGCCACGCGGTCTTAAAATGATCGCTTTGCTTTGGCCTTTTACGGCTTCAATTTCCGATAGGTATTTTGTGTGTGCGTAATCATTACACCAGTATGAAGCTATGGCGTCGGTTTCTCGAATATTCCAACGGTCTTGATGGTCAAAGTAGACGCTGGTGGAGGAAATATGGATAAAACGCGAGATTTGATAGGTATTAGCCGCATTGACGAGGTTTTTGGTGGCATCTACATTGGCTTGATAAAACGCCTGCCACTTTCCCCATGGGCTTGAGAGAGCGGCACAATGGATGATTGCATCCATACCTTGGCATACCGCATGAACTGCTGAGTGGTCTCTTAAATCGACTATATGTGGGATAACATCGAATTGCTCGGCGAGTTGTTTAGCGATGACTGTATTTCGTGCTATAAAATGCAGTTCATGCTGCTGGTGAAACATTCTCAGAATTGCGCTACCCAACATCCCGCTGCCACCAGTGACCAATATCTTCATAGTTTTAGCACTCCCATCCCTAGCGACAACCCTGCGGCGGTGCCAGCTAATAACACATGTTTTCCTGCGGTTTCTGGCTGATTACGCAGCCAGTGTAAGTTAATTGGGAGTGAGGCGGCGACTTGGTTTCCCAAAGTCGAAAAGTGATTAACGGTTTTCTCTGTTGGTAGCCCGGTGAGTGAAGGCAGTTTTTTTAATCCATGCGCGCTGGCTTGATGAGGAAGAAAATAATCAATATCGCCGAGTGTTACCGGAGAGGCGTCAAACCCTTTTTTTAGAAACGCTGGTAAGGCTTTACGCACATGTTTAAAGAGTGCTTTGCCCTCCATCTCAAACTGGCAACTTTTTAAATAGGCTTGATGCTCGGAGGTATGCGGATTGATATGACTACCTCCGCCCTTAATTTGACAAAATGAATACCCGGTATGATGCGTTTCAAAGTGACTGGTGAGCAATCCATCATCGTCGTGTTCTTCGAGCAAAAATGCGGCGGCACCGTCCGCGAATAAGGTTGCAACTTCTGGTTTGAGCGTAAAATTTCGATTCAGTGTGATGCCAGTGGCGAGTTCGCTGGTGACAATAAGAATCCGACGGTACCGTTTTGCTAAGAATAGACTCTGAGCAAGATCAAGCGCAGAGAGAAAGGATAAACAGGTGCTGTTCAAATCAAAGCTTTCTAGCCATGTTGGAGCGTCTAACGCGGCGAGAACCGCTGAGGCGTCGTAGGGTAGAGACTGGTGGTGTGTGCCGCTAGCGTAGATAAGAAGATCAACGGAGCTTAAGGTATGTGTGTTTCCTAAACACTGCTCTATTGCCTGCATTGCCATGTAAATAGCGGTCTCTTTTGTATTGGCTACATGACGATATTCAACGTCGAATTTATTTCGGCAGGTCCCTGGCGCTAATTTTAGGAAGCGATCCATCTCTCGATCAGACCATTGATTCGTTGGCAGGTAGCTTCCACTGGAAACGATGTTAAAGCCCATTATTCTCTATACACTTATTAAAAACGTCGTTCAAAATAAACCACGTTGCATATTGAAGCTATGGCGAGCAAGATGAAAAATAAACAGAACAAAACAAATGGGAGTAAGAGCACGCTTTGGGTGCAATGCTGAGAATGAATTTTCAGGAATGAGCCAGGCTTTTATTTGCTGGCTCAATTTGAATAGAGTGAGGGTTACTTCTTAAATTTCGCCAAAATACGATCCAAATGGTTTGCAAATTCGCGTCGATCGGTTTGAGAAAGCGCGGCGGGTCCACCTGTCTGAATTCCGCTTGAACGCATGGTTTCCATAAAGTTGCGGATATTTAGGCGAGCTTTGATGGTGTCTTTTGTATAGAGCTCGCCACGAGAACTGAGGGCTTGAGCGCCTTTAGAGATAACCTCATCTGCAAGCGGAATATCTGACGTGATCACCAAATCGTTGGCTTCTACACGCTTGACGATTTCGTTGTCTGCGATGTCAAATCCCGCAGGGACTTGTAGCGAATGGATGTTGTCTCTTTTCGGCACAGGGACAACGTGGTTAGCGACAAACGTACATTCAATCCCCGTACGCTCGGCGGCACGCACAATGGTTTCGCGAATAACTTTTGGACACGCGTCTGCATCTACCCATAACTTCATGATGATTTCTCACTTAGCTTGGCTTCTAGCTCTTCAATACGAGCCACTAATTTTTTCACCGTGCTTTCTAGCGCTGCAAGACGATCATTATCGGTGTGCGCTTGTGCTGCGACTTCAACCTTGGGAACACGCTGAGCACTTTTCCAACTTTTTATTGCGGTGATTAATGCAGGCATTGGGACGGGCGTTTTCAAGCGTGCTTTCACTAACGCTACGGTTGGTTCTTTTCCTTGTTGTTGCAGTTGTTCCATTACCGCTTCTAATTCTTTAGTAACGTCTTGAGTTAACATTTTTAATCCTTAACAACGATATATCTATCATCATACGTTGAGTGCGCTAATTTGGCGAATGGCATTTTGGAGAGTGTAGTGTGAGAGATCTCTTACATAGGTTGTGAGAGAAAACGATTTCGTAAGCGGGAAAAGAGAAGATAAAGAGCTTAAGTTTATGATAAATAATGATTTAACAACTTGTTAACCAATGTGAGAGCCAAATATTTATCTTGGATAGATTGTCTATTTTTGGAAAAGGCGTAAATTGAGAGTTGTCAGCAGGAAGCAGACATGGAACAGGAAAGCACCAAGGATTTGGTTATCGTCAGGAAGACGATTTGGTTGGTCAGGATGATTAATCAAGCATGGAGCGTAGGACATTGTAAGGATACGATCATCAATAGGATGTTGATGACTAAGGATAGACAATGGACCCTCTAGGATTGAGGTTATGGACAGCATCAGGAAGATGCAAGGGACACCGCTCAAGGAACAAGTGACGTGTGCTAACGAGGAATGTTAGCAGTCAGGATGATAAGGACACCGCTAGGACGGCGACGTAAGGAATAAGCTGACGGAATCAGCCACTATTATGGATGATGCATGGAGCACTTTTAGTAGCCGGACTGCTGCGAGTAAGACCATGACCCCGATACTTATGTGTCGGGGTCTTTCTTATATAAAAACGATATCCAGTGTTCTCATTGAATTAAGCATCTCGATGTTGCTTGGGGATATCAATATCACAAAATATATAAATTCCTAATAACACTTAATAAAAAACAACTCAGATCAATATCCTTTCCAACCAGTTGGTTTAACTTTCGGCTTCTCTACAAGGTGTTATGCCCGCAATCATTGAGCATGTTCAGCTCATCGAGTTTGTGATCTGCGGATAGATTAAGTTTGTTGTAATCAAGGAACAGATGTGGCCATAGTAACCAGAAGAATGCTTCTTCTACCCTACAATGAGTCGTTGCAACTAGAATTCGTCATGCTGAATTGCTGTGCGAAAAACCGTGCTGAATTGAATGGTCCGTATACAGTTGCGTCTGCCAAACAGATGTTTGAGAAAATACTGGATGATGAGAACATTTATAGTATGGCAGTGCTAGAGAGCACCAGTCGTGACTATATGGGGCACGTGTTTATTGCTAATCTCGATTCCGAACCTGAATTAGGGTTTATTTTTGATAAATCATATTGGGGTAAAGGGTTAGCAACAGAAGCACTAAAAGCATTTTTCCCCAAAGCGTGCCATGAGTTGGGCTTGAATAAGGTGAAAGCTAACGTGAATAGCAATCATCAAGCTTCTATGGCGGTACTGAAAAAGCTGGGATTTGTTAAAACAAAAGAAAGTAAGGATATATATGGTCCTTACTTTGAAATGGAATTTACAAGCGATGCGGTGGTAGGTGAAAGTTCTGCGGCCTGAAACCGACCATGGTTAACTCTCCTTGGTAGCAATCGTCACCAAGAGATGAAAACTCAAATTGATACACCGTATGCCAACGCCAGACTCCGTCTGGCGTTTTTAGTTTATGGGCACCAAAGGCGATGCTGATTAATTGGAGATCCAATTGCTCACATTTACGCGTGATGGCCGCTTTTGCGAGTTCGGCTTGGCGACGCTGTTGCCAAAACAGGTAACAGAAAAAGCAGAGCCCTAAAATTGCTAAAAGATCACCAATCATTCCTGAACCTTTCTTAGCTTTTTGTTGCTTGTTGTAAGCTTACTAGCGCATTTGCTAGTTCCTCTGATGGGTTTGAATGCAGCAAAGGCAATAACACCATTCTTAACTCTGGCAGCATCACTAAATCGGCAAATAACTGATTAAATAGGGCTTGATTACCGGTTTGAGCTAAACGCAGCAAAAACTGTTCTGCTACCTTTTCATTGGCGAGTAAGTGCCAAGCGCGACCCGCCACACCAATCAAAACCTCCTGATGGCTTAAACGAGGGCTATGCAATATCGCATCTAATACTGGAGAGGCGACTTCTGTTGGTGCACCAGCAAGGGCTCGGATAAGTGCTGAAAGTAGGAAGAGATCAGGTTCGCTACTTGCGATTTCTTGCTGTGCCTTTTCCGCAATACGTTCTGCTAAACGCTCTTGAAGCTCTACATGCTCAAGCGCACCTAATAGGGCATAAAGTGGCTCATTTGGTAGGTGGTTCAACGCTTTGCGTATCATTACCCCGTTTTGCTCTTTGTCCAAACGAGCGGTCATGTCGGTGATCCCTTGCAGACCTACGGTTTGCCAATTATCCCAGCCTAAACCACCTGAAAAGTAATGCTGAGTGTGCTCATAATATTGGCTGGTAGGAAGATCGAGGTTCGCGCGGACCTGGCTATGAAACACGGCCATTTTGTCTTCGGAAGGTTTGAACGTATATGGGTTATTAGACAGCTTTTGCTGTTGCTCTTCAGAGATATCACCATTGAGGCGTGTTCCCATGGCTTCCACTACGTATTTAATGAAATTGCCGATATCTGATTGCTTTAACAAACCGCGCTCGTCCAATTCAAACTTTAGAAACCAAATCCAAGGCTGCTTTTGTTCATTCCAATAAGCGATGGCAAGGTGTGCTTTACGCTGCATTGGGAATGGGTACGGTGCTTGACCTTTTTCTACATCGGCAAACTCTTTCTTAGCGATGGTTTTGATACGACGACCAAGATCGAAGATTTGATAATCACAGCGGCTGTTGTTCAACAGTTGAGTGAGGGTTTGAATGTTTTCCATTAAATACGACGTCCTAACGTTCTTTTCACAAGAAATGGTATCATTCTCGGCTAATTCAAGGTTCGAGATAGAATTAATGGTAACAAATACTCAATTGGTCGACTTACTTCACCAACTTGAAACGCAGCTTAAAGAACATAAGTTGTGGCAACACACTAGGCCTTCAGAGCAAGCCTTACAAAGCGTGGAGCCATTTGCGATTGATACATTGCATCCTCATGAGTGGTTGCAGTGGATCTTTATAGACAGAATGCACGTGCTAGTGGAAAACAACCAACCATTGCCAAGAGGGTTTTCTCTCGAGCCCTATTTTTCAGAAGCGTGGAAGCAGGAACCGCAGTTCGCAGAGCTGCTTGTTACAATCCGAACCATTGACGAACTGTGTAAGTAAACGAATGCTAGAACAAGAAATAGCGCGATCTTCAGAACCAGTTGAGCTGGAGATCGTTTATCAGGATGAATATTTTGTAGCGGTCAACAAGCCTGCAGGCATGTTAGTGCATCGCAGTTGGTTAGATAAACACGAAACTCAGTTTGTCATGCAAACTTTGCGCGACCAAATTGGTCAGCATGTGTTCCCATTGCATCGTCTGGATCGTCCAACATCTGGTGTGCTCGTGTTTGCGTTGTCGAGTGAAGTCGCATCACAAGTCATGCCGATGTTTGCTGAACATAAAATGGAAAAGACATACCACGCAGTAGTACGCGGTTGGATTGAGGAAGAGGGCGTCTTGGATTACGCGCTCAAAGTCGAGTTAGACAAGATTGCGGATAAGTTCGCTTCACAAGAAAAAGAAGCGCAAGAAGCGGTGACGGAATATAAGCCGTTGGCTAAAGTGGAGGTTCCCTATTCGACGGGTAAATTTCCTACAACGCGTTATTGCTTAGTTGAGATGAAACCTAAAACGGGGCGTAAGCACCAACTTCGTCGTCATATGGCACATCTACGCCATCCGATCGTGGGTGATACAACGCACGGGGATGGAAAGCACAACAAGCTGTATCGCACAGAGTTTGATTCTCATCGTTTGCTACTGCATGCTTCAGAGTTACGGTTTGTCCATCCATTTACCGATCAAGAGATTGTCATGACGGCCAATCTTGATGAAACTTGGCAGCAATTGTTTACTCGATTTGAGTGGGATGAACCGATAATCGGCGCAGTTAGATCTAGATAATGATTGAGTACAAATAAAAAGGGTTAGCATCAATGCTAACCCTTTTTAATATTTAAGACTTAACGTTTTACTTTAGTTTTTCAAGATCCGCTTCGATCTCTGCGATCTTGCTCGAAACGACTTTTTCTAAATGACGAAGGTCTGAAAGAATTTTCTCTTTTACATCAACCTCAGGTTGTTTCGTTGGCTTAGTGATTTTATTCAGTTCATCAATGACTAATGTGAGGTTACGGTTGATTTCCGTTACTTCTTTATATTTGTGACTGCCACTGTCCACAAGAACATTTTTGATTTGGCGCGGGTATTTGAATTTAACGCTTTTAGCGAACAGTTCGCCTTTTTGCTTGTGGAAATAGATCTTGAGTACGTCTTTGTGTGCTTCTTGGCGTAGGGAATAACGTTCAATCTGCTTAGGGTCGTGAATACCCAAACCAGTGAGGTGGGGATACATAGGCTACCTCTATTACATCGAATTGATATTGATATAACTGTAGCAGCCTATGTATGAGCTAGATAGCTGATATTTAGCCAAAATGCTTAACTTGTGGGCAAGATCGCTCTCGCCCTGAACCGAAAAGATTGGCAGGTTTGATCTAAGCTGCGACCTCATCAGATAACTTTTCGATCAATCTCTCTCTTAGCTCATCCTGTTGTTCTTCACTTAATCTTCCCCCTGCATCACTGGTTAAAATAAACAAGTCTTCTGCTCGCTCACCAATGGTGGTGATTTTTGCACCATGAAGGTTGATATTTAAATCAGCAAACGTACGGCCTACTTTGGCCAATAGCCCTGGTGTGTCTAGCGCGACAAACTCCATTAAAGTGTGTTTTTTACCTTTGGTTGGTAAGAAGTCGACTTTGGTTTTCACGTTAAAGTGCTGAAGTTTGTTCGGAGTACGGCGCGTTTTAATCTTGGTTGGTCGGCCTGCCTCCAGTACATGAGTGAGGTGTTTAATCACCGCGGCGTGACGAGACTCATCGATCGCTTCGCCATGTTGATCGAGTACCATAAAGGTATCAATCACGTGCCCATCTTTGCTGGTCATGATTTGCGCGTCGTGTACATTAAAATTACGCCTATCTAACTCCGCCACGACTGTCGCAAATAAAGCAGGCTGGTCTTTCGTATATACAAACACCTCAGTGCCGCCACGAGTGGCTTTTTTACTGATCAACACTAAAGGCTTAGTCGGATCTTCCATGCGAAGTAAGTGTTCGCAGTGCCACGCGATTTGCGTATGGGTATGACGAAGGAAGTAGTCAGCTTTGAAGCGTTGCCACAATACTTCAATTTCGCGCGCGGCAAACCCCTCTTTGCGCAGCATTGCGGAGGCCATTTGTTGATTGTGGCGAATTCGCTCACGCACATCGACAGGGTTCTCTAGGCCTCTACGTAAAGCACGTTGTGTGGAGTAATACAGCTCCGCAAGTAAAGTTCGTTTCCAAGCATTCCAAAGTTCTGGGTTGGTTGCACAAATATCTGCAACTGTCAGGCATACAAGATAATCGAGAGATTCTTCGTCTCTGACTTTTTTGGCAAATTCGGTAATGACATCGGGATCATAAATGTCTCGGCGCTGTGCGGTGACAGACATTAATAGATGATGTCTTACCAACCAAGCGACAAGTTTGGCCTCGGGCTTCGATAAGCCATGCTCAATGCAGAAGTCGTACGCTTCTCCTTCACCGATAATCGAGTGATCGCCGCCACGACCTTTCCCGATGTCATGGAAAATAGCGGCAATAATCAGCAGCTCTTTCTTTTGCATCCGTGGGTAGACGTCACAGCAAATTGGGTGCTTCGCATGATTTTCTGGGTCACTAAAAGTGTTGATGTGTTTAAGTAAGCGAATACTGTGTTCATCAACTGTGTAGGCATGGAATAAGTCAAACTGCATTTGACCAACAATCTGACTCCATTGCGGCAAATAGGCCGCCATAACTCCTAATCGGTGCATGAGACTGAATGCTTTGTGCAGAGCATTAGGGTGACGACATAACGCCATGAACTTTTCACGCGCAGCAGGAATGGTGTGCAAAAACTTGTTGAGCCGACGGCGAGCGGTGCGCAGTTGACGCAGCGTTGGTGGGCTCACCCCTTCAATAGTTGAGTCGTTAGCAATATGTAAGAACATATCCAGAATAGTTTCTGGGCGAGCTTGGAACAATGCGGGTTTCCGCGCTTCAATTAAAGAACCGCGACGTTGAAAGTCCGTATCGAGAATCTCGGCACTTTCTGTCGCCCCACCATTAATGATCGCTTGGTCAAAGAGTTTGAGTAGCATTTTATTGAGCTCTGCCACACGACGAAGCGTGCGGTAGAACTCTTTCATCATCATTTCTACGCCTCGGTTGCCTTCTCCGACGTAGCCTAGATTTTCCGCAACTTGTGCTTGATGAGCAAAGGTCAAGCGGTTGTCATAGCGGCGAAGCTCCATGTGCAGAGCGAAACGTACTCGCCAAAGGAAGTCCTGACATTCAACCAATTCTCGGTATTCTGCGTCAGTTAAAAATCCGTATCGGCTCATTTCTAACAATGAAGTCGCACCAAAGTGACGTCGAGCGACCCAGCTTAATGTATGAATATCGCGCAGCCCGCCAGGGGTTGATTTAATGTCCGGTTCTAAGTTGTAGGTCGTGTCGTGGTAACGTGCATGGCGTTCGCGCTGCTCTTGAATTTTAGCGCGGTAAAACGTCTCACTTGGCCAGAAGGAGTCTGATAACACGACTTTCTTCAGTGCCTGAAAGGTGTCCTCGCTTCCACACAGCAGTCGCGCTTCTTGCAGGTTTGTCGCGACCGTTAGATCGGCTTTACCAATTTCAGCACATTCAGTAACGGTGCGAACAGCGTGTCCGACCTCGAGTTTTAAATCCCACAACAGCGTAATGAATTCGCTGATTTTTGCTTCTAACGCGGTTGGCAGTTTATTGTTCGACAGAATCAAAATATCGATATCGGAGAGCGGATGCAGCTCACCGCGTCCGTAGCCACCAACGGCAACTAGGGAAATGTTGTAAATATCCTTGAAACCAAAATGTTGCCACAAACGATTGAGAAGCAGATCCATATATTCAGCTCTGGCTAAAACCAAGCTTGTTACCGGATGATGATTGAGAAACTCTTGGTTTTGATTAGAGCTAAACTTCTCTAATTCTTGTTTGAGTTCACCGATATTGATTTGTTCATCGGAAAAGGTAAGAGGGGACTGAAGTGTCATATTTGCCATCCGTGCAAGCTAATCTAATAACAATCTAACAAATTTGCGGCAGATAAAAAATATCCCCGCCGAAGCAGGGATATAGTAAACAACGAGTGGTCGTAAGCTTTACGCGTTTTTCATTAGGCGAGGAATCGTATCGTCGCTACGAAGCGTCAGTACTTCACAACCTTCTTTTGTTACTACAATGGTATGTTCCCATTGCGCAGAGTTCTTGCCGTCGCCCGTGTAAACAGTCCAGTCATCTTGTGCATCAACAGAGCAACCAAATTTACCTGCGTTAATCATCGGCTCAATAGTAAAGCACATGCCTTCTTTTAATACGCGGCGGTCTTTGTTCTTGTAATGAACCACTTGTGGTTCTTCATGGAACTCATCGCCGATACCGTGACCACAGAAGTCTTTCACAATAGAAAACTTGTTGCGAGGATTGTTCTTGTTGTTCTCTTTGATGTACTTCTCGATAGCTGTACCGATGTCACCAACCGTTGAACCTGGCTTAACGGTACGCATACCAACATACAGTGCTTCTTGAGCTACCATGCACAGACGTTTGTTTGCAGGCGAAACATCACCGACTAGGAACATCTTAGAAGTGTCACCATGGTACCCCTGAGGACGCACGCTCAGATCGGCATTCTCATCATTTGGAACGATTACGGTAATATCAACGTTTAAGATGTCACCATCTTTTAGTACCGCCGGCTTCATTTGGCCGTTGCTACCGATTTCGTCTTTTTCCGCTGGAATACCGTGGCATACGATATGGTTGATTGAAGTACAGATCGACTTAGGGAAACCATGGTAATCAAGCGGAGCAGAGTATGCGCCTTTTTCTAGAGCGTACTCATGACAGATTTTGTTTAACTCTTCTGTCGTCACACCAACTTTGATGTGTGGTTCGATCATTTCTAGAATCTCTGCGGCTAGCTTGCCCGCAATGCGCATGCGTTCTATTTCTTCAGCAGTTTTAATCTTGATTGACATTGGCTTTCTCTACTTATTCCTAAGCACGTAAACGTGCGAATGGCCGCATTCTATCAGACATCGGGGCGTTAACCCAAGTTAGATAGGAATATGCATCATTCTTAATTCGATCATATGTTTAAAGTTTTGCTTATAAATAGGAGAAAGTGGCTCGGTGAAGAAATAATTTTTACTAGCCACAGTGAGCTAAAATATGGTATAAAGCGCGCCGGAATAGAGGACTGTTCTCTTCGTTTAGCAAAGTTAAGCGGCGAAGCAAGCTTCATCCGAATAACCTTTTATCTTTAAATCACACACATTCCGTCACATATTCCGGGGTGCTGAGCAGAAGCTTGGTCGGAGTTATGGGGAATGTGGAGGCCTAACCCCATAGAGGATTTTAAAATGGCAACTGTATCAATGCGCGATATGCTAAAAGCTGGTGTTCACTTCGGTCACCAGACTCGTTACTGGAACCCAAAAATGAAGCCATTCATCTTTGGCGCTCGTAACAAAGTTCATATCATCAACCTAGAAAAAACTGTACCAATGTTCAACGACGCTCTAGCTGAACTAGCTAAAGTTGGCGAGAAGAAAGGTAAGGTTCTATTCGTAGGTACTAAGCGCGCTGCATCTGAAGCTGTTAAAGAAGCTGCAATCGCAAGCAACCAGTTTTACGTAAACAACCGCTGGTTAGGCGGTATGCTTACAAACTACAAAACAGTTCGTCAGTCTATCAAGCGTCTAAAAGAACTAGAGACTCAATCTCAAGACGGTACTTTTGACAAACTAACTAAGAAAGAAGCTCTAATGCGTACTCGCGAAATGGAGAAGCTAGAGAAATCTCTTGGTGGTATCAAAGACATGGGCGGCCTACCAGACGCTCTATTCGTAATCGACGCTGATCACGAACACATTGCAATTAAAGAAGCTAACAACCTAGGTATTCCAGTATACGCTGTGGTAGATACTAACTCTAACCCAGACGGCGTTGACTACGTAATCCCAGGTAACGACGACGCGATCCGCGCTGTACAGCTATACCTGAACGCTGCTGCTTCAGCAGTATCTGAAGGTCGTAACAAAGACGTAGCTGCAGTTGCTGAAAAAGACGGTTTCGTAGAAGCTGAATAATAGCGGCTCTGTGTCACACTTGGTCTATGTGAAACCTTTGTGTAGCATAAACTAAGTTATAGTTAGCAATGGGGGCCGACAATGTTAGGCCCCTGTTTTTTACCTTATTTCGAATCAAACGAGGAAGACAGAATGGCAACTGTAACTGCTGCTCTAGTTAAAGAACTTCGCGAGCGTACTGGCGCTGGCATGATGGAATGTAAGAAAGCGCTTGTAGAAGCAAACGCTGACATCGAACTAGCAATTGAAAACATGCGTAAATCTGGCGCAGCGAAAGCAGCTAAGAAAGCTGGTAACGTTGCAGCTGAAGGCGCAATCATCATCAAAGAAGAAAACGGCGTTGCTGTTCTTCTTGAAGTTAACTGCCAAACTGACTTCGTTGCTAAAGACGGTAACTTCACTGCATTCGCAGAAGAAGTTGCAGCTGCAGCTCTAGCTTCAAAAGCTTCTGTTGAAGAACTACAAGCACAATTCGAAGACGCACGTGTAGCTCTAGTAGCTAAAATCGGTGAAAACATCACTATCCGTCGCGTAGAATACGTTCAAGGCACTGCAATCGCTTCTTACCGTCACGGTGAGAAAATCGGTGTTGTTGTTGCTGGTGAAGGCGACGCAGAAACTCTTAAGCACGTTGCAATGCACGTTGCTGCTTCTAAGCCAGAGTTCGTTAACCCAGAAGACGTACCAGCTGACGTAGTAGAAAAAGAGAAAGCGGTTCAAGTTGAAATCGCAATGAACGAAGGCAAGCCTGCTGAAATCGCTGAGAAGATGGTTGTTGGCCGCATGAAGAAATTCACTGGCGAGATCTCTCTAACAGGTCAAGCTTTCATCATGGAGCCTAAGAAAACTGTAGGCGAAATGCTGAAAGAAAAAGGCGCTTCAGTTTCTACGTTCGTTCGCCTAGAAGTAGGTGAAGGTATCGAGAAGAAAGAAGAAATGAGCTTCGCTGAAGAAGTTGCAGCAGCTCAAAAAGGTTAATCCTTAGAGACTGTATAAAGATTAGACCGTAGCCAAGGCTGCGGTCTTTTTATGAGCAGTGAACGATTAGCCGTGATGAATAGCCATAACTGAAGTTGTGTCTATTCATGACTGTTAATCAACAACTCTCTTTGGAAGGTAAACTCCATGACTACGAACCCTAAACCAGCGTATCAACGTATTCTATTAAAACTGAGTGGTGAAGCTCTTCAAGGTGAAGACGGTTTTGGTATTGATCCTGCGGTCCTTGATCGTATGGCACAAGAAGTTAAAGAACTGGTTGAACTGGGTGTTCAGGTTGGTGTAGTTATCGGTGGCGGTAACTTGTTCCGTGGTGCAGGCCTAGCTGAAGCTGGTATGAACCGCGTAGTTGGTGACCACATGGGTATGCTTGCTACAGTAATGAATGGCCTAGCGATGCGTGATGCTCTTCACCGTGCATACGTAAATGCGCGCGTTATGTCTGCAATCCCTCTAAAAGGCGTATGTGACGACTATAATTGGGCTGATGCGATCCGTGAGCTTCGCCAAGGCCGAGTTGTCATCTTCTCTGCTGGTACTGGTAACCCGTTCTTTACAACGGATTCTGCTGCTTGTTTACGTGGTATCGAAATTGAAGCGGATGTCGTACTAAAAGCGACGAAAGTTGATGGTGTATTTACTGCTGACCCTGTAGCAAACCCAGACGCAGAGCTGTATGATAAGCTATCTTATGCAGAAGTTCTGGATAAAGAGCTGAAAGTTATGGACTTGGCGGCGTTTACGCTAGCTCGTGACCACAAAATGCCAATCCGCGTATTTAATATGAACAAGCCAGGCGCACTACGTCGCGTGGTTATGGGCGAAGCAGAAGGCACGCTCATCAACGAATAAGCTTGGCTTAAGGTGCCACTCCAAAGCGTTAGGGTGGTGCTTGCTTTGCTCAACCGTTTTAGGCTTTCTTCAGGAAAGATGACATTTTTAAGGTGAAACTGTGATTAACGAAATCAAAAAAGACGCGCAAGAGCGCATGGATAAAAGCGTTGAAGCGCTTAAGAACAACCTTTCTAAAATTCGTACAGGTCGTGCACACCCAAGCCTACTATCTGGTATTTCTGTAGAATACTACGGTGCAGCAACACCTCTAAACCAAGTAGCAAACGTTATTGCTGAAGATGCACGTACACTTGCAATCACGGTTTTTGATAAAGAGCTGACGCCGAAAGTAGAAAAAGCGATCATGACGTCTGACCTTGGTCTAAACCCTATGTCAGCTGGCACTATCATCCGCGTTCCACTTCCACCGCTAACGGAAGAACGTCGTAAAGACCTAGTTAAGATCGTTCGTGGTGAAGCTGAAGGTGGTCGTGTTGCTGTTCGTAACATCCGTCGTGACGCAAACAACGATCTTAAAGCGCTTCTAAAAGATAAAGAAATCTCTGAAGATGAAGACCGTAAAGCACAAGACGAAATTCAAAAGCTAACTGACGTTGCAGTTAAGAAGATCGATGAAGTTCTTGCTGCAAAAGAAAAAGAGTTGATGGAAGTTTAATACTCCCACACACATCACTGTTGGAAAACGCTGTGCTCACAGCTCAGCGTTTTTTTATGTTAGTCTATCCAACTGATGGAACTCAATTAACTCCCTATGCAAAATTCTCAAGCCTTCTCTGATTCCCTTCCTAAGCATATTGCCATCATTATGGACGGTAATGGCCGTTGGGCTAAGTCCAAAGGAAAACCTCGCGTATTTGGTCATAAAAAAGGCGTTAGTGCCGTTCGTAAGACCGTGGCTGCTGCTTCAAAACTAGGCATTAGAGCCATGACGCTGTTTGCTTTTAGTAGTGAAAACTGGCGTCGTCCGGAGGAAGAAGTGGGTCTTTTGATGGAACTGTTTATCACGGTCCTGTCTAGTGAAGTAAAAAAACTACACAAAAATAACTTACGGTTGCGCGTGATCGGTGATACCAGTCGATTTAGTGAGCGTCTACAAAATAAAATTGTAGAAGCAGAAAACCTAACGGCAGATAACACGGGTATGGTGATCAACATTGCAGCCAACTATGGCGGTAAATGGGACATCACAGAAGCTGCTAAAACGTTAGCGCTAAAAGCACGTAACGGTGAAATTCGTGTAGAGGATATCAATGAGCAGCTAATCACTGAGCATTTGACCATGGCAGACCTACCGGAAGTGGATCTTTTAATTCGCACCAGTGGAGAGTGCCGCATCAGCAACTTTATGTTGTGGCAAATGGCTTATGCAGAAATGTACTTTACACCAGAGTACTGGCCAGAATTCGATGAAGACAGTTTGGTAGAAGCTGTGACTTGGTTTATCAACCGAGAACGTCGTTTTGGCTGTACAGGTGAACAAATAAAGGCATTGATGGCAGCTCAATAAGGACTAGTTAGTTTGAAACAGAGAATAATAACAGCACTAATTTTAGCTCCCCTGGTTATTTTAGGCATTTTTAAATTACCGCTAATGGGCTTTATTGCCGCTTTAACTGCAATAACGCTATTAGGTTTTTGGGAGTGGACTCAGTTTACAGGAAGCAACTCTCGCATTGCTGCCCTTGTGCCGGCAATCATTATTACCGGACTTAGTTTTCTATACATCTCGCCTGATGCATATAGCCTAAATCACTTAACGACACCTCATTATGTCGTCTTGGGTATTGGTTTTGTTTGGTGGATTATTGCTAGCTTAATGGCGATTACTTACCCCAAAACGACGAAATCTTGGCAAAGTAATTTTGTTTTACGTCATGTATTTGGTTTTCTGACACTAATCCCATTCCTTTGGAGTGTGATTATTCTCAGAGCGTATGACATCACTGTAGATCCATACCACGGCGCAAAGCTTGTGTTGTACGTTTGTTTCTTGGTATGGGCTGCAGATAGCGGCGCCTACTTTGCAGGCAAAAGCTTAGGCAAACGTAAGATGGCTCCTCATGTAAGCCCCAATAAAACCATTGAAGGGCTAATTGGTGGCATTATCACGGCATTAATCGTAGCGTGGGCATTTGCTGATTGGTTCGACATCCAGTTCACTAGCCCTGTCCATATGGTGCTGATTACGCTAGTGACTGTCGTTATTTCAGTGCTTGGTGATCTGGTTGAAAGTATGTTCAAACGTGTCTCAGGCATTAAAGACAGCAGTAACATTATCCCAGGGCACGGTGGTGTGCTAGATCGTATCGACAGCCTAACCGCAGCATTCCCAGTTTTTGCTCTTCTTTACTACGTATTCTAATTTATCAGGAGCGGCGTCGTCGCTCCTGAGCTTTCTAACGGTCTTACAACATGCAAAAGTTAACGATTCTTGGTGCTACTGGATCAATTGGTGCAAGCACGCTTAAAGTGGTCGAACAAAACCCAGATCTGTTTTCTGTCGTTGCCTTAGCGGCAAGCACTAACGTTGAAAAGATGATCGGTTTATGTCGTCATTGGCAACCTAAGTATGCGGTCATGGCAGATAAAGCTGCGGCGTCTCAACTTCAAGCTGAGCTACACTCGGTTTCGCCAGGTACCGAAGTGCTAGGTGGTGTTGATGCGCTATGCCATATTGCTTCGCTGGACGAGGTCGACAGTGTAATGGCTGCTATTGTAGGAGCCGCTGGCTTATTGCCTACCATGGCTGCCGTGAAAGCAGGTAAGCGAGTCTTGTTGGCAAATAAAGAAGCACTTGTAATGTCAGGCCAGCTATTTATTGATGCCGTTGAAGAATTTGGCGCAGAGCTACTTCCCGTCGACAGTGAACACAACGCCATTTTCCAATGTTTACCGCAGCAAGTACAAACCAATCTGGGTCGTTGCAATTTACAAGAACATGGCATTTCTCATATTTTGTTGACTGGATCTGGTGGTCCTTTCCGTTACACTGACATCGCAGAACTGGAGCAGGTGACACCCGCGCAGGCGATTGCTCATCCAAACTGGTCGATGGGGCCAAAAATTTCTGTTGACTCTGCCACGATGATGAATAAAGGCCTTGAGTATATCGAAGCTAAGTGGCTATTTAATGCTGCTCGCGAACAACTGAAGGTGGTTATTCACCCTCAATCGGTAATTCATTCTATGGTTCAGTATCGTGATGGTTCGGTCTTGGCACAAATGGGAGAAGCGGATATGGCGACGCCAATTGCGCTCACCATGTCATACCCGTCAAGAGTGGAAGCTGGGGTTAAGCCGCTAGACTTCACGAAAGTTGGTGAGCTGACGTTTTTGCAGCCTGATTTTGCTCGTTACCCATGTTTAAAACTCGCAATTGATGCTTGTTATGAAGGTCAACACGCAACAACGGCATTGAATGCAGCTAATGAAGTCGCTGTTGATGCATTTTTAAATAACAGACTAGGTTTTACCGATATTGCTCGCATCAATGAGTCTGTGTTGAATAAAATCAACGCAAGCTGCAAAGCTGAGAATGCGAATAGCTTGGAAAGCTTGCTCGAGCTAGATAGAATGGCACGAACTATTGCCCTAGAAACCATACGCGAGCGTAGCTGATGACTGGTATATTGTGGAATCTCATTTCTTTTATCGTCGCACTGGGCATTCTTGTTACCGTGCACGAATTTGGGCATTTTTGGGTTGCTCGCCGTTGCGGCGTTAAAGTTGAAAAGTTTTCAATCGGTTTCGGCAAGTCTATTTGGAGTAAAGTAGGCAAAGACGGAACGGAGTACAGCATCTCAATGATCCCTCTCGGCGGCTATGTGAAAATGGTTGATAGCCGTGTCGATGAGGTGCCAGAACATGAGAAGCACCTAGCGTTTGATAAGAAGCCGTTATGGAAGCGAACCTCTATTGTTGCGGCTGGCCCCATCTTTAATTTTCTTTTCGCAATTTTTGCCTATTGGCTGGTATTTCTAATTGGCATCCCTGCTGTTAAGCCTGTAATTGGTGAAGTTACGCCCAATTCGATTGTTGCGGAAGCTGGAATTGAATCTGGAATGGAACTTAAATCGATATCTGGTATCAAAACTCCGGATTGGGAATCAGTAAATATGGGATTGATTTCTCATATTGGCGATGATTTGATGACGGTAACACTAACGTCAGCGAATGAAGTTGGTTCAGAAGTAACGAAAACGCTCGATTTACGTGAGTGGAAGTTCGACCCAGAAACTCAGTCAGCGATGCAGTCGTTAGGTTTTGCTCCGTATACACCGGAGGTGTATCGAGTTATCGAGCAGGTCTCGCAAGGTGGAGCGGCGGAAAAAGCCGGTGTGCTTCCAGGTGATGAGGTTGTCGCAATTGGTCAACAACGCGTGACCGAATGGAAGCAAGTGGTTGAAGCGGTTCGTTCTAATCCTGATACACCGCTTGAATTGACGGTGTTACGTCAGGGTTATGAGCAAACATTGACGCTGACGCCCGGTAGCCGTGAGCTAGCTAACAAAGAAGTCGTTGGTTTTGCAGGTATTGCACCTAAAGTCGCAGAATGGCCAGAAAGTTATCGCTTCGATCTTCAGTTTGGTGTATTCGAGTCAATAGGTAAAGCAGTAGACAAAACTGGCCAAGTCATTGGTTTGACAATCAGCATGCTTAAGAAGCTTATTGTTGGAGACGTTGGTCTGAATAATCTGAGTGGACCAATATCAATAGCCAAAGGCGCAGGCGCGACAGCAGATTATGGTTTGGTCTACTTTTTAGGTTTTCTCGCTCTAATTAGTGTTAACCTAGGTATTATTAACCTCGTTCCTTTACCAATGTTGGATGGCGGTCATTTGTTGTTTTTTGCAATTGAAGCAGTCATTCGACGTCCTGTTCCTGAGAAAGTGCAGGAAATGGGCTTTAGAATTGGTGGTGCGATTATCTTCTCGCTCATGGCGTTAGCGCTATTTAATGATTTTACTCGTCTGTGATAGTTCAGAGACAAAAGCAGTAGCAAGGAATAATTAGAACAAGTATGGCGATTAAGCGAATTCTATTTGCAAGTTTACTGGCGACCAGTGTATCTGCAAATGGAGCAGAGAACTTCGTAGTTCAAGATATTGAAATCGATGGATTGCAACGTGTAGCACTGGGTGCTGCATTGTTGAAAATGCCTGTACGTGTCGGTGATACCATTGGCCAAGGCGATGTTGCAGAAATTATCCGCGCCCTGTATGCATCTGGTAACTTTGAAGATGTGAAAGTGTTGCGTGACGGTGGTGTTCTGATGGTTCAAGTCAAAGAACGTCCTACCATTGCAAGCATCTCTTTTTCAGGTAACAAAGCAATCAAGGACGAGCAGCTACAAGAAAACCTGAACGCGTCTGGCGTTCGTGAAGGTGAAGCGCTTGACCGCACCACGCTAAGCAACATTGAAAAAGGCTTAGAAGACTTTTACTACAGCGTAGGTAAATACAACGCAACAGTAAAAGCGGTGGTGACTCCACTACCACGTAATCGTTCTGATCTTAAGTTTGTCTTTACTGAAGGTGTGTCGGCAAAAATTCAGCAAATCAACTTTATCGGTAATGAAGTGTTCAGTGATGAAGAACTGCTTTCGCGCTTTAACTTAAATGTTGATGTGCCGTGGTGGAATTTCCTTTCTGATGAAAAGTATCAAAAGCAAGTTCTTGCAGGCGATATTGAAGCACTCAAATCATTCTACCTGGATCGTGGTTACTTAAAATTTAACGTTGATTCGACACAAGTTGCAATCTCTCCTGACAAGAAAGGGGTATACATTACTCTTGGTCTAGAAGAGGGCGAGGTTTACACCGTTAAGGACGTGAAGTTCCGTGGTGATTTGATTGGCGAGGAAGCGACGTTCGAAAGACTTGTGCCATTTGAAGACAATGAGACATACAACGGCTCGTTGGTTACTTCAATGGAAGAAGGGATTAAGCGTGTGCTTGGTGAGTCCGGTTATGCTTATCCTCAAGTGAATACCATTCCAGAGTTTGACGACGAGAATCAAGAAGTTTCTTTGGTCGTTAACGTAGACCCGGGTAACCGAATTTATGTTCGTGATATTCGCTTCACGGGTAATAACTCAACCAAAGATGAAGTCCTTCGTCGTGAAATGCGTCAGATGGAAGGCAGTTGGTTGAACTCGAAATCGATTGAAACGGGTAAAACTCGTCTAAATCGTTTGGGCTACTTTGAAAATGTTGAAGTACAGACGGTTCGAGTTCCTGGTAGTGATGATCAAGTTGACCTAGTTTACTCTGTCAAAGAAGCGAACTCTGGTAGCGTTAACTTCGGTGTTGGCTACGGTACAGAATCGGGTGTGAGCTTCCAGGTTGGCCTGCAACAAGATAACTTTATTGGTAGCGGTAACCGTGTTGGTATCAACGCGATGATGAATGACTACCAGAAAAACATCAGTCTAGATTACCGTGATCCGTACTGGAACTTAGACGGTGTAAGCTTAGGTGGTAAGGTTTTCTATAACGAATTTGAAGCTAAAGAAGCCAATATCGTTGACTATACCAACGAAAGCTATGGCGCGAGCTTAACGTGGGGCTTCCCATTCGATGAGTTGAACCGTTTTGAATTCGGTGTCGGTTATACGCACAACAAGATCGGTAACTTATCGCCTTACTTGCAGGTAGAGCAGTTCTTACGAGCACAAGCAGACAACATTGATTCTAGTGGAGCGTTGAACACAAACGACTTCGACTTCAATATCTCTTGGACACGTAATAACTTAAACCGTGGTTACTTCCCAACGGCAGGTAACCATCAGCGAGCATTCTATAAAATGACCGTACCTGGCTCTGACGTTCAATACTTCAAAATGCAGTACGATGTTCGCCAGTATGTGCCATTGACTAAAAAGCACGAGTTTACCCTCTTGTTCCGTGGCCGCTTAGGTTACGGTAATGGTTACGGTCAAACGGATGGTAACGATAACTTGTTCCCATTCTACGAAAACTACTACGCAGGTGGCTTTACATCGCTTCGTGGCTTTGGCTCAAACTCTGTTGGTCCTAAAGCGGTTTACCGTGATACATCTGGTTCAAACAATGGCGCAGATACAGCAACAGATGACTCTGTTGGTGGTAACGCCGTAGCGCTAGCAAGTGTTGAGTTGATTGTCCCAACACCATTTGCATCAGAAGAAGTACAAAACCAAATTCGTACCAGTATCTTCTTTGATATGGCAAGTGTTTGGGATACGGAGTTTGACTACCGCGATTCAGGTGCGGAATATGGTGACCGTTACTACTACGATTACTCAGATCCAACCAACTACCGCTCTTCTTACGGTGCGGCGTTGCAGTGGATGTCTCCAATGGGGCCACTAGTATTCTCACTAGCGAAACCAATTAAGAAATTTGATGGCGATGATGAAGAGTTCTTCACATTCACTATCGGTAGAACTTTCTAAAGAGGAAAATATTTTGAATAAAATGATCAAAGCGGCTGGGATTGGCCTTCTTGTACTGAGCTCTTCAATGTTTGCAAATGCGGCAGAAGCTGCACAGAAAATTGCTTACGTAAATACAGCTCAAGTTTTTCAAGCTCTTCCTCAACGTGAAGTTGTACTACAAAAAATGCAGAAAGACTTCAAAAGCAAAGCTGATGAACTGAAGTCAATCCAAGCACAAGCTAAAACAAAGATTGAGAAGCTACAACGTGACGGCGAGCTTTTGGGTCAAGACGAAGTTGAAAAGCTACGTATCGATATCGCGAAGCTAGACAGCGAGTACAAAGTGAAAGCACAAGCACTTGAAAAAGCAAGTGCGCGTCGTGAAGCTGAAGAAAAAGCGAAGCTTTTCAAAACGATTCAAGATGCAGTTAAGAAAGTCGCAGACAAAAATGGTTACGATCTTGTGATTGATATCTCTGCTTTGCAGTACGGCAAGCCAGAATACAATATTTCTGAAGACGTAATTAAAGCTCTAAAATAAGAAGTTATGAAGACATTAACATTAGCCGAATTGGCGACAATTACCGGGGGTGAGCTGTTTGGTGACGAGTCTCTCGTTGTAAGCCGTGTTGCCCCAATGGATAAAGCACAAGAAGGTGACGTAACCTTCTTGTCTAACCCAAAATACGCAAAACACCTTTCTGAGTGCCAAGCTACCGTTGTTATGGTAGAGGCTGAGCATAAAGATCAATGCGTTGGAAATGCGCTAGTGGTTTCAGACCCTTATGTCGCATTTGCTCGTGTGGTCCAAGCGATGGATACCACACCAACACCGGCAGACGATATTGCACCAAGTGCTGTGATTGCCGGCGACGTTAAGATGGGTGAGAACGTTACAATCGGCGCTAACGCTGTGATTGAAACGGGCGTAGAACTCGGCGATAACGTAAGCGTTGGCGCTGGTTGTTTTATCGGTAAGAACGCCAAACTAGGGAATAACACCAAGCTTTGGGCTAATGTCACTATCTATCATGAAGTGTCATTGGGTGATGACTGTCTCGTTCAATCGGGTACCGTCATTGGCTCTGATGGCTTCGGTTATGCGAATGACAAAGGCGAGTGGATCAAAATTCCTCAGCTTGGTTCAGTGCGTATCGGTAACCGCGTTGAGATTGGTGCTTGTACTACGATTGACCGCGGTGCACTCGAAGATACTATCATTGAAGACAATGTCATTCTGGATAACCAACTTCAAATCGCGCACAACGTGCAGATCGGATATGGTACCGTGATGCCTGGTGGTACTATTGTCGCGGGCAGTACAAAAATTGGTAAGTACTGCCAGATTGGCGGCGCGTCTGTTCTGAATGGCCATATCACTATCGCAGATGGTGTGGCGATTACAGGTATGGGCATGGTAATGCGCAGTATCGAAGAAAAAGGCCTTTACTCATCAGGTATTCCACTACAAACGAACAGAGAGTGGCGTAAAACTGCAACTCGAGTTCACCGTATTGATGAGATGAATAAGCGCCTAAAAGCGGTTGAAAAACAGCTGGAACAGAAAGAAGAAATTTAGAACAAGTTATCTTTCGCTCTGTATTTAACGTGAAAGCTAACAGGCTCTAGTTCCATATTCTGTACGAAGACTCGCGAAATGCGGGTCTTTTTCTTCTATAATGACGCGCTCTAAGTAGATTTAACTCCAAGATGGTGCGTATTTTGCTAGTATATTGCAAAGCGATTCGGCTTTACGACCTGTTGCCACGTTTGCCATCTTGGCGGCAAAAAATTGATATAGGAAGACGACTTTGACTACTGAAAAGAAAACGATGAACATCTCTGAAATTCAAGAGCTACTACCTCATCGCTACCCATTCTTATTGATCGACCGAGTGATAGACTTCCAAGAAGAGAAGTACCTTCACGCGATTAAAAACGTGTCGGTTAACGAACCTCAGTTCACAGGTCACTTTCCTCAACTACCAGTATTCCCAGGTGTTTTGATTTTAGAAGCAATGGCTCAGGCAACAGGCTTACTTGCATTTAAATCATTTGGTGCACCAACAGAAAATGAACTGTACTACTTTGCAAGCGTAGACGGCGCGAAATTCCGTAAACCAGTGGTTCCGGGCGACCAATTGGTTATTGAGGTAGAATTTCTGAAAGAACGTCGCGGCATTGCTGCATTTAGCGGTGTAGCAAAAGTTGACGGCGAAGTGGTATGTTCTGCAGAACTGAAGTGTGCTCGTCGAGAGTTTTAATATGATTCATGAAACCGCTAAAATCCACCCGGCAGCGGTGGTAGAAGAGGGCGCCAAAATTGGTGCTAACGTAACAGTAGGTCCTTTTACGTACATCACCTCTACGGTTGAAATTGGTGAAGGCACAGAAGTGATGTCTCACGTTGTGATCAAAGGTCACACGACTATTGGCAAAGATAACCGTATTTTCCCACATGCTGTCATCGGCGAAGAAAACCAAGACAAAAAATACGGTGGTGAAGACACAACTGTGGTTATCGGTGACCGTAACGTCATTCGTGAAGCGGTCCAAGTTCACCGCGGCACAGTGCAGGACAAAGCAACCACGATCATTGGTGATGACAACTTATTGTGTGTGAATGCACACGTTGCGCATGATGTTGTTATTGGTAACCACACTCATATCGGTAATAACTCGATTCTTGGTGGTCACGTTACTGTTGATGATTATGCCGGTGTGATGGCACTGTCTGCGATTCATCCGTTTTGTACAGTGGGCGCTTACGCTTACATTGGCGGCTGTTCAGCTGTGGTGCAAGATGTCCCAGCTTATGTACTCGCGCAAGGTAACCACGCTACTCCATTCGGCTTGAACCTTGTTGGCTTGAAGCGTAATGGCTTTGAGAAACCAGAGATTCGTGCGCTACAAAAAGCGTATAAAGAAATCTACCGTTCAGGTAAGACGCTAGAAGAAGTGAAGCCTATTCTGGCTGAAATGGCTCAAGAGTGGCCGGCTGTGAAGCGTTTCTCAGATATTCTGGAAACGACGGAACGTGGCATTATTCGTTAATTGGCGAATGAACCAATAAATAAAAAGATCGTGACCAAATTTGAGGTTACGATCTTTTTGTGTTTTATGGATAAGGCAAACCGTTATCCATAGCGCACAGGAAAAATAGCGAAGTAGATATGGAAAGACCATTACGTATTGGCATCATTGCCGGAGAATTGTCTGGCGATACGCTAGGTGAAGGCTTTATCAAAGCAGTAAAGCAACAATATCCAGACGCAGAGTTCGTAGGCATTGGTGGTCCGAAAATGATAGCCCAAGGTTGCGAGTCTCTGTTTGATATGGAAGAGCTTGCGGTGATGGGATTAGTCGAGGTTTTAGGCCGCTTACCGAGACTTCTTAAAGTGAAAGCTGAGCTCGTTCAGTATTTTACTCAGAATCCGCCTGATGTTTTCATCGGGATCGATGCTCCTGACTTCAACTTACGCCTGGAGCTTGACCTCAAGCAAGCGGGCATTAAAACCGTTCATTACGTGAGTCCGTCTGTTTGGGCTTGGCGTCAGAAGCGCATCTTTAAAATAGAAGCGGCAACGAACTTGGTGCTAGCATTTCTTCCGTTTGAGAAAGCGTTCTACGACAAATTTAATGTACCTTGCGAGTTCATTGGTCATACCTTGGCTGATGCCATCCCACTAGAATCAGAACAAGCGCCTGCACGTGAGTTGCTTGGTTTAGAACAAGATAAAAAGTGGCTTGCTGTCCTGCCAGGCAGTCGTGGTAGCGAGTTAAAAATGCTCTCAGAGCCATTTATTGAAACCTGCAAGTTACTCCATAAAAAATTTCCAGAACTGGGGTTTGTTGTCGCGCTTGTTAATCAAAAACGCCGTGAGCAGTTTGAACAAGCATGGAAAGAGCTAGCGCCAGAGTTGGACTTCAAGTTAGTTGATGACACCGCACGCAACGTCATCACCGCATCCGATGCCGTGATGTTGGCCTCCGGTACCGTAGCGTTGGAGTGTATGCTTCTCAAGCGTCCAATGGTGGTGGGTTATCGTGTGAATGCATTTACTGCTTTTTTAGCTAAACGTCTATTGAAAACGAAGTATGTGTCATTGCCGAATATCTTGGCGGATGATGAGCTCGTCAAAGAATATCTACAAGATGAGTGCACACCAGACAATTTGTTTACTGAGGTTTCTCGCTTATTGGAAAGCGATAATAAACCGATGTTAGATAAGTTTACGGAAATGCATCATTGGATTCGTAAAGATGCGGATCAACAAGCCGCAAACGCGGTTCTAAAACTGATTGAAAAATAGAGATTTATCATGGCTGTTAAACCAAAAGCGACCAAAACCAAAGTTGAACTCCCTCCGTTTGAATATCCGCAAGGTTATCAGCTTGTGGCCGGAGTCGACGAGGTAGGACGTGGCCCTTTGGTAGGAGACGTCGTCACCGCTGCGGTTATCCTTGATCCTAACAATCCTATTGAAGGGTTGAACGATTCGAAAAAATTGACCGAAAAGAAACGCATGGCGCTGCTTCCTGAAATCAAAGAAAAAGCATTGGCGTGGGCGGTCGGGCGTTGTTCTCCTGAAGAAATCGATCAACTGAATATTTTGCAGGCGACTATGGTTGCGATGCAGCGTGCAGTGGCGGGGTTACAGGTTCAACCTGATTTGGTGTTGATTGATGGTAACCGTTGTCCGGAGCTGCCTATGGATGCTCAAGCTGTAGTAAAAGGCGATCTACGTGTTGCCGAAATCAGTGCGGCTTCAATTATTGCCAAAGTCGTGCGTGACCAAGATATGGAAGAGTTGGATAAACTTCATCCACAGTTTGGCTTCGCGAAGCACAAAGGTTACCCAACTAAAGCGCACTTTGAAGCGATTGAGCAACACGGAGTGATCAGTGAACACCGCAAGAGTTTCAAGCCAGTAAAAAAAGCGTTAGGCATAGAATAATCAAACGATCTAATTGGTGTTATAAACCCAACCTCTTTAGGTTAGAATCCCCAACAAAATAGAGTTACACGGTACCTGTTAATGTCAGATCCCAAATTCATCCACCTGCGTGTTCATAGTGACTTCTCGATGGTGGATGGTCTCAACAAAGTTCCGCCAATCGTAAAGAAAGTTGCTGAGCTCGGTATGCCCGCAATGGCGTTGACCGACTTTACCAACCTATGTGGTTTGGTGAAGTTTTACGGTACAGCACATGGCAGTGGTGTTAAACCGATCATTGGTGCTGACTTTAAAATGCAGTCGGACGAGTTTGGTGAAGAGCTGACACAAGTGACTTTGCTTGCGGCGGATAATGTAGGTTATAAGAACCTGACGTTATTGATATCAAAAGCGTACTTACGTGGACATGTTCAACACCACCCAGTGATTGACAAAGCCTGGTTGGCTGAAATGTCTGAAGGCCTGATTGTATTATCCGGCGGTAAAAGCGGGGAAATTGGTCGCGGCCTTTTGAAAGGCAACCGTCAAATAGTGCAAGGGTGTGTTGATTTCTATAAACAGCATTTTCCAGATCGCTTTTATCTTGAGCTACTTCGTACCGGTCGTCCAGATGAAGAAACTTATCTTCACTTTGCGGTTGAATTGGCAGAGCAGCAGGACTTGCCAGTAGTGGCGACCAATGAAGTTGTATTCCTGAGTCCAGACCTATTTGATGCTCATGAAATACGCGTAGCGATTCACGATGGTTACACATTAGAAGATCCGCGTAGGCCAAAAAACTACAGTCCGCAGCAATATCTTCGTACAGAAGAAGAAATGTGTGAGCTGTTTGCTGATATTCCTGAAGCGTTAGAAAACAGTGTCGAGATAGCGAAGCGTTGTAACGTGACTGTGCGCTTAGGTGAGTACTTCCTACCAGCTTTCCCAACCGAAGGGATGAAAGAGACTGAGTTCCTAGTCATGAAATCCCGAGAGGGGTTGGAAGAGCGTTTAGAGTTCCTATTTCCAGATGAGGAAGAGAGAAAACGTCGCCGCCCTGAATATGATGAACGTCTTCAGATAGAGCTAGATGTTATCAACCAAATGGGATTTCCTGGTTACTTCTTGATCGTAATGGAGTTCATCCAGTGGTCAAAAGATAATGGAATTCCTGTCGGTCCTGGACGTGGTTCCGGTGCTGGTTCTTTGGTGGCTTACGCACTAAAAATCACCGATCTGGATCCACTAGAATATGACTTGCTGTTCGAACGTTTCTTGAACCCAGAACGTGTTTCGATGCCCGATTTCGACGTCGATTTCTGTATGGATAAACGTGACCAGGTTATTGACCACGTTGCGGAAATGTACGGTCGCGACGCGGTATCTCAGATCATCACGTTTGGTACCATGGCGGCAAAAGCGGTAATCCGTGACGTTGGCCGCGTATTGGGCCACCCATTTGGTTTTGTTGATCGTATTTCAAAGCTGATCCCGCCCGATCCAGGCATGACGCTAGATAAAGCGTTTAAAGCTGAACCTGCACTACCTGAATTGTATGAGGCCGATGAGGAAGTTAAAGAACTCATCGACATGTGTCATATTTTGGAAGGCTGTACGCGAAACGCCGGTAAACACGCTGGTGGTGTTGTAATTTCACCTACAACAATTACCGATTTTGCGCCAATTTATGCAGACGCTGAAGGTCACTTCCCGGTTACTCAATTTGATAAAAACGATGTTGAGACCGCTGGCCTAGTTAAGTTTGACTTCTTGGGTTTACGTACCTTAACCATTATTGACTGGGCGTTAGGGCTGATTAACCCACGTCTAGAGCGAGAAGGTAAAGAACCGGTTCAAATTGAATCCATACCGTTAGAAGACCCTGCCTCTTTCCGTTTGTTGCAAAACTCTGAAACGACAGCAGTATTCCAGCTTGAATCTCGAGGCATGAAAGAGCTGATCAAACGACTTCAGCCAGACTGTTTCGAAGACATCATCGCATTGGTAGCACTCTTCCGTCCGGGTCCTTTGCAATCGGGCATGGTAGATAACTTTATCGACCGTAAACATGGTCGAGAAGCGATCTCTTATCCAGATGAAAAGTGGCAACACGAGTCGCTAAAAGAGACGCTTGATCCAACCTACGGCATCATCCTGTATCAAGAGCAGGTAATGCAGATTGCGCAGATCTTAGCAGGTTACACGCTAGGTGGTGCGGACATGCTTCGTCGTGCAATGGGTAAGAAAAAGCCAGAAGAGATGGCAAAACAACGTGCTATCTTTGAAGAAGGTGCGATAAAGAACGGTATCGATGGCGAGTTGGCGATGAAAATCTTCGACTTGGTAGAGAAGTTCGCCGGTTATGGTTTTAACAAATCGCACTCTGCTGCTTATGCATTGGTTTCTTATCAAACTCTTTGGCTGAAAACACATTATCCTGCCGAATTTATGGCTGCGGTAATGACAGCCGATATGGATAACACGGAAAAAGTCGTTGGCTTGGTCGATGAGTGTTTCCGTATGAAGCTCACCGTGCTGCCACCAGACATCAACTCTGGCCTATATCGCTTTAATGTTGATGAAAATGGCGCAATTGTTTACGGTATTGGTGCGATAAAAGGGGTAGGTGAAGGTCCTATCGATGCGATTCTTGAGGCGAGAAATAAAGGTGGTCACTTTAAAGACCTGTTTGATTTCTGTGCTCGAGTTGATCTAAAACGCGTCAATAAACGAGTGATAGAGAAGCTGATTTACGCGGGTGCGTTGGATCGACTAGGCCCACACCGCGCGGCGATGATGGCGTCACTCAATGATGCGGTAAAAGCAGCAAGTCAACATCACCAAGCTGAAGCGTTTGGTCAAACGGATATGTTTGGTGTGCTAACGGATGCGCCTGAAGAAGTAGAGCATAAGTATACGCAGGTTCCGCCTTGGCCAGAAAAAGTGTGGTTAGAGGGCGAGCGTGATACCCTAGGCCTATATTTGACAGGGCACCCAATTAACGCCTACGTAAAGGAACTAAACAAATACACCAGTTGTCGACTAAAAGACGCAACGCCCACTCGCCGCGACCAATCTATCACGGTAGCCGGCCTGGTTATTGCCGCTCGTGTAATGACGACCAAGCGTGGTACACGAATTGGTATTATGACACTGGATGACCGAAGTGGTCGCATGGAAGTGATGTTGTTCTCAGATGCGCTGGATCGATACGCTGAACTTCTCGAAAAAGACAGAATTTTGGTCGTTTCTGGACAGGTCAGCTTTGATGACTTCAACGGTGGCCTTAAAATGTCGGCGCGTGAAGTTATGGATCTCGGCAGTGCGCGCGAGAAATACGCTCGTGGTTTGTCGGTATCGATAGATGCAAATCAGATCAACGATCAGTTTTTTGAGCAGTTCAGCCGTATTTTAGAACCGCACAAAGCCGGAACCGTACCCGTCAATGTATACTACCAGCGTGCCGACGCCAGAGCGCGGTTAACATTGGGCACCGAGTGGCGAGTTACGCCAAGTGATACATTACTCGACGATTTAAAACAGTTGCTTGGCAAAAGCCAGGTAGAACTCGAATTTAACTAAAAATTCAGCGCAATATGTTAGACGCTGAGTAAACAAGGATTCATAGATGAGCCTAAACTTTCTTGAATTTGAAAAGCCAATTGCAGAACTAGAAGCGAAAATTGAAGCATTACGTGATGTCTCTCGTCACGGTGGTGATTCTGCGATTGACCTGGATAAAGAAATCGAACAGCTTGAGAAGAAAAGCTTAGAGCTGAAGAAAAAAACCTTCAGTGACCTAGGTGCATGGGAAACAGCTCAACTGGCTCGTCACCCACTACGTCCTTACACGCTGGATTACATCCAACACGCTTTTGAGGAGTTTGATGAATTAGCGGGTGACCGCGCGTTTGCAGACGACAAAGCGATTGTGGGTGGCATGGCTCGCCTTGAAGGCCGCCCTGTGATGATCATTGGTCACCAAAAAGGTCGTGAGACCAAAGAAAAGGTGAAACGTAACTTTGGTATGCCGAAACCAGAAGGCTACCGTAAGGCTCTACGCTTGATGGAAATGGCAGAGCGTTTCAACATGCCGATCATCACATTTATTGACACGGCTGGTGCATACCCAGGTGTGGGCGCAGAAGAACGTGGTCAATCTGAAGCTATCGCGAAAAACCTAAAAGTGATGTCTGGTCTTAAAGTACCAGTAATCTGTAACGTTGTCGGTGAAGGCGGTTCTGGTGGTGCACTAGCAATCGGTGTAGGCGACTACGTGAACATGCTTCAGTACTCTACGTACTCAGTAATTTCTCCTGAGGGTTGTGCTTCAATCTTATGGCGTGATTCAGACAAAGCGCCACAAGCGGCAGAGGCAATGGGCCTAACTGCTCCGCGTCTTAAAGAGCTTGAACTGATCGACGAAATCATTGAAGAGCCACTAGGCGGCGCTCATCGCGATCATGTTCAAATGGCAGCGAATATGAAAGCGACACTACTTCGTCAGCTAGAAGATCTAGAACAACTGGATGAAGAGACGCTACGTGAACGTCGTTACCAGCGCCTAATGAGCTACGGCTACTGTTAATTTCGGTGATTGCTGTTAAGCGTTAGCTGATATCTCAATTGATAACAGTTAAAATAGAAAGGGTTGGATGAGAGTCCAGCCCTTTTTTGCATCTATCGGATCGTTTATGGAATCGCTTTACCTGCATTTTGCTCAAGTTCTCGGCCGCTACTATCAATTAGGCACTAAGGTTGTCTTGGCGTTTAGCGGAGGAGTGGATTCACGTCTTTTACTCGAATTACTCAGTCGCTACCAACAAGCGCATTCGATAGAGTGTCACGCTGTGTATGTGCACCATGGTTTAAGCTCGAATGCCGATAATTGGGCCGATAAATGCTTACTTTGGGCACAACAAGTGGGGATATCTTGCTCGATTGAGCGAGTGAGCTTAGACATCAGCAATGGTGAAAGTATTGAACTTCTTGCTCGTGAAGCTCGCTACCAAGCCTTAACTAAGTACATTCAAGAAGGCGATATACTGTTGACTGGTCAACATGCCGACGATCAAATAGAGACTTTTCTCCTTGCTCTTAAGCGCGGTAGCGGGCCAAAAGGGTTATCTTCGATGGCGGAGAGTATGCCGTTTTCTTGCGGATCTCTAGTTCGACCATTGCTTACTATCAAGCGGAAGACCATCGAAGACGCCGCTACTAAATTAGGCTTGGAGTGGGTGGAAGACGAAAGCAATCAAGATACCCGTTATGATCGTAACTTTCTTCGTCATTGTGTTATTCCTGAATTGTCTGGTCGTTGGCCGAGTATCCATCAAGCGGTTCAGCGCAGTGCAAACTTATGTGCTCAACAAGAAGCGCTATTGGATGAACTATTGAGCGCGGTGTTTGAACGCGCTTTACAAACGGATCTAAGTTTGAGTATTGAAGAACTGGCTAAGCACAGTGGATTAGCGCGTGCGCGCTTGATTCGTATGTGGCTGTCTAAGCTTAATACTAGTATGCCGACTCAGGTACAACTCAATCTTATCTGGAATGAAGTGGCATTAGCTCAGCAAGATGCCAACCCCAAACTACAACTTAAACAAGGTGAAGTGCGCCGTTTTCGAAATCGTCTCTATTGGGTAACGGAAACGGCTGATGTCACTAAGTGGCAAAGTACGATTCAAGTTGATGCGACTTTGTCGCTGCCTGAGGGACTCGGGGAGCTGACCTTAACGACGAGTTCTAGTAACGCAACGATTGCGCTACCGAGTCAGCCAGAATTGCTTCGCGTGACCTTCAATCCGGAAGGCTTATCAGCGCATCCAACCACACGTAATCACAGTCGAAAACTGAAGAAGTTATTCCAAGAATACAATGTGCCAAGCTGGCTGCGTCGTCAAATTCCGATTTTAATGTACCAAGACCGAGTCGTTGCTGTGGCAGATCTGTTCGTTGATCAGGCGTTTAATGGTCAAGATTGTGAACTTATTTGGCGCAGGTAATGAAAATTCATGCCACAATGTCGATTATAAAATATAAAAATCCTTAAATAATAATTGATTAGGTGAAGCAATGAAGAAAACAATCATGGGTGCAATGGTGGCGTTAACCATGTTCAGTGGGCAGGCTCTAGCTGCGGGAGATGCTGCAGCAGGTCAAGCAAAGTCGGGAGTATGCGCGGCGTGTCATGGCGCTGATGGTATTGCTGTCATTCCGGGTTACCCAAATCTGAAAGGGCAAAATGAGCAATATATTATCAGTTCAATTAAAGCTTATAAAAATAAAGAGCGAACAGGTGGGCTTGCTGCTGTGATGCAAGCTCAAGCTTCATTGTTGTCTGATGAAGATATCGCTAACCTAGCGGCTTACTACGCAAGTTTGAAGTAAACGCGAGTCTGAAAAAGCTTGGACGATTGGGCATTGAGCAGTCCTCATTGGGTTTTATCAACTCACGATATTCGCTATGTTAATTTGCTCAGCCTGGATTTTCGCTGGTGGATCAGAGACAAACATTGAATGTTGCGAAACGCTAAACGATAATAAGCGCAATCGATTGAAGCTTAAGGGATGAACATGAAAAAAATTGAAGCGATTATCAAGCCATTTAAACTGGATGATGTTCGAGAAGCGCTAGCTGAAGTTGGCATTACAGGGATGACCGTCTCTGAAGTGAAAGGCTTTGGTCGCCAAAAAGGTCACACCGAGCTTTACCGTGGTGCAGAGTACATGGTGGACTTTCTACCTAAAGTGAAGCTCGAAATCGTTGTAACGGAAGATGTGGCTGATAAATGCGTAGAGACAATCATTGAAACCGCGCAAACTGGTAAGATTGGTGATGGTAAAATATTCGTCACTGATATTGAGCGTGTGGTTCGTATTCGTACTGGTGAAGAAGACGAAGACGCGATCTAAGGTTTCTTGTCACTTGTTTCGTATTTATTATGCTAAAAGGGAGCCAAGTGGCTCCTTTTTTGTTGTTTGCTTATTAGTGAAATCATTTAACCCGAGATTTGTTGTTCTAGATTTCGGGTGCCTACATTCAGGTTTGTCGTATGTTTAAGCGTTTTTTTCTGGCGTTAGCTTTTCTCGTAATGGCGGTATTGGTTGGCTTCCAGGTTATTTTCACCGTACCAGATCAGCCGCAAATTATTACTCAAACAGGTACCGAGCTGACACAAGATATCAGGTGCATCGAATTTAGCGATTCAAAAGCTCTCGATCATGACGGCAAAATCAATGTGCTTGTCTGGAATATCTACAAACAGAACCGGGCTAATTGGCAACGTGCACTCGATGAGTTTTCTGCTGATAAGCAGTTACTGTTATTGCAAGAAGCCAGCATGACACCATCATTTAAACAGTGGTTGGTGGATGGTCGCTGGGTTAGTAATCAAGTGAGTGCTTTTAAGGCGCTGGGTAGCGGTGCCGGTGTAATTAGTATTGCTCAAGGGCAACCAGAAAAAGCCTGCGCTTACACCTCTAAAGAGCCGTGGCTTCGCTTACCTAAGTCTGCATTATATAGCCAGTATCACTTGAGTAATGGCGAGAAACTCGCAGTGGTGAATGTACATGCAATTAACTTCACCGTGGGTACAAAAGAGTATGTATCTCAGTTAACGGCGGTTGAAATGCTTTTAAAGCATCATGTGGGGCCAATTCTATTTGCTGGAGACTTCAATAGCTGGAGTGAATCTCGCGTTAATGCGATGAGGCAGGCCTTAAAGGCTGCGGACTTACAAGAGGTGACGTTCTTGCCGGATCATCGAGTCCAATTTATAACAGGGTTACCACTGGACCATGTGTTTTACCGAGGTCTGACGCTTAAGTACGCAAAAGCGCCGCAGAGCGACGCTTCCGATCATAACCCATTGTTATTGTCATTTACGTTAAATAACTAGCTTAGGTTACCACAATATAAAGTGCCCAAATAACGTAGAAGAATACCCATGGCAGGCTTGCTATCACCAAAGCTTGGCCACGTTCAAACTCCGTCCACGTCAGTACAACGCCGTAGCCGAGCACAATGTACCAAGGCAGAAGCAAAGGTAACGAGCTAGCGAAATGAGACCATTCGTTAGTAAGAGGCAGCTTTAATAGACCATTGAGGCTATTTAAATCGGCAGCGTAAGTCATTACCTGACCATGCTTGAGTAGCAAGCTCGCGTAGCTTGCTACATCGCCCAATACTGCTGGGAATAAGATAGCACACGATGCGGCAAACCATTTCCAGTAACCGTATTGTTGTTTGCTTGCCTTTGTTGCAAGAAAGAACCAAAGCGCGAGCAATAGTAAGGTGGCAAAGCGGTTGAATACATCATTGATGATCGCGCTTGCCATTAGCGTGTTTGGTTCTAATAGCTCAATCTGCTTCGGGTCGATTTGCTGAAATTGCGCAGCAAGTTGGTCACTGAGCCACGTGAAATCGACATTCGAAAAGTAAGCACCCCAGAATAAAAACGGACTAAGCATCAGGAAGATGAACGGTTGCCATCCCCATCCACCGCGTTGATAAAGCGCAAGAAAACAAGATGTTGGAGAACGAAAAATGTCCAACAGCATCACAAGTGGATTGCTTGATGGGTTCATACACTTACCTTCGTTACGTCAACGTACAACTTAAGCTTTTGACCTGGTTGTAAGTATTTTTTCTTGTGTAGCGAGTTCCATTTCACGATGTCGTTCGTTTTTACTTTGAACTTGCTTGCAATGCCGCTAATGGTGTCGCCAGAGCGAACGTTGTAGAAAACGGTACGGATCACAGAACCTTTGTCTGAGTCTTTCCAAATCACTAGCTTTTGACCCACACGCAATGGATCTTTAGGGCCCATACCATTCCATTTAGCTAACGATTTATACGACACTTTATTGTTACGTGCGATTGACCACAAACTTTCTCCAGACTGAACGACATGGGTGAGCTTGAGTTGACCACGAGCACGAGATTGAGTCTTGTTTAATCGGTTTTGTGCCGTTAATGCATATTTTGCATCGTCTTTTGTTGATGTCGGAATCAATAGGTATTGACCAATACGAATGTTGTTATTCGATAGGCCGTTGGCACGTCGAATGACTTTCGTGGTTGTGCCGTATTTATTAGCTAGCACGCTTAAAGAGTCACCAGATTTCACCTTGTAGCGAGCGACCTTCATCCCTTTACCGCGATTTTTCTCCACCTTGGTGAGAAAAGTCTCTTTTTTCTCTACGGGAATCAAAAGTTGGTGCGGCCCCTCAGGCGCTGTCGACCACTGGTTGTATGCTGGGTTGTAACTCTGCAACTCTTTTACGCTAATGCCGGCATAATCTGCGGCAATAGCCATATCTAACTGCTCTTCTGGATCAACAAGCGTTAGAACAGGCTTGTTTGGAATTGCAGGAATATTAAGTCCGTACTTGTCTTGGTTTGCGATAACGTCAGCCAAGGCCAATAGCTTAGGAACGTAACTGCTGGTCTCTTTTGGTAAGTCTAATGAGAAGAAATCGATAGGTTTACCGAGCTTTTTATTCTTACGAATTGCGCTAGAAACTCGGCCTCCACCGCTGTTATAAGCGGCGATTGCATGTTCCCAGTTACCATCAAAACGCTCGTTTAGTTGTACTAGGTAGTCCAGCGCTGCATCCGTTGCTGCTGCCACATCTCTGCGACCGTCATACCAGTAGTTTTGCTCTAATCCCATCATTTTTCCGGTGCCTGGGACAAATTGCCACAACCCAGCCGCGCTACCATGTGAGTAGGCAAAGGCATCGAATGAACTTTCCACTACAGGAAGTAATGCAAGCTCCATTGGGAGTCCGCGCTCTTCGATACGTTTTGTGATCATGTATAGAAAAGGAGTCGCACGCTTAGATACCGTGTAAAGGTGATTTGGGTGCTTTAAATACCACGTACGGTAGTAGTCCACTTTCTTGTGGTTTGGGATATCCATGTCCAGCTGCATGGCGATACGTTGCCACACATCTTCTTGTTCTTGGGGGGAGAGAACTTTAGGCGCGTCGTTAGCGGATTTTTTTGCTAGTGACGATTTATTGCCCGGTTGAGCTTTTACTGCATTTTGCTTTGCAGTCTGCTCAGATTTATTGGTTTCTGGTGTAGAAGACGTTGAATCTGACTGAGTCAATTGACAGCCAGATAATAACAACGCCAACGCCCAAGTATACTTCAAACGCATGGATTCAGCCTATTTAGGGCCTGTTTATCTTCACCTGCCTGTCGCGCAACGTAATGTGCGTGGCAGTCGCAAGATAATAGACATCTTTTAAACACTAACTAATTTATAGAGGCAAAGAGCTTCTAATTATGCAATGGGGAGAAATTCAAATAGATTTATATCAACCCCAAACGTAAGAGAAGCGCCAGTGGCGCTTCTCGAAAAATCAGTCCCTGATAATACTGGGGTCTTGCAAACTTACAAGCAGAAAATGGTTAAAATTCGTTCTTCCACTCGCGTAAAGCAGTAAAAACCGAGCATGGATCGCTATTTTTAATGCGACTAGCAACAGATTGAACCACGTCAGGGTTAGAGGTTCGCAAGAACGGATTAATCCACTTTTCTTTGCGTATTGTTGTTGGAAGTGTCGGAATGTTGAGTGCTCGCAGTCGGTTTACATCGTCGCGATATTGGCGAAGTTGCTCATTGTCAGGTTCAACCGCTAGAGCAAACGCCACGTTACTCGCGGTGTATTCATGCGCGCAGAAGACTTGAGTTTCTTCTGGTAGAGACGTTAGTTTGCTCAGTGATTCAAACATTTGCTCAGGCGTACCTTCAAAAATACGACCGCAGCCAGCAGAAAAGAGCACATCACCGCAAAACAGTTTTCCGTCCCCAACGTAACCGATATGGCCCAAAGTATGGCCGGGTAACCCAAGTACTAAGAAAATCTCACCAAACAACTCCAGCTTGTCGCCTTCTTCCATTGGTGTCGTTAGGGTTGGAATTGGCTCTGATTTTGGGCCCACAACGGCGACGTCAGGAAATGCACGCACTAAGTCTGGAACGCCACCAATGTGATCGTTGTGGTGGTGCGTAATTAAAATCGCTTCTAAAGTTAATTCGTTAGCCTGCAGAAATTCTAATACTGGCTTCGCATCGCCCGGATCAACGACTGCGCAGCGCTTATCGCTATTTTGTATCAGCCAGATGTAATTATCATTAAATGCGGGTATGCTTTTGATCTCTAACACGATTCGTTCTCCGTCACCCATTTTAGTCAGGTGGTTAATGAAACCAGCACTCAGCAACAAAACTATACCACACCCGTCGACTTGGTCAGCAATGAACAACGGTCCGTGGGTGCTTGAGTCAATCCAGACCCGACTTGATGAATGGTGCCCGAAACTCTTCGGCTACCATATGCTCAAACTGGGCGGGTTGAGCTGTGAGCTAACCAGCTGTAATTGTAACATTCAACACCAAGTCAACGTAGATATCCAGAACCCGTTGCATAATGTGATTGCAGATGGTTACGAATTACCCTTTTTGGAAAAAAGCTTTGATGTTGTGATACTCGCTCATCAGCTCGACTATGCAAGCGATCCACACCGTTTGTTGCGTGAAGTCGATAGAGTGATGATGGATGATGGCTATGTAATTATTACTGGATTCAACCCATTAAGCTTGACTGGATTAGCGAGTTTGCTTCCATGGCGTAAACATAATTTGCCTTGGAGTGGACGAATGTTTACGTCGAACCGCATCAAAGATTGGTTAGGGTTACTTAATTATCAAGTGATTCATTGTGATCGTTATGCGCTGTTTCCGATGAAACGTTACCGTACGATGTGGACATGGTTGGAAAATAGTCTTGGTGATTGGGCATCACCCGCTGGGAGTTTGTATTACATAGTCGCGCGGAAACGGACATACCCTCTCAAGCCTATCAAACCGCATTGGCGCTTGAAGAAAAAGCTCACACCACTTGGGGTGATGAATCGAGAGGGTAACACTATGAGGAAAGAATCTCGCTAAGAGGGTTGGTAACCTGTATCTTCCTCAGTTGGGTTTTCTGCAGCAGTCCGGGCTAGCTCATCACACATTTCGTTCTCACGATGGCCCGCGTGGCCTTTTACCCAATGCCATTCAACTTGATGGCGTGCGGTTTCTTTGTCTAGAGCTTGCCATAAATCGGCATTCTTCACGGGTTTTTTATCCGCTGTTTTCCAACCACGCTTCTTCCAGTTATGGATCCACTGAGTAATACCTTGGCGCACATATTGGCTGTCAGTCGTTAAAGTGACTTTACAAGGTTGTTTTAACGTCTGTAGCGCGACGACAGCCGCCAACATTTCCATGCGGTTGTTGGTAGTTAACGTATAGCCTTTGGAAAGTGTCTTTTCTACGTCTTTGTAACGCAATACTATGCCGTAACCACCTGGTCCTGGGTTACCTAAACAAGAACCGTCAGTGAAAATCTCAACGTGTTTGGTCATATTTTTTGGTACTATTAGCCGAAACATTTAATAAAGCATAGTCTGACATACATAACCTTATGAATACCAGCAGCAATTCTGAATATAACCGCATTGTCGTTCTCGATACCGAAACCACAGGTATGAACCGCGAGGGTGGTCCTCACTACATGGGACACCGCATTATTGAAATCGGTGCCGTGGAGATCATCAACCGTAAGCTGACTGGTCGTCACTTCCACGTTTATTTAAAACCCGATCGTGAAATCCAACCAGAAGCGGTTGAAGTTCACGGTATTACGGATGAATTCTTGGTTGATAAACCGGAATACGCGAGCGTGCACCAAGAGTTTCTTGAGTTTATTAAAGGCGCAGAACTTGTTGCCCACAACGCGCCCTTCGATACCGGCTTTATGGATTACGAGTTTGGCATGCTCGATCCTAACATCGGCAAAACGGACGACTACTGCAAGGTGACCGATACCCTTGCTATGGCGAAGAAAATCTTCCCTGGTAAGCGAAACAACCTTGATATCTTATGTGAACGTTACGGTATTGATAACTCGCACCGTACACTCCACGGAGCTTTGCTCGATGCGGAGATTCTAGCCGACGTTTACCTCTTTATGACGGGTGGTCAAACGAGTCTAGAATTTAACGCGAATAAACAAGAGGGTGGGGTAGAAACCATTCGTCGTATTGAAGGAAGAAAAGCGCTAAAGGTTTTGCGCGCAAGTGCCGATGAACTAGAAGCTCACCAAAAAAGATTAGAGTTGGTGAACAACTGTATTTGGCATCAATAGGAGAAGCTATGTTGAGGGCTTTGTTGGTCGCGTTTTTAGCGATATGGAGTAGTCTCTCGAGTGCTGCGAGTGAATCTACAATGTCTTTGTTAGACAATCGCTTTCGAGTTGATCCAACCATCGAGCAGATCACGTTTTTGGTTTATCGTGAGCAAAGTTCTCAGCCAGTTGTTTTAGTCCGTCCTGACGGTAAAAAATACTATGCTTGGGGCTCTTACGACAATGTACGTTGGTATCAAGAAGCCTCACTCGATATTATTTCCGTTGATAACCCTATGCCAGGTCCATGGCAGGCTGTGGGGAAAGTTACGCCTAAAAATAACATCCGCTTAATTTCTCACCTAAAGCTCAGTACGGATCTGTTCCCAAACCGATTATATAATGGGGAAGCGCTTAAGTTTACAGCTCGCCTGACCTCCGACGGCAAACCTCTTGTACTGCGCGACTTCCTTGATCGCGTGAATCTGCGCGTGACATTTACCAAGTTTGTCGAAAATGAAGATGAGCTGATCAAAGAAGCACGTCCAGTGCCGATGGTTGTGGGTGAGTTTTCTGATGACGGCCGAGGCTTGGATGAAAAAGCAGGGGATGGAGTGTTCACGGTTCAGCTCCCAATAGACGTTGAGCCTGGTAAGTACCGTGCGCGCATCACGTCTGGCAATGGCGTATTCTTACGAGCGCAAGAGCAAGTCATCTTGGTTTATCCGAACCCAATCTCTCGTACTTTTATTCAGGCTCGTAATCCCGATAAGCCACACCAATTAGTGGTGAGTGGCGAGCAAGGTATGATTGCACCAGGCTCTATTGCAGTCACAGTGAAAAAGGACGCTCCCGATGGTTTCATTAGTTACAGCCAAGGACAGGTCTCTAAAGATGGAATGAGAGTTACGTTGAACCTCAATAACGATGCTGAGCTTGGTAAGTACGCATGGCGCGGCGAGATCTTTGCCACTGATTTTGCAACTCAGCGCTCGTTGGTGTTTCCTATCCCAGAGCAAACCTTCAGTGTTGTTGATGAAGTTGATCTAGAAGCTGCTCGAATTGCAAAAGAAGCTGAATTAGCCGAACAGCGCCGTATTGAAATGGAAAAGCAAATTATCGCTGAGCGAGAGGCTGAGCGTAAGCGCAGCATGATTATTATCGCGGTGGGTAATTTGATAATGCTGCTGATTGTGATCATTGCATGGATAGTCTGGCGCAAAATTAAAGCGAAGCGCGATGCCATGCCAGAGATGCAATTAGAAGTACCAAAGAAATAGTAGTAACACATAAAGCGAGAAACGGAGCCAATCGGCTCCGTTTTTTTATCAAGTTACCAAGTTGGAAGAAGAAAAATGGATAAATTATGAATATTTAAGTTTACTGTATTCAAATATATGTTTGGGATTTTATATAAATAATATATCATTTTTACTTTCTAAATTGGTTGCATTTTTAATGTGACTAACTTTCAAAACAATCAATTAAAGATAAAGAAATAATGAATAAAATTTTAGCTTTTTTTTGTGCAGTGATAATTGTAGGTTGTTCTTCTATTGATAATGGTGTTAATAATCCAGATTCGGGAAGTAATAATTTAAAATCACTTGATACCTTCACTTTCGATCCCTTAAGTAAAATCCAAAAAGTAGAAATACCAACTTATTATGATGGCTTGTTTGATACAGCAAGACCCTATTTAGATGAAAAGTACCCTTACACCTATGTCAGTAAACCTCAAGCATACATAATTGATGACGAGATTATTTCTTTTGCTCCTTGGTTTCCTGTCGAAGGAAGGTTTACGGTTTTTCCAACCGCTCACTATATAGTTATAACTCAAGAAACCGAGAGTGGCTTAGTCTCCGCACGATTTAATCATGAACAAGTAATTAAGCTGTTAAGTGAAGAGTATAAAATTACTGAGCATACAAGTCCGTTTTTTCATTATGTTCTAGAGGTTTCTCCAAGTGAACAAGCCAATTTTGTAGAAGATATCCATAAAAAATTGAGTAGACTTCCTTCAGAATAAGGATTGTTGGTTGAATTTTGGTCAATAAAGTCAGGGGTTCTGGCTTTATTGATTGCATGGAGTTCTATTTATATTGATTTGGGCTTTGTAATAGGTAGTACGCCATAATAACAAGAGCCGATCTTTTAGGGTTTCTGGATAAATATTCAGCTGTGCGTGATAAATAAGAATAAGTAAACGCGAGGTCTCTGATGAAATACAAAAAGCGTCAGAAGTATAAATACACTCTCCATTCTGAAGAAAAGATTGAGACTCACATTTCAGTGAGTAACGCGTATGACAGCCCTTTTCTTAGTTTGTCCAAACAAGGCGTGTTAACGATTAAAAAGGGCTATGCATGGGATGGAGCGAGTGGGCCAGCGTTAGACACAAAAAACATTATGAAAGCTTCTTTAGTGCATGATGCTCTTTACCAACTCATGAGGGAAGAGGTGTTGCCACAAAGTGCTCGAAAGCATGCGGATACGTTGTTGAGAGAAACATGTTTAGAAAAAGGAATGTCTAGCTTCAGAGCAACTTATATCTATTATGGCGTCAGAGTTGTCGGTGGCTTCTTTTCTAGACCTGATACTTTGTGTGCTTAATGGGAACATCTTTCCAACGTTTAACTGTTTATTTATACAGTTTAGTTATGTAAGCTCCAAGGTGATACAAAGGAGTAGTACATAATGACAATAAGATATGAAGAGCATGTGCCAAGCCCGAAAGAATACTGTGATATGCGTATAAAAGCCGGGCTATCACCTAAATCGTTGAAAGCTGCTGAAATTGGCCTACCCAATTCGTTATATGGCGTATCTGTTCGGGATGAAGGAAAGCTCATTGCAATGGGTCGGGTTGTTGGTGACGGGGCGTGTAACTTCGAAATTGTCGACGTTGCCGTTGATTCTGATTATCAAGGTAACGGTTTAGGTAGAAAAGTCATGGAATACATCGACGGTTATCTTTCTTCTGTTGCACTTGAAGGCTCTTACGTTTCTATGATTGCTGATGAACCGGTCTTTTACGAAAAGCTTGGTTATAGGCTGGTGGCTCCTAAAAGCCAAGGGATGACAAAAAAGTTTAAGCCAAAGGCATAACACGTATTCAGCTGTGAAGATAAGCACTAGAAAACAGGAGTTTAATTTCCTGTTTTCTATATTAAATTTCTATTTAAGCCACTTCTGGAATTGGTTTGGGTGGCTGCTCTAAATCAGGCTCTTTTTGAACAGTAGGAATTTGTCCCTCACCCACAGCACTGATGTAACAGCCACTAAGTTTAATGGCAAGGTACATATCAGCTCGCAGTAAGATGCCTCCTTCACTGGTGCTGATACCAGTAAGCTCACACCATTGACGAAGACGTCGTTTCCTTCCTGCGAGGATTAAGCGTACACCTCTCTTTTTCAAAGTATTGTGAATATCTGCCAGTGTTGCCATCACACTGAGATCCAAGTGAGTAAAGCTCGATACGGCGTCGATGACAACGCAACTTGCGTCTTTGTGATGCTCTGCCTGCTCTAACACTCTACGTTTAAAGTAAGGAGCATTGAAGTAAGTTAGCGGTGAGTTAAAGCGGTAAATCACCATTCCAGGAATAGGCGAAGCTTTTCCTGAGTCGTCGATGGTCCGAATGGTACCTTTTTCATCCAAGCCAAGTAGCTGATCACTCGGTCGCATGACAATCCGTAAAAATTGAAACAGCCCTAGCAATACCGCCAAAGTGATCCCCGGTATTACACCCACGATCAACACAGAAATAAAAGTAATGATGGCCAGATAAAATGCATCTTTGTCACGAGATTTTAATTTCCAAATTGCTTTAAGATCGAGCAGCGATAGGGACGCAATGATCAATACAACACCAAGTGAAGCGATAGGGATGAACTGCAAAGGCTCGTAAATAAATACCGCAATAATGGCAATGGTGATTGCGGCGACAATCGAAACTAATTGAGATTTACCGCCATTTGCATCATTGACGGCTGTGCGTGAGTCAGCGCCGCTTATTGCGAAACCTTGTGAAAACGCTGAGGCAATGTTGGCAAAACCCAACGCCTGAAACTCTTTATTTGCATCAATATCATAACCGTTTTTAGCCGCGAAACTGCGGGCGGTGAGCATCATGCTAACAAAACTGACAATCGCAAGGTTGAGCGCCGGGACCACTAGTTCACGGACTTCACCTAGCTCAAACTCCGGTGTTTGAAACTGAGGGAAGCCACCTTGTGTGAGTCCGACAACCGATACGCCCATCTCTTGTAAATGGAAAAACCAAACTGACGCAGTAGTTACGAGGATCGCCAGCATGGCAGCAGGCCAAGTTGGTCGGTAGCGTTTGGTGAGCAAATAAACGACAACCGTCACGATACTCAGAGTTACAGTAGGCCAATGAAGATCGGTTAATCGTTGTGGAGCTTCCCATAAACGTTCCAGTAAATAACGTTGCTCGTATTTCAAACCGACTACTTTCGCAAACTGACCAACGATAATTGTGAGAGCAACACCGTTGAGTAGACCCAAAAGAATCGGACGAGAAAGGAAATCTGCAAACACTCCTAGCTTGAAACGACTTGCCAGTACACACCAAATTCCCGTCATCGCTGTCATGGTCATAACCAACTGCCAATGTTTTGTGGGGTCACCTGCGGCAAGTGGTGTCACAACAGCTGCGATCACTGCACAGGTTGCTGCATCGGGTCCGACAATGAGTTGCCGAGATGTGCCCATCATGGCGTAAACCAACATTGGCAGTACACACGAATACAGACCGACAATTGCGGATACACCAGTTAACTGTGCATAAGCTATGGCAACTGGCAGTGCAACCGCGACAACAGAAAAGGCGGCTCTAAAGTCGTTAACAAACCATTCTTTTTGATAATGCTTAAGCTGAACAAGCCCTGGGAACCACTGTGCGAGTAATATTTTAGCCAACGGATTTACCATATATGTGAGTGAGTTACTTAAAGTATACACCGCTTAGTTGGAACGTCTGTGAGTTAGTTATCACTGGAAATCGGGGAAAAGATTGGAGTGCGAGGATTTTATTGCGCAGGGGGGCTTTGTAGTGTGAGGTGTTATGAATCCGATTCTGGAAGCAATAAAAAACGGGAGCTGATACTCCCGTTTGTGGTCTCAGATTCTAGAGTTACGCGACACTATCCATCTGAGGGTATAGCGGCTTTGCGGCAAGCAGTTCCGGCTCAAAATCGTCAACGTTGATTGTATCTAGACGATGCTGTTCCGCTTCTCTGAGTAGATCGGCTTCTTCTTGCGTGATAAAGTCTTGCTCTAGCCCTTCCTGAGCAATCATATCCAAACGTAAGAATGGGCGACGCTTACCTTGCGCTTTACATACTTTGTCAAACACAGGTTCAGCTTGAAGAATGACTGACAGCGCAAGCTCAATCTTACCTGCTGCGTTGTGCTCGGTTGGTTCAAGGTATTGACCGCGACCAATGCGTGAGCGCGTTGCACTTGGCGTTTGTAGAATGCGCGCCACTTTACTGTCTAGTTTATCGCTTGGCGCTTTGCGTACACGACCGAATGGCATGATTAACACGCGCAGTGCACGACCAATCACTTTGTTCGGGAAGTTTGCTAAGAATTCGTCTACCGCCACTTCCGCTTGTTTCAAACTGTCTTGTAGACCCCAGTGTACTAATGGTAAATCTTCGACTGGGCGTCCATCTTGCTCAAAACGTTTCAACGTCGCAGAGCTTAAATATAGCTGGCTTAGAATGTCACCAAGACGCGCTGATAGACGCTCTTTACGCTTCAAAGAGCCACCTAGCACTGCCATCGAGATATCCGATAGTAAGGCAAGGTTTGCACTGTAGCGGTTCAATTGTTGGTAGTAACGCTTGGTTGCATCTTTGGTTGGCGATGAAGAGCCCAGACCGTCGCTCAAACCAAACCATATACTGCGCACTAGGTTACTCATTGTAAAGCTCACGTGACCAGCAAGCGCTTTATCAAATTTCTCGACAGCATTACTTGCTTCAGAATACGCCGCGTTCATTTCTTCAAGAACGTACGGATGGCAACGGATTGCGCCTTGGCCAAAGATGATCATTGAGCGTGTTAGAATGTTAGCACCCTCAACCGTTACTGCGATTGGCGCACCTTGGTAACCACGAGCTAGGAAGTTAGAAGGTCCCATACAGATACCTTTACCGCCTACGATGTCCATTGCATCGATGATGCTTTGCTGGCCGCGGTGCGTACAGTGATACTTCACGATAGCTGAGATAACTGAAGGTTTTTCACCTAAGTCGATACCCGCAACGGTTAAGTTGCTTGCTGCATCCATCACGTAAGCATTACCACCCAAGCGTGCTAATGGTTCTTCAACTCCTTCCATATGGCCGATCGGCTGTTTGAACTGACGGCGAATACGTGAGTAAGCACCGGTTGCCATTGCCGCAGTTTTGATGCCACCTGTTGAGTTTGAAGGTAGCGTGATACCACGTCCAACCGACAGACACTCAACCAGCATACGCCAACCTTGGCCCGCCATTTTTTCACCACCGATAATGAAATCGATAGGAACAAAGATGTCTTTACCGCGCGTTGGACCATTTTGGAATGGTACATTGAGCGGGAAGTGTCGGTTACCAATCTCAACACCTTTGACATCAGTTGGGATAAGCGCACAAGTGATGCCAAGATCTTCTTTGTCGCCTAGCAAACCTTCAGGATCGCGAAGTTTAAATGCTAAGCCTAGTACCGTTGCGACTGGCGCTAGGGTGATGTAGCGCTTGTTCCAAGTCAGGCGCATACCCAGTACTTCTTTTCCTTCCCATTCGCCTTTACAGACCACACCGTAATCTGGAATAGAGCCTGCGTCAGAACCCGCTTCTGGACTTGTTAGGGCGAAACAAGGGATTTCCTTACCTTCAGCTAGACGCGGTAAGTAATGATTTTTTTGATCTTCAGTACCGTAGTGTTGCAGTAGCTCACCTGGGCCCAAAGAGTTAGGAACACCAACGGTAGACGATAGAACGCCAGAAACACCCGTTAGTTTTTGTAGTACTAGTGATTGCGCGTATGCTGAGAATTCCAGACCACCGTACTTTTTCTTAATGATCATGGCGAAGAACTTATGATCTTTCAGGTATTGCCAAACTTCTGGCGGTAAGTCCGCGAGTTCATGGGTCACTTGGAAATCACTCACCATGGCGCACACTTCATTCACAGGGCCGTCTAAAAAGGCTTGTTCTTCCGCACTTAACTTAGGTGCTTGAATCGCGTGTAGCTTTTGCCACTCTGGTTTGCCTTTAAACAGTTCGGCTTCCCACCAGACGGTACCTGCGTCTAACGCTTCTTTTTCGGTTTGAGACATAGCTGGCAGCACTTTCTTGAAAAGCACTAACGCTTTGCGGCTAATTAAAGACTGACGTACGCCAGGAACCGCGAGCACAGCTGCGGCGAGAACGTAAATAGCCCAACCAATAACGCCGACAGTTCCTGCTACTGTAAGAGCCAGCATGGCCGCGGTGAGTAAGCTAATAGATTTCACGAGAGACATGCGGTGGTAGAGCGTAATGCCTAGCACGATCGCCATCGTGATGATTGAGAGCAAGATGTCCATATATATTTTCCTTTTCAGACTTTATAAGTTTTGTACGTCTGTATGTTAGGTAAGAGGTCTAACCAGTTGGTTTAAGTGTAATCAAAATATTAAGGAAATGTAAAACATAAGATTGGATAAAAAGTGATCTAAGTAGAGTTAAAATTCTAAAGTTGAGATTTGAGTGATGGTTTCATGAGCAAGTTGACAAGTTTATTACCATCACTAATCTAAATCTGTTGGTTCACTATCGACACTAATTCTCGTTTGTGGGTAAACTCAGAGTAATCAAACCCGAGTTCAGGTTTATGAAATGTCCGATACCAAATTGGTATCAGAACAATTTGCTCAGTGAGTCAAGAGCTGACTGAAGCCGAAATAATAAAGAGAACGTCTTATGTACCATGATCTGATTAGAAGTGAATTAAACGAAGCTGCTGAAGTGCTCAACAAATTTTTAAGCGATGACCATAACATTGCGCAAATCGAAGCAGCGGCGAAAATGATTGCTGACTCATTCAAACAAGATGGTAAAGTATTGTCATGTGGTAACGGTGGTTCTCACTGTGATTCAATGCACTTTGCCGAAGAGCTAACAGGCCGTTACCGAGAAAATCGTCCTGGCTATGCTGGTATTGCTATTTCAGATCCAAGCCACCTTTCTTGTGTGAGTAATGACTTTGGTTATGACTTCGTGTTTTCACGTTATGTAGAAGCGGTTGGTCGAAAAGGTGACGTACTGTTTGGTCTGTCGACTTCAGGTAACTCAGGTAACATCCTGAAAGCGATTGAAGCAGCACAAGCGAAAGGCATGAAGACGATTGCGCTAACAGGTAAAGATGGCGGCAAAATGGCAGGCCTTGCAGATATTGAAATCCGCGTGCCACACTTTGGTTATGCAGACCGCATTCAGGAAATTCATATTAAGATTATTCATATCATCATTCAGTTGATCGAAAAAGAGATGGAATAATCGTTTACGGCCACCGTTTCGAGCTGTGTTGTTAGGGAGTTTTTTAAACCATGTGTGAATTGCTCGGTATGAGCGCTAATGTTCCAACGGATATTTGTTTCAGTTTTACTGGGCTCATGCAGCGTGGAGGCCGAACCGGCCCACACCGTGACGGATGGGGGATCACCTTCTACGAAGGGAAGGGCTTTCGAACCTTCAAAGATCCCAAGCCAAGTTGTGAGTCTAAAATAGCAGAGTTGGTACAAAATTATCCCATCAAAAGTCGTGCGGTCGTTAGTCATATCCGACAGGCGAATCGTGGTGGTGTTAATTTAGAAAATACTCATCCCTTTACACGTGAGCTGTGGGGTAGGTATTGGACGTTTGCGCATAACGGTCAGCTCTCTGGCTATCAAGACTTGCATACAGGTCGACATCGACCTGTCGGTGAAACAGATAGTGAACTGGCATTTTGCTGGTTATTGAAGCAAATGGAAGATCGATATCCTGAGCCACCAAAGGATATGGAGTCGGTATTCTTATATGTTGCTAAATGTTGTGATGAGCTAAGAGAGAAGGGTGTATTTAACATGCTTCTGAGTGATGGTGAGTATGTAATGACGTATTGCACCAATCATTTGTATTGGATCACAAGACGCGCACCGTTTGGAAAAGCCGCGTTGCTTGATGAAGATGTGGAAATTAACTTCCAAGAAGAAACAACGCCACACGACATCGTTTCTGTGATTGCAACTCAACCTTTGACGGGCAACGAAGCTTGGCAGCGTATGAAACCTGGCGAATACGGCTTGTTTCACCTAGGTGAACTAGTCAAAAATAATGCCTCTGAACTGGTAAATGTGCCGTTTGCGGCGGCTAAGCCGGGCAATCAAGCGCCAACCGAACCGTTAGAGTGATGGTCTCTTACTCTGAATATAAAAATAAAGCTCGCTTAATCGCGAGCTTTATTTTTATGCGTTTTAAACCGAGGGCGGATACGGATGAGCATTCTTACTTTCTAGAGTGCTGGTAGTAGAGTCCTAGTCTCGCTAAGGCTTGCTGTAAAGACGTAACTGATAGAAATTTCTCATAAAACACCTCGTCAGTCTGAACGGTGAAGAACGAACCAGATTCAGAATCTACTTTCCGAGTGTTATGTTACTCAAGTGGTTATGGGATTTTTTAGAATGTTGGGTTTTAGGTTTCTAGTCTCACTACGGCTTTCTTGAATCAAGTTTATAAGTATTAAAACAACCAAGAGCAGCCCTCAGGCTGCTCTTTTGTGCTTGGAGTTTATTATTCAGGGCTACTCATCTGAGGCGTACCCATGTACGCCAAGCTCTGCGCCATCTAAATAGGCTTTACCATCCTTCATGATCAACCGCTCGTCTACCAGCCACTTAGCCACCATAGGGTAGATTCGGTGCTCCTGCGCCTGAACACGTGCCGCAAGTACACTAGCATCATCGTCTTCGAACACAGGAACTTTTGCTTGCAGTATGACAGGGCCACCATCAAGCTCTTCCGTTACAAAGTGCACACTCGTACCATGTTCTTTATCGCCAGCATCAATTGCTCTCTGGTGTGTGTGTAGCCCAGGATATTTTGGTAGAAGAGAAGGGTGGATATTGATCATCTTACCCATGTAATGAGAAACAAATGCGCTGCTCAGAATGCGCATGTAACCAGCAAGAATAATCACGTCTGGTTGGTATTCATCTATTTGACTCATTAGCTCTGCATCAAAGCTTTCACGCGAGCTGAATGCTTTAGGGTCGACAAGGTGACCGTCCACATCAAACTTTTTTGCACGTTCTAAACCAAAAGCATCTGCTTTGTTAGAGAACACGGCTGCCACTCGTGCGTTTGGCATGCTGTCTTCGCAAGCTTCCAAGATAGCTTGCAGGTTACTTCCGTTACCCGAGATGAGGACCACAATGTTTTTTAGGGTATGGTTTTTCATGATGTCGAGAGCGCCTTGGTATTGTAGGTTGGAGTTATGTAGCTTCTAAACTACCTACTAATAGAATGGTTTTTAGTGTTCTAGATAGCAAAATGAGGACCTAGTCATCTAGTGTCCTCATTCTTCTTATCTTTTGAGCTCGATTTGCAAATTATTGGATTTCAACTTGCTCTTCGTTCGCGTCTGCTTGTGCGATTTGACCAATCACCCACGCGTTTTCGCCTTCTTCTTTAAGAAGAGCAACTGCTGCATCTGCCTGGTCTTTCGGTAGTGCGACGATTAGACCTACACCACAGTTGAATGTGCGGTACATTTCGTGTGTGTCGACGTTGCCTTTCTCTTGTAGCCACTTGAAGATAACTGGCCATTCCCAACTGTTACCATCGATAACTGCTTTCGTGCCTTCAGGCAGTACGCGTGGGATGTTTTCCCAGAAACCACCACCAGTGATATGAGAAATCGCATGGATGTCGTGTTTCTCAATCATCTTAAGTGCTGACTTGATGTAAATTTTTGTTGGTTCTAGTAGGTGCTCACCAATAGTGCGGCCTGCTAGCTCTTCGCTCTTATCTGCACCAGATACTTCTAGGATCTTACGGATAAGGGAGTAACCGTTTGAGTGTGGGCCGCTTGAACCAACAGCGATAAGTGCATCACCAGCAGCGACTTTCGTGCCGTCAATCACGTCTTCTTTTTCTACTACGCCAACACAGAAACCAGCTACGTCGTAGTCTTCGCCTTCATACATGCCAGGCATCTCCGCAGTTTCGCCACCAATTAGGGCACAACCTGCTTGAACACACCCTTCTGCGATACCTGAAACAACATCCGCTGCGGTATCAACGTCTAGTTTGCCTGTTGCGTAGTAATCTAGGAAAAACAGTGGCTCTGCGCCTTGCACGATAAGATCATTTACACACATTGCCACTAGGTCGATGCCAATCGTGTCGTGCTTGTTCATATCCAGTGCTAGGCGAAGTTTTGTGCCAACGCCATCAGTACCAGAAACCAGTACAGGTTGTTTGTATTTAGTTGGCAATTCGCATAGCGCGCCAAAACCACCGATACCACCCATAACTTCAGGGCGACGAGTACGTTTTACCGCACCCTTAATACGATCCACAAGCGCGTTGCCTGCATCAATATCTACACCAGCGTCTTTATAGCTAAGAGAAGAGTTGTTACCACTCACAGGGAAGTCCTCGGTATTAAGTTGGATATGAAAACGGCGCTATTCTAACAGTGCTTAAACATAGATAGCAAACGTTTGCGTCTGTTTTTTTCTTTAGTGATTTATCCTGATATCCCTGTGAAAATCATGTATAATCTGAAGGTTTGTTTAAATATTGCCAACTATAGCCGGAGATGGACATGAAAGTTGTTGAAGTAAAGCACCCTCTAGTAAAACATAAAATTGGTCTAATGAGAGAAGGTGACATCAGCACAAAACGTTTTCGTGAGTTAGCGACTGAGGTCGGTAGCCTACTTACTTACGAAGCAACGTCAGACTTTGAAACAGAAAAAGTGACCATTGATGGTTGGAACGGTCCGGTAGAAGTAGACCAGATTAAAGGTAAAAAAGTAACCGTAGTGCCAATCCTACGTGCAGGTCTAGGCATGATGGATGGAGTTCTTGAGCACATGCCAAGCGCACGTATCAGTGTTGTGGGTATTTACCGTGATGAAGAAACGCTTGAGCCAGTTCCTTACTTCAACAAGCTTGCTTCAAACATCGAGGAGCGTATTGCGCTTGTTGTTGACCCAATGCTTGCAACAGGTGGTTCTATGATTGCTACTATCGATCTCCTAAAAGAGAAAGGTTGTAACCAAATCAAAGTGCTGGTACTTGTTGCTGCACCAGAAGGTATTGAAGCGCTAGAAAAAGCACACCCAGATGTTGAGCTATACACTGCGGCAATCGATGAGAAGCTTAATGACAAAGGCTACATCGTTCCGGGTCTAGGCGATGCAGGTGATAAGATCTTCGGTACTAAGTAATTCTTTGATGTATTACTATGACTGAACAGAAAAAGGCTTGGTGAAAACCAAGCCTTTTTTGTATCTACAAGAGGAGAAAAGTAAGACACGCCACCTAATAAAGCGGCGCAGACGTACTATTTCGCGCTTTCTTCTTCCATTTGTGCGTTATCTACAACGTGGTTTTCACCTAAATCGTTTGGTAGCACAAGGTTAAGAATAATTGCCACGATACCGCATAGGCTCACACCCTGTAGACTGAACTCACCAATACCGAAGGCCATACCACCAATGCCAAACACAAGGGTTACGGCAACAATCACTAGATTACGAGACTTATGTAAATCAACGTTATTCTTGATCAGTGTGTTGAGGCCTACCGTTGCGATAGAGCCGAACAGCAGAATCATGATGCCGCCCATGACAGGAACTGGAATCGTTTGAAGAACCGCACCTAGCTTACCTACCAATGCAAGTACGATTGCGGTGATTGCTGCCCAAGTCATGATCACAGGGTTAAATGCTTTGGTTAGCATTACCGCTCCTGTTACTTCACTGTAAGTGGTGTTTGGTGGAGCACCCACCATCGAAGCTGCGATAGTTGCCACCCCGTCACCTGCGATTGTGCGATGAAGGCCTGGTTTTTTCAGGTAGTTTTTACCTGTAACGTTTGAGATAGCAAGCATGTCACCTACGTGCTCAACCGCAGGTGCGATAGCGACAGGAATCATGAACAAAATTGCGTTGATATTGAACTCTGGCGCGGTGAAGTTTGGCATGGCTAGCCAAGCCGCTTGTTCTACGGGAGTGAAATCAACCACCCCGTAGAATAGAGAAACAGAGTAACCAGCAAGAATACCACCAACAATAGGAACGAGCTTCAAAAAGCCTTTTGCAAAAACGCTGAGTACAATGGTTGTGAGCAGTGAGACCGCCGAGATAATGATCGCAGCATCACCATTAACTAGCTGTGCAGCTCCATCACCAGTTTTACCTACCGCCATGTTCACTGCTGTTGGGGCAAGGCCAAGGCCGATAACCATGATCACAGGGCCAACGACAACGGGCGGGAGAATTTTATGGATAAATCCAACACCACGCACTTTGATCATCGCCCCTAGAGCCACATAAACTAAGCCAGCTGCCATCAAGCCGCCCATCGTTGCACCGATACCCCAAGTTTGGATACCGAACATAATAGGAGCAATAAACGCAAAAGAAGAGGCAAGGAAGATGGGAACAGAACGTTTAGTCATTAATTGGAAGAGGAGGGTACCGACACCGGCACCAAAGAGGGCTACGTTTGGATCAAGGCCAGTTAGGAGCGGCACAAGCACCAAAGCACCAAAAGCGACAAAGAGCATTTGAGCGCCTTGTAACGCGTTTTTCATAATAATTCCCTATTTTCAAGATACGCAGACAAATCCGGCGAATACTATCATCCTGCAATCGTTTGCAATGTTGCATAGATCAAACTTTCGATTGAATTTTTCCCATAAATAGCACTTTTGAGAGTTGCTTGCTTGCAAATTGTCCTCTTTTACGTGTCTTGCGTGAAGATGAAAAATGGACAGCCTAACTTGTTGAGATAGCTTAATAAGCAATGAGTTTATTATAAAAAATAGCACTGAAGTGCTGGTTGAGGCCCGAGTTAACAAAGCTGGTCATAATACAGACAATTTACTCAGTACTTACCTTGCTCAAGATTTGATAGTTGCTTATTATTCGGGTTCTTGTTCAGAGGATTATAAAAACTATGCGCTATTTAGCTCTCTTACTGATAGGTTGGTTGTCCCTACCAGTATATGCATTAACTCAGGTGGATATCTATCGTGCCGAAGTGGTTATCGACAGTGAGCAGAACGACGGTGAGTCTTTGGCTCGTCAACAAGGTATGCAGGATGTGATTGTTCGAGCGACCGGTTCTCAATCCTCTTTAAGCAATCCAGTGATTAAAAAGGCACTTAGCTCAAGTGCGCGTTACATTTCTCAACTAAGCTATGGGCAGGTTGATGGAAAAGCGAGCTTAAAAATGTTGTTTAACAACGACCAAATCAGCTCTCTTTTAACACAAGCACAATTGCCATCTTGGTCGCCAAATCGTGCCAATATTTTAGTTTGGATGGTTGAAGAACAGGGTTACGATCGTAACATTGCGTGGGAACATTCTGAATCTTCAAATGTTGCAGCACTTCGTAGCGCAGCGAAATTAAGAGGCCTACCAATCACTATCCCGGTTGGGGATTTTGATGATGTAACCGGTGTTAATGTCTCTGATCTTTGGGGCGGCTTTATTGAGCCAATTGGTCAAGCCAGCCAGCGCTACCCAGCTGACGCCGTTTTGGTTGTACGGGCTCAAGGTGAACAAATTCGTTGGACACTCTACGACCAGTCGCCAACGAGAATTGTAGAAGCGCAACGTTCTCCGCGTAGCGAGTCTGCATCAGGTGCTAATGCTATTGCAGAAATGGTGGATGGCATCGCAGACTACTATGCAAGTAAGAGTGCAGTTGTGGTTTCAGGAAAGTCTTCAAAAGCGCTAGCAGTGAAAGTCCTTAATGTAACCTCTGCCACGGACTTCTTCCGTTTAGAGAATGCGCTAAAACAACTTAATTCGGTTGCGGGTACAGAGATTAAGCGTGTTCAAGGGGACGAGTTAACGCTCAACATCCACCTTTTGGCATCACAACAAGCTTTTGAGAAAGAAGCTTCTTCTATTTCTCAATTAATGGTTTTTGAAGATCCTTTAGGTGAAGTTGATGCCCCAGCTTCAACTCAAGAAGAAGAGCCATTGGTTCAGAGTAATGAAGCAAAAGACGCCGCGACGCCAAAAGAAGCGCAGCCTGAAGTACCAGTAAATGTTGTGGCAGAAGCAAGTGACGAAACACAACCAACTCAGCCGATGATTGTGGAGCCTGTCCGAGAACAGTATGACTTGATCTACGAGTGGCGCTCGGCATCGTAATCTCCTTGGTAGCGTTCCAGGCGTGAAACGCAAGGATCAAACACCAATGTGGTAAGCATAAAAAAGAGTCGCAATAGCGACTCTTTTTGTTTTCTAAATTCGTATTCGAACCAATGATCAGTGATTGACTGCGATTGGCGTTATTTATTGAATTTCGCTTTTTCTTCTTTTTCTACTTGAGAGAGGCGTTTCAACTTAAGGCCTAGCTCTTTGCCTCTCGCTCTAGCAAACAAAATATTGCCAGCGAAACCGAGTGAAGTCAGTATCAGTTCCACTGCCGCAAGCCAGCGTTCACCCCCATCCACATAAAGGATGGTCAGCGCATGCAAGAAATACAGCATAAGAACAAAGTTAGCCCAAGCATGAGTGTAAGGCTTACCAGCTAAAATACCAGGCAACGGAAGTAGTAGCGGAATACACCAAGCAATAGCAAGTGTTGTGCTGCTGAGGTGAGGGTGAGGGGATAACGCAAGCTGCCAAATAGCGACCCAGGCTAATAAGGCTAAGTTGCCAAATAAAGCCAGGTAACGATAGGTTTTAGCCTGTGTACCGAGTGGTGTTTGGTCTAAAGAGTCAGACATCGATTAACTATCCTTGATTTTACTAACAGACTTTTAGTTTTAACGCTGCAGTTGCCAGCCTTTTGCCTAATTGTTGTGCCAGGCGAATCTCTTCACTGCTTAGGGTTGCCTCATGGCCTACACTGCTGGCGCCATACGGAGTGCCTCCGGACTGCGTAGTGTGTAACTCTGGCTCGGAATAAGGAATGCCCAAAACCATCATCCCGTGATGCAATAAAGGGGTCATCATGCTTTGTAACGTTGTTTCTTGACCACCATGCATCGAGGACGAAGAGGTAAAGACACAAGCAGGCTTATCGATTAAGTCACCACTGACCCATAAAGATGTAGTCTGATCCCAGAAGTGCTTTAAAGGCGCAGCCATGTTGCCAAACCAGACGGGACTGCCAAACGCTAGACCGTCGCACGTTTTTAGTTCCTCTAGAGTAACAATTGGATCAGAAGGGGAGTGTGAGTGAGGTGACAATTCTTCAACTGTACGCAAAATTGCTTGGCATTGAGGAGTCGATTCGACTCCTCTTGCTATTTGTCTTGCCAGTTGTTTTGTCGAGCCATGACGGCTGAAATACAAAATAAGGATCTGGCAATCCATTTATAAAATATCCAACACTTGCTCTGGTGGGCGACCAATTTTTGCTTTGCCGTTAGCAACGACAACCGGACGCTCAAACAACTTTGGATTTTTCGCCATTGCTTCGAATAATTGCTCATCGCTGACGGAGTCTTCGCCTAAGCCAAGCTCTTTATATTCACTTTCTTTAGTGCGCATCATTTCACGTACAGATGAAAAGCCAAGCTGGGCGTACAGCGCTTTTAGTTCATCCACGTTAAGTGGTGTGTCTAGGTATTTGACGACTTCCGGTGTAACACCATTTTGCTCAAGCAGTTCAAGTGTTTGACGGCTCTTTGAGCAACGAGGGTTGTGATAAATCACGACTGACATGGTTTTCTCCATTTCGTTATTGTAATGCCATGAATCGATCTCTTTGGATCATGAGTTGGTCGATACGGGCATCGTATCGCGCTTGCTCTAAGCTGCCCAACTTGGCCATTTTACTTGCTTCACTATAATATTGAATCGCTTTATTCCAATTTGCTCGCAATGCCAAAATTTCTGCTCGAGCAGCCAACTCTTCATCGCTACGCCCCAGCGCGTGGTAGCTCTTCGATATTAGGTGCCAGCCATTTGTATCTTCAGGATAGTCATGAGTGTATCTTTGAAGAACTCGCGTGGCTTGATCGTTTTTATTGTCCTCAAGTAGCGCATTGGCGTAGTTAATGGTCAATACTTTATTTTGAGGGTTACGAGATAACGCTTTGCGGAGCATCTCGGTTGCTTTTTCTGGCTGCTTCTTCTCGATGTATAAATCCGTCATAGCGTCCAAGTAAAACGGGTTACTTGGGTCTTGTTCCAGTAACTTTTTCAAAATTGGTTCCGCTTGAGATAAGCGTTTATTGTCTAAATGCACGAGTGCTCGACCATAATCAAAAGCAGGTGTAATGTCCGCAGAGGCTTTCTTTTGGGTTCTCTCAAACCAGCTCAGGGCGGCTTGTCCATCAATGCCAGCGTAACGAGCCACAATGCGCGCGCGAGCTAGATGATAGTCTATTGAAGGCACAACACGCATTGGAGGATAGGTTCTTGCTCGCGCACGGCTATCGGTAATTCGATCTTCAGGCAAAGGGTGAGTCAGGAGCATTGGTGGCGGTTTACTCGCATAACGATACTCATCAGCAAGACGGCCAAAAAACCTTGGCATTGCTTGAACATCAAAGCCGGCTTTTGCTAGTGTCGAAATACCAAAGCGATCCGCTTCTTTTTCGTTTGCACGAGTGTAGTTGATTTGACTTTGCATGTTGCCCGCGGTTGCTGCTGTAATTGCAGCCATCCCCGCTTCGGGTGAGGCAATTGAAAGTAGTAGTGCCCCCGCAAGTGCGGCTAATGTGGCCGGAGAGCGACGCGCTTGTTCTTCCATACTCCGAGCAAGGTGACGTTGTGTGACGTGCGCTATCTCGTGAGCGACAACAGAGGCCAGCTCACTTTCTGAACGAGCATGAAGAAACAACCCAGAATGCAGCGCTACATAGCCACCAAAAAACGCGAATGCGTTGATATTACGGTCGCGAATCATAAAGAAGTGGAACGGCGTTTTTACATCATTCGCATTGGCCACTAATTTGTGCCCAAGAGAGTCAATATATTCATTGATGACAGGGTCATTAACGATAGGTTTACTGGCTCTGAGCATACGCATATAGGCGTCGCCATAAATCAACTCTTGGTCTATTGAAAGCGTGCCACCAGCAGCTGTGCCAATGTCTGGCAAGTCAATGCTATTGGCATAAGTTGTCGGCGAACTGATGGCAGCAGCAAGACATAAGCAAACTAGCGAGCGAGTGCGTTTTAACATACGTTTACAAGGTTCTCCAAAATACATAAGCATGTGGTTACAGGTCGAGAGCCTATTAACAGCGCCACATACGTTTTGGTTATCCGTGAGGATATAAGCTAACAGTAAGACCGGAAATAAATGAATTGGTTTCGTAAATTATTTTATATCCGAGCTATTTCAGCATGTGGTTAAATCATGTCAGAAGTGCTAGCACCAGCTCAAAAAGCCGTTACAATACAACCCTATCATAAGTGCAGAGCAATACAATGGAATCCATGTTACTTGATTTGCGTGAGCAACGTTGTCCTATGGCACTGTTACTTGCAAAGCGTCATGCTGCTGAGGTCTTTCAAGGAGAAGCAAAGCAGTATCATCAACTTGTCATTCAAGTGGTGGACAACAGCTCTAAACGAGACATTGTGAACTATCTTAGTGCCCAAGGGTACTCAGTTGATTGCCAATCTACATCAGAGCACTACACATTGACTGTCTTCAATAAGGAATCCGCATAAGATGTTTGAAATGGTTAGTCGTTGGTATAAACGACGTTTCTCTGACCCTCACGCAGTAAGTCTCGTCGCGATCTTGCTGTTTGGCTTTATCACCATTTACTTCTTTGGACACTTGATTGCGCCATTACTTGTCGCGATCGTTTTGGCTTATCTACTTGAATGGCCAGTTGTCAAAATGTGTCGTATAGGCGTGCCGCGCACCTTGTCGGTTATTATCGTTATCTTGGTCTTTGTCGGGTTGATGTTAATTGCGTTGTTTGGCTTGGTTCCGACGATTTGGACTCAGGTCGGTAATCTAATTAACGATATTCCGAACATGTACAACGGGCTACAAAAGTTTATTGTCACATTGCCAGAGCGCCATCCTGAACTAGCCAATTTAGAAATAGTAGAAACCGTGGTGACGAACGCCAAAAACCAAGCACTGGGGCTGGGTGAAAGTGTCGTCAAAGGGTCGCTTGCTTCATTAGTTAGCATTGCAACGCTAGCGGTATATTTGATCTTAGTGCCACTCCTTATCTTCTTTTTGCTTAAAGACAAAGAAGAAATGCTGCGAATCGCAAGCGGTATTCTGCCGAAAAACCGTAAATTGGCGAATAAAGTTTGGCATGAAATGAACGAGCAGATATCAAATTACATTCGCGGTAAAGTGTTAGAGATTTTAATCGTGGGCGGTGTGAGCTACGTGACTTTTGCCCTTTTAGATCTTCGTTACTCGGCGTTGCTTGCCGTAGCCGTTGGTCTGTCGGTTTTGATTCCTTATATCGGTGCGGCGGCTGTTACTGTACCTGTTGCTATCGTTGGTTTGTTCCAATGGGGTTTAACGCCTCCGTTTTATTGGTTGTTGCTTGCTTACGGTATTATCCAGGCGCTGGATGGTAATGTGTTGGTTCCTGTTCTGTTTTCCGAGGCAGTAAACTTACACCCAGTTGCTATCATTGTGGCTGTATTAGTCTTTGGTGGGCTGTGGGGTTTTTGGGGGGTGTTCTTCGCCATTCCTTTAGCGACATTAGTCAAAGCCGTATGGCATGCATTACCAAGCACGGAAGAAAACGAACCTGTCGAACAAGAGTAGTTGTTACCAAAGGTACGATGGTTAAAAGAAAGCCCAGCAGTTTGCTGGGCTTTTTGTTTGTAGAAAAACAATAGCGTTTAAGCGTTTTCGTTTAAGTAGTTTAATACGACTTCGTGGTGATCTTTGGTTTTGAACTTGTTGAACACATGTTCGATCACGCCTTCTTCATTGATCAGAAAGCTAATGCGGTGAAGACCGTCGTATACTTTGCCCATGAATTTCTTTTCGCCCCAAACGCCGAACTGGTCAGCAACGGCATGGTCTTCATCAGAAAGCAGAGTGAAGTTTAAATCATCGCGCTCGATGAACTTGCCTAGGCGCTTTACAGGGTCGATGCTTACGCCGAGTACCACCACGTTATGTGCATCGAGTTCAGCTTTGATGTCACGAAGGCCTTTTGCTTGTGTAGTACAACCCGGCGTCATCGCCTTAGGGTAAAAGTAGAAAAGTACTTTCTTGCCTTTAAAGTCTTCAAGAGAAACGGTATTTCCGTCTTGGTCGAGCAAAGAGAAGGCTGGCGCTGGCGAGCCTGCTGTCAGCGTATTCATTTTGATTTCCTTTACTTTATAGTGTGTTTTTAATGAAATTCAGAGAACCTTGTACGTTGAGCGACTTACAAAGTTCATCGAAGTCTTCTTGTAACTGCATCAAATTAAAATCCGCGCTTACAGATGCAGTAATCGCAATGTGAAACTGGTCAGAATCGAGTTGAATTTTCGACTTGCTGATGGTTTGCGCGCTAAGAGAGTCTAAACCAATCTGCTGATCAGCGAAGAACTTAGTAAATTTTTCAGTTAACCCAGGGCGGTCTTCAGACTCAATAAACACTTCCATGGTGTAGCTGTTATCGAGCAGTTCGTGCGCCGCTGTGCGTTTCATGATCGTAATAAGGTCATGTTCTTGGCCAAGCAGGGGCAATTGCGTTTCAACTCGAGTCACGCTGCTGGCGTTCCCAGTCAGGAGCATGATCAGCGTAAATTCGCTGCCAAAGATAGCGATACGGCTATCGACTATGTTACAACCAGCTTGAGTAACGAGCTGTACGACTTGGTTACAAATGCCTGGACGGTCCGTTCCAACTGCTGTAAGTACCAGATGTTGCTTCATAAATGAGCTTCTTGTCCTTTCTTCAATAGAGAGATGTTAGCACAGATATTGCGAAGAAATATCGAGCCAGTTCTTTTTAGTCTATAAAAAGCAGGAGGATGTTGAGGGGAGTGGTGGGAAATAAACAGTAAATGCAGGCTGTAGGATAAACAAAACGTTTGCATGATGTGCTTGCCTATTGTCTGGCCGTTTTATTCACTTAGATCTGACTTGGCTAACAAGACCAAAGAGTATATTTTCCTTGCTTGTGCTCTTCAGTATTTTCCAAATCACTGATAGATTCTAAAGTCACTCGAAAGCCCAACACGATTATCAATATTGCCGTTAATCAAACCAAATAGAGCAATTAAGTTGCTAGACCTCTAACAACTGGTAATTATTCATTCATTTGTACTTTGTAAGCGAGTTTACGCTCTTGTGTTTTTCAATCGCATTACAGTACCATGCAGAAAGAGTTAAATGAGGGAGATAAACATGTTTTCAGGAAGTATCGTAGCGCTGATTACGCCATTCAAAGCAGATGGCGAAGTAGACTTTGATGGTCTGCAAAAGCTAGTAGAGTACCACGTTGAAGCGGGTACAGACGGTATTGTGGCAGTAGGCACAACAGGTGAGTCAGCGACACTGACCATTGAAGAGCATGTAAAGGTCGTTAATAAAACTGTTGAGTTTGCCGACGGTCGCATCCCTGTGATTGCTGGCACGGGTGCAAATGCTACCCATGAGGCAGTAACATTTAGCAAATTACTGGCTGATTCTGGTATTGCTGGCTTCCTGAGTGTGACACCGTATTACAACAAACCAACTCAAGAGGGTTTGTTTCTACATTACAAGGCAATTGCCGAAGCGAGTGATGTGCCTCTAATTTTGTACAACGTACCAGGCCGTACTGCTGTTGATATGCAGCCAGAAACAGTGGCACGCTTGTCAAAGCTTGATAATATCGTGGCTCTAAAAGATGCAACGGGCGATTTGGAACGAATTGCAATTCATCGTGAACTTTGTGGCGAAGATTTTATCTTACTAAGTGGCGATGATGCGACAGGGCTGGATTTTGTGAAACTTGGCGGCAATGGTGTTATCTCGGTAACGAACAATATTGCAGCTAAAGACATGGCAGACATGTTCCATTTGGCAAGTGAAGGTAAGTACGAAGAAGCAGAAGCGATTAACCAACGCTTGATGACTCTACACAAAAACCTTTTCATCGAAGCAAGCCCTATCCCAGTAAAATGGGCAGCGCAAAAGCTTGGTTTGATTGAAGAAGGTGGTTTGCGTCTTCCTTTAACTACGCTTTCTGAAAAATCGCAGCCGATCGTCGAGCAGGCGCTAACAGACGCCCATATTTATTAAGATTGAGCTATTAAGATTGAGTTACTAGGATTGAAGTTCATACTGGGGGCCAAAGCGCCCTCGGTGTTTTAGGAGTATAGATGAAGCTTTCAAGCCAGTTAGTGTTAAGTTCATTAGCTGTATTCGTATTGACTGCCTGTTCAGGTGGTGCCAATCAACGTCGTCAAGCAAAAGATGACTTCGAGTATTTGAACTCCCCCAATTTGGGTGAGTGGAATGTCCCACAGGGTGCACAGCCTCAGTTTTACCCTAACTACGAGATCCCTCAGGGTAACTACGCTGGTGGTGTCGGTAAAGATGTCGACATTCGTCCACCTCAACAAGTCCTAGAGCTTATTCCCGGTGCACGTCTAGACCGCAGTAGTGATGGTGAAGTGACACTTTGGCTACTTCGTAAAGATGAACTAGATAAAGTTTGGCAAACGGTGCAAAACATGGTCGCGGCCAACGAGATTCCAGTTGAAAGCCAAACAGACTCTCGCATCGAGACAGGATGGGTGACTTGGGATTCGCCAGATGAAGAGCTAGAAATTGGCAGCCGATATGAAATCGTACGCGCTGAAGCAAATGGTCGACACGGCTTTAAGGTGAGCCTTATTGACTGGCGTGAAGGCAATCAAGTGAAAGAAGTAACGGCGACCAACCGTGAGCGCTACAATGTGTTCATGACGAACTTGGTCACCGCTCGCTACGATCAAGAAGTGCGTGAAGAAGCACAGCGTAAAGCGCAAGAGTTGGTTAAACAGATCCCAATCACAATGGGTAAAGACCGCAGCGGACTTCCAGTGATTATCGCGCGTGCGCAATACAACATGCTTTGGCAGCGTCTGCCTAATATTCTACCTAAGATGGGCTTTAAGATTGAAGAGCGTAGCCAGTCTCAGGGCACAATCACTGCGAAATATGCGTCTCCGGATGATGAATTCTGGAACGATATCGGCGTTAAACCAGTGGAGTTAGCCGCTGGTAAGTACACATTCTTACTTGGTGATTTAGGCAACCGTACGTCTATCAATATCACCGACTCCTCTGGCAAGCCAGTAGAAGAAGAGTTTTTGAAATCACTAGCGCCTGTATTGGCTGCAACAGTGAAGCAGTAAACAAAGCGAGCTTAACGCGGCGTGTTTACTTAATGATAGAAAAGGGACCTAGTGGTCCCTTTTTTGATGTTTAGATTAAATGTGTCGAGATGAAGCTGGTGAGTAACTAACGAGGCTCGTTTTTGTTTTTATCTTCTTCAGCGTAGCGCTGTTTATCCAATGTGTTCAGCTTATCTAAATCGTTCTTACGGCTTTTATCCATCTGACCAAACTTCATTTTTGCGGTATATTTGAGTGCGGCAATATTACCAATGACCACGCTCAACACTACAATAATAATGACCCAAGGATTGGTTAGTATTTCTATCATAGAGCCTCCGGCGGCGTGATATTGTGAATAAATTTGGCAACGACGTTATCCAAATTATTCAGTATGACGTCAATCCCTGCAATGTTGTCGGTCTGATTTTGTTTAATCAACTGGCTTCTGAGTACATCAAGCGTCAACTGCTCGAGGCATTGCTGCCCGACAGCGCGGTGACTAATGTGCCAAGGCTCAATCGAAACGCCACCTAAATCATGCTGATAAGGAAAGAAGAAACCGAACCGACCAAGGTTGGCTTTTAACCATTGGTAGAACGCCTGCTGGTGGCCTTCAAGATACTCCCAAGGTTCCAACTTGAGTTTGGTGTCAGCAGGCAATAAATTGCGCGCATAGACATCAAAATCACAACCCCAATGATGACGACTTCCTCCGGGCAATGCCGACCAGCGCAAAATGGCCATCAATTTCTCTTCGTCATTTAACTCTGCTTTATTCAAAGGGCGGGAGTTGATGTCGAGAATTGGCAACTCACCAGAAAACTTCCCGTTCCAGATGGCTTTTTGGCGATTAAAGTCACGAAAACCACTGGCGATTTCCATTTTGAAACCTGCTTCTGTTGCCGCTTCAATCATCTTTAGCAGATCGTCAGCCACTTCAGGGTGGAGTAGAAACGCTTTTTGCCCCACTAGTGTGGATTGAAGATGAGAATCAGTGATTCCGGTGAGTTGCTCTGGTGTCATTGTGTTCTCGCTGATTATTTCGCCAATAGGTGTTTCAACGTGTTTTCGTACATGTCCGTCAACTTTTCAAGATCGTCGACTTTCACACACTCGTTCACTTTATGAATCGTAGCGTTAACAGGACCTAACTCTACGACTTGACCTCCCATTCGAGCAATAAAACGACCATCAGACGTACCGCCAGTTGTAAGTAGCGCTGGCTTCGTATCATTGACTTCGGCCACTGCAGCTACAACCGCGTCTAGCAGTGCGCCCGTATCGGTCAGGAATGGGTCACCGTTGAATGTCCATTTTAGGTCGTAGTCCAGCTCATGCTTGTCCAATGTTTCGGTAACACGCTGAACAATTGCGTCATTGTTAAGCTCAGTACTAAAACGTAGGTTGAACTGAACATGGAACTCGCCAGGAATAACGTTAGACGCACCAGTGCCAGCCGATACATTCGGGATCTGGAAACTGGTCGGTGGGAAGTAATCATTCCCTTTGTCCCATTCTGTCGTCGCGAGTTCATGAATCGCGAGTAGAGACTCATGCACTGGATTGCTGGCTAGGTGAGGGTAGGCCACGTGGCCTTGTGTTCCTTTTACCGTTAAATCACCAGTGATGGATCCACGGCGTCCATTTTTCACTACATCGCCAACCACTTCGGTGCTGGATGGTTCACCAACAATACACATATCGATGTTCTCACCACGTTCCATCAACGTTTCTACAACACGAACGGTACCGTTGATAAATGGCCCTTCTTCATCCGACGTAATTAAGAAGCCAATTGAGCCTTTGTGATCTGGGTTTTCGGCGATAAAGCGTTCAACTGCAACAACCATAGCGGCGAGTGACCCTTTCATGTCAGCTGCGCCGCGGCCATGCAAGTAACCATCAATAATGGTCGGTTCAAACGGATGTGTATTCCAGTGTTCCAATTTGCCAGCTGGTACCACATCGGTGTGGCCAGCAAACGCAAATAGCGGCGCTTCTGAACCACGTCGAGCCCAGAAGTTCGTGGTGTCTTCAAATACCATCACTTCAATTTCAAACCCGAGTGCTTTTAAGCGCTCGATCATCAAATCCTGACAACCTGCGTCTTCCGGCGTTACGGACTGTCTACTGATCAGATCTTTAGCAAGTGCCAATACTGGACTGTCTGTCATCCTTGAGTATTCCTTTATTTAAGAGTTGAAAATGCTAGCGTATTGATCAGCTTTAAAACCGATATGAAGTTGATCATTCACTTTTAAAATTGGGCGTTTAATCATCGCAGGGTTTTCTACCAAAAGAGCGATGGCGTTTTCCTCGTTAAGTGTGTCTTTCTGCTCTTGCGCTAATTGGCGGTAGGTTGTGCCACGTTTATTGAGCACCTGTTCCCAACCTAAAGCGCGACAAAATTCACTTACCATTTCTGCATCAATGCCTTGCTTACGGTAGTCATGGAAGTCGTAAGCAATATCCTCGGCTTCTAACCATTTCTTGGCTTTTTTGATCGTATCGCAGTTGGGAATACCAAACATGGTAATCGACATAGTCTTTCCTTTTTCTTTGTTCTATTTTTCACTGGCGCGGTTAAGACGCACTTAAGTGATTTGGGCTGTTAAAGCATCCTATCAAGAAGCAATCAAACTGACAAAATGCGGTGGAAAATATTTTCAGATAGATTGAGATAACTAATGTCACATAACTTATTTACGATGAATGCGCTATAAATCGAATAAAAATTCGTCTAAATCAAATGGAAAAGTCGAGTTATTGATCAAACGCAACACCTCGCTGAGCAAAAACGAAATAATGAATCAGCACAATTTTAGGAGGTGTCAATGGAATTGAGTCCTGTTTTTGCAAGGCGGCTATATTTGGCCTTGTTGGTGGAAAACCTAGAAAGGCCGAATGTGCCAAAGTTGATCGAAAAAACGGGGTGGCCTCGTCGTACTATTCAAGATGTACTCAAGGCGTTACCTGGGATCGGCATTGAACTCATATTCGTTCAAGATGGCCGACGTCATAATGACGGCTATTATCAACTTTCAGATTGGGGGCCTTTTGATAGCCAATGGGTTCTAGAGCGGGAGAGAGATATCGCTAGCAGTCTTGGATTTCGTGCATAAGCCAGCAATTGCTGGCTTTTTTCATATTCAGGCCTCATCCATTGCAGCGGTAGGCGGAACCCAGTACGCTAAATGAAGTGATAAAATCTTGTGGGGAAACCATAAAAACGGTGTCCGCATCGATAGCCGCTGCATTGTTTTTTAAATCGTTCATCGCGCCTTGCATCATCGCGTCATTAGTCATGAAAATGTAGTTATACCAATGGCCTTCACTTCCGGTGACTTCGCCTTTGTATTCGCATCGCTCAGGGTCGAATTGCGCGTCAATGCGAATATGAACATCTTGACTTTGAGCATGAGTAAGGTGAGAAGGCATCGTGCAACCCGTTAGAAGCACGACAAAAAGTCCAAGTAACAGGCGTTTCATTAGCTATTTCCCCAATACTATGTAAGCAGCAAAGCCAATCCAGCTCAGAACAAGTAGTGTCCAAGGCAGTTTGCTTGATGAATGGTTTGGCGCATCGTCGGTGATATTGTCTTGTTCGATAATCTCTTCATGCTGACGTTGTTTTTCACGTTGCTGTTTTTTCTTCGCTTTATCGGCTTGGCGGTTGCGCTCTTTTTGTTGTTTCTTATATTGCGCGATGCCTTTTTCGATACCTTGAGCGATGAGCTTGGTTTGCTCTTTGGTTTGGCCGGGCTTTTGCGTGGATTTAGCAATTCTCATCGCTTCGGCTTGTGTTTCTTGAGAAGGCACAGGGGTGGCAGGAGTTCTTTTTTTCATGTTTCTCATCAACGTCGCTGTAAATCTTTGTTTAGTTTACCTGTGTAAGGTGCTGAAATGAACTTCAGTTCTCATCTTTGTTGGCTTGCAACTCTGAAACGATAGGTTAAAGTGACGTTTTTATCACATAAAGAAGAAGATGTTGTGCGCTATTCGTTTGACCAATATGACGCTCATGGATTTTTAAAGGCGCCGATCATTTTATGGGTGGGATGGATGTTTCTTGTGCGTTCATGGGTGGTGTTTGCCATGGCTGGTGTAAGTCGTGATAGTGGCAGTAAGCTACTCGCTATTGTTTACCCAGATTCAAGTACGTTGTATTTAGGTTTGGCGATGGGCATTCCAAGTTTGCTTCTTATGTGGTTAATGGGGCTTCGTCATCCCGACAGAGGATGGGTAAACAGAATTACTCGCTATGGTCGAGAGATCACTTTGATCTTGTGCGGTATTCAACTTGCTCAGACCATGTATCATGTGTACCTAGAACATGGAGTGTTTAATTGGGCAAACGCCCTTACCATTACCTTATTAGCTTGGTTTATGATCTATCTTCTAAATGGAAGATGGGTAAAAGACTGTTTTCATGTGCCACAATTGGCGCACGATGAACAGCAGCATTCAAAGAATTAAAAACAATAACTTCCCACTCTGGGGCAAAGTAATAGAGGAAACCTCAATGTCACAAGCTCAAACGGCGATCGTGCCAGAAGCCGGGCCATTTGCACTGTACACTCAACTCAAAGTGAACCAAAACCGTGAAAACGTATTAGAAAAACTGAAAGCACTGCCAAAGTTGGTGGAAGAGTTAAACATTACCCAGCCGGGTGCAGCGCTGACGCTTTCTATCGCATTCACAAAATCGTTTTGGGAACACCTTAATGTAGACGCGCCAGAAGAGCTTATTGATTTTACTCAACTTGGCGAAGGTGACATCGTTGCTCCAGCAACAGACGTAGATGTACTGATTCACTGTCACTCGACTCGTCACGACTTGCATTTTTACGTGTTGCGTAAGTTCCTAGAAGAGACGGCACAAGATGTCACCATTGTGGACGAAACATATGGGTACCGTTACCTTGATGCTCGTGATATGACAGACTTCATTGATGGCACAGAAAACCCAAAAGGGGAGGCTCGCGCTGATGTGGCTCTAGTAAAAGAGGGCCCATTTGCTGGAGGCAGTTATGTTATGGCTCAGCGCTTTGAACATAACCTTGCCGCTTGGAATCGATTGAATGTCAAAGCGCAAGAAAAAGTGATTGGTCGTACCAAGCCAGACTCTATCGAGCTAGAAGACGTTCCTGCTGCATCACACGTTGGTCGCGTTGATATCAAAGAAGAAGGTAAAGGTTTGAAGATTGTTCGCCACAGCTTACCATACGGGATGGTGACCGGTGCTCACGGTCTGTTGTTCATTTCTTACTGCAATACACTTCATAACATTAAAGTGATGCTAGAAAGTATGTACGGCGTAACAGATGGTAAAACAGACCAAATGCTTCGTTTCACAAAAGCGGTAACAGGTGCTTACTTTTTCGCGCCTTCGCAAGAAATGCTCGCGGAGCTAGCCATCAAGTAAGTTCTCAGACTTCATTTCTTAAGCCCTCCAATGGAGGGCTTTTGTTTTCTATTTCTATTCCAATCTCTTTTCAAAAAACACTAAACTTTTCTGTTACTTGGTCGATAAGTACTCAAAGCCTTAATTTTAGGACTCTTTATTCGTGGCGATCACCGTTAATACCAATGTTGCAGCACTTGTCGCACAGCGTCATTTGACCAGTGCAACTGACATGCTGAACCAATCCATGGAGCGTTTGTCTTCAGGGAAACGTATTAACAGCGCAAAAGATGACGCGGCGGGTCTGCAAATCTCCAACCGTCTACAATCGCAAATGCGTGGTTTGGATGTCGCGGTACGTAACGCGAATGACGGCATTTCTATAATGCAAACCGCCGAAGGGGCGATGAATGAAGTGACCAATATCATGCAACGTATGCGTGATTTGTCGCTACAGTCAGCCAATGGTTCAAACAGCAAAGCGGAGCGCACTGCACTGCAAGAAGAAGTTTCTGCTTTAAATGATGAGTTAAGTCGTATTGCAGAAACGACCTCCTTTGGCGGACGTAAATTGCTGAATGGCACATTCGGTACATCGTCTTTTCAAATCGGAGCAACGGCTGGTGAAGCGGTACAAATTGGCCTGCGGACCATGCAGCCGGAATCTTTAGGTAGCTTTTCAATGAGCTCATATCAAAGAGTCAGTTCAGATTGGACGGTTCAAAACGGAAATAATGAAATTGTTATCAGCTACCGTGATAACAATTTTGAAGAGCAGGAGATCCGTATTGAAGCTAAAGCTGGCGACGATATAGAAGAACTCGCGACTTACATTAATGGGCAAACCGATAAAGTGAAAGCGTCTGTTAATGAGGAGGGGCAACTGCAGTTACTCATGTCCCACAAGGACGCCATAAAATACCCTGGACCAACCTTCAGTGGTGGCCTGGCTGATGAGTTAGAACTTGGCAAGTATGTCACCGTAAATAGAACGGTAGATAGTATTGATATTAGCACGGTCGGTGGCGCTCAGATGGCGGTCGGCATTTTAGATGATGCTTTGAAAACGGTAGATGGCAGTCGTGCGGAGTTAGGCGCGTATCAAAACCGCTTTAATCACGCGATCAATAATCTCGATAACATCCACGAAAACTTAGCTGCTTCCAACAGTCGTATCCAAGACACTGACTACGCGAAAGAAACCACGCAAATGGTGAAGCAGCAGATTTTACAACAGGTCAGTACTTCTATTCTGGCGCAAGCAAAACAAGCGCCAAACCTAGCATTGACCTTGCTTGGCTGATGAATGGCCTTGCCCGAATTTAACGCAAAACCTGCCTGTATCGACAATTCGAAAAGAAGCTTTAGCGAAAAATGAAAGTTTTTTTGCTTTTTTATCCGCTTTGTCACGATTACCCCTCCAAACGAATTATTTTCAAAAAAATCTAAAATTTTCTCTAAAGAAAACAGGGCATGCGCCGTTAATAAAAGTAACTTTGAGAGAACTACTTGGTTTTCCGAGACGTCGGAAACCGCTACACCGGAAAATCAATTGGAGAAATCACCA